>DATCUN010000075.1:0-1868 GCA_036561825.1 Pseudomonas sp.
CCGACCTGCTCGAGGCCCAGGCGCGGCTGGACGAGGCGCGCCTGCAGCTCAAGCGCACCGAGGTGCGCGCGCCGGTGGACGGCTACATCACCAACCTCAACGTGTTCGAGGGCGACTTCGCCAACCGCGGCGAACCGGCCATGGCGCTGGTCGACCGCCACTCCTTCTACGTCTACGGCTACTTCGAGGAAACCCGCCTGCCGCTGATCCGCGTCGGCGACAAGGCACAGATGCGCCTGATGAGCGGCGAGCAGCTCAGCGGCCAGGTCGACAGCTTCGCCCGCGGCATCTACGACCGCGACAACCCGGAAAGCCGCGAGCTGATCGCCGACGTCAACCCGACCTTCAACTGGGTGCGCCTGGCCCAGCGCGTGCCGGTGCGCATCCACCTCGATGCGCTGCCGGAGGGCCTCGAGCTGGCGGCCGGGATGACCTGCACGGTGATCATCACCCCGCCGACCGGCGAGGCGCGCGCGGTGCCGCTGCGCTGGTAGGCGGCCTGGGGAATCCGGTGCCGGGCCGGGCATTGTTGTCGAATCAGACAAAAGTCCCTGTCGGCATTGGCGGTGTAAGCGCGGGCTCATCTTTCCTAAAATGGCCGCGCCTTCTAGGCAAAGGCAGTAACACGGACGGGCAAGCCAGCAGTGTGCTGCAAGCTGCTTGCCCGGCCGCTGTTCTCCAGTACTGCGCAAGAAAATTTCGCCAGGTCCCACAAGGGCCTGCCGAAGCCCCTCGATGAAGTTTCGCCCGATAGGTAACTGTCAATGAAAGCGCTGACCCTGCTGGCTCTGGCTCTGACTGGAGTCTCGTGCATGGTTGCGGCCGAACAACGGCCGGCAAATGCTGAAAATCAGGATTTGCAGAACGTCGAGCACTACAGCTATTCGATGGATCTGGATATCGCCCGGGTTATCCAGCCGGCGGAGATTCCGGATATCTGCGGCCCCGCGCCGGTGCAGATGGTGTACGAGGATCACCAGGGCCAGCGGCATACCCTGGAGTACCTGGTGATGGGGAGCGGCTGCTCCAACGGCTGACCGCCCCGCGCCGCGCTCGTATGCAGACAAAGGGGTGCCCGCGGGCGCCCCTTTGTCGTTCTGGCGATTGACGGCGCGCAGGGCGCGGCGGGAGGCTGGCGGCGTATGCTGCAGGTCTGCATGGACGGTGCCGTCACCGCCTGCACCGTTGTCCGCCCCGGAGCCTTCGCATGGAATTTCTCGAGCACGCGCCACGCTTCCTGTTCTTCACCGGCAAGGGCGGGGTCGGCAAGACCTCGATCGCCTGCGCCACCGCCATTCGTCTCGCCGAGAGCGGCAAGCGCGTGCTGCTGGTCAGCACCGACCCGGCGTCCAACGTCGGCCAGGTGTTCGGCATCGCCATCGGCAACCGCATCACCACGGTGCCGGCGGTGGCCAACCTCGCCGCGCTGGAGATCGACCCGCAGGCCGCCGCCCAGCTGTATCGCGAACGCATCGTCGGCCCGGCGCGCGGCAGCCTGCCGGAGGACGAGGTGCGTGGCATGGAGGAACAGCTGTCCGGCGCCTGCACCACCGAGATCGCCGCCTTCGACGAGTTCACCGCGCTGCTGGTCGACTCGGCGCTGACCGCCGCCTACGAACACATCATCTTCGACACCGCGCCGACCGGGCACACCATCCGCCTGCTGCAGCTGCCCGGCGCGTGGAGCGGCTTCCTCGAGGCCGGCAAGGGCGATGCCTCCTGCCTCGGCCCGCTGGCCGGGCTGGACAAGCAGCGCGAGCAGTACCGCGACGCAGTGGCGGCGCTGGCCGATCCCGAGCGTACCCGTCTGGTGCTGGTGGCGCGCGCCCAGCAGGCGACCCTGCGCGAGGTGGCGCGCACCCATGAGG
>DATCUN010000076.1:0-1872 GCA_036561825.1 Pseudomonas sp.
GGCGATCATGCATTCACGCAAGTAGCCGGCCAGGGTCGAGGCCTGTTCCAGCCCCAGCGCGGCCAGATCGGATTGCTTGCCGGGCGAGGCGACCAGATGGGTCGCCCAGTCCACCCAGGCCAGCAGGGCCGACTGCGGCGACAGCGACCCGGTGACACCGGCCAGGGCGGCCCGCGCCTGGACGTCCAACGGACTGAGCGCGTGCATCCGGGGAACCGGAGTGTCGGAAGGAGGGTGGTTCACCACGGGGCCCAGGGAACGAAACGGGGAAAGTGCAACCTTGGCCCGAGGGACGCATTGATTTCGATCAACGCCGCTGGCGACGGGCCATGACTTTGCCAGGCCCCTGCATGACGCCGGGCGCAGTGTGTATGCCTGTGTGTCGGAACAGGTGCTGCCGGGAGCCGTGCGGCGCGGCGCCAGGCCCGAGGCCGTTCTCGGTCCTCGCCGATGCAGCGATCCGGGTGCACGGCTGCGCGGCCGCGAACGCTGGAACCAAGTCGGCTCACCTGTTTGCCATTTCGTGCACAAGGCATGCGGGACACTCCGACCCGCTGCCGGTCGCCGCCATGCAGCGCCCTGCCAGGCGTCACCGCGCGCCAGGAGGGCCCAGGGCGCCGAAGCTCCGCCGAAACGGTGTTGGCTGCGGCCATCCTCGCCTTCAGCGGCAAGCAGACCGAGCAGTCGCGGCGCCGCCGTCGTTCGCCAAAGGCGGGCATGCCGGCCTTCCGGGCGCGCACCGGCTCGGCTTGGGGCGTGCCGAGTGGGGACCGGCAGCTGCCATGTCGCCGCTGCCTTCGCGGCACACGGCAGGCGATCGCAGGCGGCAGCGTCGAGCCGCCCGACAGCGCATCCACCGACCGAGGAACGCACCGTCCATGGAACTGCTGACACTTTCGATCATCGTGCTGGTCATGCTGGCAGCCGCTCTGGCCCTGCAGCGCCCCTGGCAGAGGCAACTGCCGCCCTGGCCACAACGCGCACCGTTCCTTGGCGGTGGGCAGCCGGACAGCCACGCCTGGAGTCGCTTCCACGTCCGTTATTACCCGATGACGCTGCTGCTGATCGCCTTCGAGATGGAGATGATGTTCATGTACCCCTGGGCGGTGGTCTACGTCGCCGAGGGGGCCAAGGCGATGATGGAGATGGGCATGTTTCTCGCCATCCTCTCGGTGGGCATCGTCTACGCCTGGCGTGAGGGGGTGTTCCGATGGCAGTAGCGCTCTTGCAGCGCCTGGCGGCCGGTCGCCCGGCACCGGTCTTCCTCGCCGTCGGAATCGGCGGCGCATGGGTGCGCGAAGCCCTGTCGCCGGACCCGCGCATCGAGCTGGTGGACTCCCCTCGGCACGCCAGTGTCCTGCTGGTGGCCGGCAGCGTGCCGACGGACCGACAAGACGCGCTGCGCCGACTGCACGACCAGTTGCCGCGACCGGCCGCGAGCCTGTGGTTTCGCAGCGATCCGCTGACCGAGTTGAACCATGCCCGGCGTATCGACCGACTCGACGATCTTGCAAGCCAAGCCATACGCCTGCACCGTACGTTGATTGACGGCAGCACACCGGGCGACCCCGAGCTGCTGCCCGATCAGCCGCCGCATCCCTGGCAAGGCAAGGGCATGTACGGCCAGGGTGGCGAGGGCATGATGGGCGGCGTGCCTTACGGGCGGCCGATGGCCATGGCGATGATGCAGGATCTGCGCGACGGGCTGCAGCTCGACTCGCTCTCGTTCACGCTGGGGCCGTTCTACCCCGCCCTGCCCCCGGGTTTGCAGCTGAAGCTGACCCTGCAGGGCGATCTGTTGCAGAAGGCGATGATCGAATCCAGCGCCGACCCGGTGCAGGTCTCGCCGCTTTTCTTCGAGGCGCTGCAGCG
>DATCUN010000077.1:0-4813 GCA_036561825.1 Pseudomonas sp.
TGGACAGGCGGTAGGAATAGACCGGACGGCCAGCCTGCTTGGGCACGAAGTAGTACATCATGCCGAGGAAGCCGGTGGTCAGGAAGAAGCCTACGGCGTTGTGACCGTACCACCACTGGATCATGGCGTCGGTGGCACCCGCGTACAGCGAGTACGACTTGGTCAGGCTGACCGGGATCTCCATGTTGTTGACCAGGTGCAGCATCGCCGTCACCAGGATGAAGGCACCGAAGAACCAGTTGCCGACATAGATGTGCTTGGCCTTGCGCTGCATGATGGTGCCGAAGAACACCACGGCATAGGCGACCCAGACGATGGTGATCAGAATGTCGACCGGCCACTCCAGCTCGGCGTACTCCTTGGAGGAGGTGAAGCCGAGCGGCAGGGTGACGGCGGCGAGCAAGATCACCAGTTGCCAGCCCCAGAACACGAAGCTGGCCAGCGGTCCGCCGAACAGGCGGGTCTGGCAGGTGCGCTGCACCGAGTAGAAGGAGGTGGCGAACAGGGCGCAACCACCGAAGGCGAAGATCACCGCGTTGGTGTGCAGGGGGCGCAGACGGCCGAAACTGGTCCAGGGCAGGTCGAAGTTCAACTGCGGCCAGACCAGTTGGGCGGCGATGAATACGCCAATCCCCATCCCGACGATTCCCCAGATCACCGTCATTATGGCGAACTGGCGAACCACCTTGTAGTTATAAGCAGTCCTGAGGTTTGCTGTGCTCATTTTCGAGGTTCCACGACTAATGGGCTTGATCGGAAAAAGATCAGCGTCAGCATGGATAAACTGCCTTGGACAGATGTTGATACAAATCAAAGCCATAAGGCGGATGGGGGCTTTAGCGTGAGTTTTGCCGAACTTTTGTGGTCAGGGCCGGTCGCCGGAGCGCGCGGGCGACTGATTCTTGCCCACGGCGCCGGTGCGCCGATGGACAGCCCGTTCATGAACGACATCGCCGAGCGCCTGGCCGAGTGCGGCGTGCGGGTGGTGCGTTTCGAGTTTCCCTACATGACTGCCCGGCGCCGCGATGGCGGCAAGCGGCCGCCCAATCCGCAGGCGCAGTTGCTCGATTGCTGGCGAGAGGTCTGGGCTGAGGTGAACGCCCGCGAGCCTGGCAAGTGGGCCATTGGCGGCAAGTCCATGGGCGGGCGCATGGCCAGTCTGCTGGCCGACGAGTTGCAGCCGGCCGCGCTGGTCTGTCTCGGCTACCCGTTCCATGCCGCCGGCAAGCCGGAGAAGCCGCGGGTCGCGCATCTGGCTGCCTTGCGCACGCCGACCCTGATCGTGCAGGGCGAGCGCGACGCGCTGGGCAACCGCGAGCGGGTGGCCGGCTACCTGCTGTCACCGGCCATTCGCGTGCTCTGGCTGGCCGCCGCCGATCACGACCTCAAGCCGCTCAAGGCCTCCGGTTTCAGCCACGCGCAGCATCTGCAGGAGGCTGCACGGGCGGTGGCGGACTTCCTCGGCTAGTCGTTTCTTTCGCGCGAGGGTGGCGGGCCCACGAACAACGCTATCCGGCCAGCAGCTGGCGCAGCACATGGTGCAAGATGCCACCCGCCTTGAAGTAGTCGAGTTCGATGGCCGTGTCGATGCGGCACAGCACCTCGATACGCTCCTCGGTACCGTCGCCGCGCAGGATCTCCACGATCAGCTTCTGGCGCGGCTTGAGTCCTGCGCCCAGGCCGCGGATGCTCAGCCGCTCGCTGCCGTTCAGCGCCAGGCTCTGGCGATTCTGTCCGGGCACGAACTGCAGCGGCAACACGCCCATGCCGACCAGATTGGAGCGGTGAATGCGCTCGAAACTTTCGGCAATCACCGCCTTGACTCCCAGCAGGCTGGTGCCCTTGGCCGCCCAGTCGCGCGAGGAGCCGGTGCCGTACTCCTTGCCGGCGATCACCACCAGCGGCACGCCCTCGGTCTGGTAGCGCATGGCGGCGGCGTAGATCGACAGCTTGTCGCCGGACGGCTGGTGCAGGGTGTTGCCGCCTTCCTCGCCGCCGAGCATCTCGTTATGGATGCGGATGTTGGCGAAGGTGCCGCGCATCATCACCTCGTGGTTGCCGCGGCGGGCGCCGTAGGAGTTGAAGTCCTCCGGGGCCACCCCGAGGCTCTGCAGGTACAGGCCCGCCGGCGAGCTGGGCTTGATGCTGCCGGCCGGCGAGATGTGGTCGGTGGTGATCGAGTCGCCGAACAGGGCGAGGATGCGTGCCCCAGCGATATCGGCCAGCGCTGCCGGCGGCTGGTTGATGTGCTGGAAGAACGGCGGGTTCTTCACGTAGGTGGAGGTCGGGTCCCACGGATAGGTGGCACCGTCGCCCACCGCAATCGCCTGCCAGGCGGCGTCGCCGCTGAACACGTCGGCGTAGCGGCGGCGGAACATGGCGCCGTCCACGCTACCGACTGCGGCAGCCACTTCGGCATCGCTCGGCCAGATGTCCTTCAGATACACCGGCTGGCCGTCGCTGCCGGTGCCCAGCGGCTCGCGGGTGAGGTCGATGCGTGTGGTGCCGGCCAGGGCGAAGGCCACCACCAGTGGCGGCGAGGCCAGCCAGTTGGCCTTCACCTGCGGATGCACGCGCCCCTCGAAGTTGCGGTTGCCGGACAGCACCGAGCTGACGATCAGGTCGTTGGCGTTGACGCAGTCCGCGATCGGCGGCGGCAGCGGCCCGGAGTTGCCGATGCAGGTGGTGCAGCCGTAGCCGACCAGGTTGAAGCCGAGCTGGTCGAGGTAGGGCGTCAGGCCGGCCTTGGCCAGGTAGTCGGTGACCACCTTGGAGCCCGGCGCCAGCGACGACTTAACCCAGGGGCGGCGGCTCAGGCCGCGCTCCACCGCCTTCTTGGCCAGCAGGCCGGCGGCCATCAGCACGCTGGGGTTGGAGGTATTGGTGCAGGAGGTGATGGCGGCGATCACCACATCGCCATGATGCAGGCCGTAGTGGGCATCGGCGACCAGGAAGTCGGTATCCCGCTCGGCCTGGCGTCCGGACAGGTCCAGCAGCAGGTCGAACTGGGCGCGGATGTCCTCCAGGGCGACGCGGTCCTGCGGGCGCTTCGGCCCGGCCAGCGAGGGCTGCACGCTGGCCAGGTCCAGGGTCAGGGTGTCGCTGAAGGTCGGCTCGTCGCCGGCCTCGCGCCACAGGCCCTGGGCCTTGCAATAGGCCTCGACCAGGGCGATGCGCTGCGGCTCGCGGCCGGACAGGCGCAGGTAGTCGAGGGTGATCCCGTCGACCGGAAAGAAGCCGCAGGTGGCGCCGTATTCCGGGGCCATATTGGCGATGGTGGCGCGGTCGGCCAAGGGCAGGTGATCGAGGCCGGGGCCGAAGAATTCGACGAACTTGCCCACCACGCCGCGCTTGCGCAGCAGCTCGGTGACGGTCAGCACCAGGTCGGTGGCGGTCACCCCTTCGCGCAGCTTGCCGGCCAGGCGCACGCCGACCACCTCGGGAATCAGCATCGACAGCGGCTGGCCGAGCATCACCGCCTCCGCCTCGATGCCGCCGACGCCCCAGCCGAGCACGCCCAGACCGTTGATCATGGTGGTGTGCGAGTCGGTACCGACCAGGGTGTCCGGGTAGGCCAGGGTGGCGCCGTCGTCGGCGCGGCTCCACACCACCTGGCCCAGATACTCCAGGTTGACCTGGTGGCAGATGCCGGTGCCCGGCGGCACCACGCGGAAGTTGGCGAAGGCCTGCTGGCCCCAGCGCAGGAAGGCGTAGCGCTCGTGGTTGCGCTGCATCTCGATGGTCACGTTGTCGGCGAAGGCGCTGGGATCGGCGAAGTGATCGACCATTACCGAGTGGTCGATCACCAGGTCCACCGGCGACAGCGGGTTGATCTTCTGCGGATCGCCGCCGGCGCGGGCCATGGCATCGCGCATGGCGGCCAGGTCGACCACCCCGGGCACGCCGGTGAAGTCCTGCATCAGCACCCGTGCCGGGCGGAACTGGATTTCCTGCTCCGAGCTGCGTTTGTGCAGCCATTGCACCACCGCCCGGCAGTCGGCGGCGGTCACGCTGCGGCCGTCCTCGCAGCGCAGCAGGTTCTCCAGCAGCACCCTGAGCGAGATGGGCAGCTGGCGGATGTCGCCGAGGCTGCGGGCGGCCTCGGGCAGGCTGAAGTACTGGTAGGTGCGACCGTCGACCTCAAGGCTGCGGCGGCAGGCGAAACTGTCCGGGTGGGTCATGGTGGCGTCCTCCAGCTGGCGCGGGCTTGATCCATAAGTCTAGTCCGTCCGCCGCCGCTCGGTTGGCCGCGCCGCCACTTTGCGCGACAATGCCGGCCTGTTCCGCGGAGTCCCTCATGTCCCAGCAACCCGACGCCATTCTCGACGCCACCGGCCTCAACTGCCCCGAGCCGGTGATGATGCTGCACAACAAGGTGCGCGACCTGCCGGCCGGCGGCCTGCTCAAGGTGATCGCCACCGATCCCTCGACCCGCCGCGACATTCCCAAGTTCTGCCTGTTCCTCGGCCACGAGCTGCTCGAGCAGCAGGAAGAGGCTGGCACCTATCTGTACTGGATCCGTAAGAAGGCGGATTAGGTGTGTAGTCCCGGGATGAGGTGGTGCGGGTCAAGCTTGAAACGGTCCGGCGTTCGAGTCCAGGCATCACAGATCGTTTTGAACGGAGTACGCCACCGTAGAGCCTTCAGGTGCTTGGCAAAGTTGTATGCCGTAACGAAGGCCCGAACATGGGCTTTCAGCGCATCGAAGTCCGGGTAGTGGAACGACTTGATGGTGGCCTCCTTCACGGTGCGGTTCATGCGCTCGGCCTGTCCGTTGGTCCACGGGTGATAGGGCTTGGTGAGCTTGTGCTTG
>DATCUN010000078.1:0-8850 GCA_036561825.1 Pseudomonas sp.
CATCAGGCCCTCGATGGCCAGCGGCGCGCCAAAGATGTCGCCGACATAGTGGCTGTAGTAGGCCCAGTTGGTGCCGAACTGGAACTCCATGGTCAGCCCGGTGGTGACACCGAGGGCGAAGTTGATGCCGAACAGCTTGCCCCAGAACTTGACCATGTCCTGGTAGACCTGCTTGCCGGTCATCACGTAGACCGACTCCATGATCGCCAGCAGGAAGGCCAGGCCGAGGGTCAAGGGCACGAACAGGAAGTGGTACATCGCGGTCATGGCGAATTGCAGGCGCGACAGGTCGACGACGGCTTCCGAGATCATCTCGGCTTCTCCTCGTTAAGGGGCAAGGGTTGCGGTTGCGCAGGGCCGAGCAGGCGCTCGCTGACCCGCTGGCTGCCGTTTTCCGGCACGGTGGGCTCGGTGAACCAGACCGCCTTGATGGTCAGCAGGATGGCCAGCTTGATCAGCAGGATGACGGCGATCTCGCGGACCAGCGGGATGCGCCAGGGGGATGGCGGAGTGGCTTGCGGCATAGCGAAAGCTCCTGACTTGCTCTCTACCGTTGGGTACAGCGGACCCGGACTGATCAGGTTTCAGCAGCAAGGGTCCCGGTCTCAAGTATTAGCACATATGCAATAAAGACATATATTTAGGCGAAAACATTCCATCAAGTTTGCACCAAAAATACCCCACGGAGTATGTATGGAGAGGGGTAAGAGACACTTGGTCGCAGCTGTACGAGGCCTTGCTCGAATGCCACCGGGACTCATCGGCCAATCGTATTCGTGAGGTTGACGTACTGCGCGACGTGCGCGAAGCCGACGGATTCGACGCCGGGCACATCCCCGGCACTGCCGGCTCGCAATCTGAAGATTGTGCTGTACTGCAAGACGAGCGGCCGAGCCGCCCTCGCCGCTTGCCCCCTGCACGACATGGGCTACCTGCAGGTGCAGATCGTGGGGCGGCTTCGATGCCTGGAGCGCAGCCGGCAAGATGGTGGTCGTCCCTAGCCTGAAAGGGAGTGAGCTCGCATGAGGGATGTGCGCGGTCTGCAGCTGCTGCTGTGTCGATTTCTATTGCTGATGTTGCTGGGCTTGGCGCCGCCGTTCGCCTCGGCGCAATCCGAGCCAGTGGTCGTCGAGGTGTTCGTCCGCGATGGCTGCCCGCACTGCAGCGCGGCCAAGATCTGGCTCGCCAAGTTGGCTGCGGAGCGACCGGAACTGCGCATCGTGCTGCGCCCAGTGGATCGTGATGCTGATGCGCGCGAGGATCTGCTGCGTATCTCCCGTCAGGCTGGGCTCTGGCCGCCAGGGGTGCCGACCTTCGTCGTGGACGGGCAAGTCCTGGTGGGCTTCGACGACGCCGAGCACCGCGGCGCACAACTGCTCGCCTTGCTCGCTGACGGTCAGCCTGCAGCCGCCAGTGTCCAGAGCGGGCTGTTCGGCACCCTCAGCGTCGAGCGCCTGGGCCTGCCGCTGTTCACCCTCGCCCTCGGCCTGCTCGACGGCGTCAACCCCTGCGCCATGTGGGTGCTGCTTTTCCTGCTCTCGTTGCTGCTGCACCTGCACGACCGCGCGCGCATGGCGCTGGTCGCCGGCACCTTCGTGCTGGTCAGTGGCGCGGTCTACTACGCCTTCATGGCCGCCTGGCTCAACCTGTTCCTGCTGGTCGGCCTGTCGACGCTGCTGGTCTGGGCGCTGAGCGCCGTAGCCATCGCCATCGGCCTGGTCAACCTGCGCGACGGCCTGCGTCCGGGCAGCGACTTCACCCTGTCGATTCCGGCTGCGGCCAAGCCCGGGCTGTACGCGCGCATACGCTACATCCTGCAGGCCGACAGCCTGCTGCCCGCCCTCGCCGGGGTGGCAGCTCTGGCCTTGGTGGTCAACTTCATCGAACTGCTGTGCACCGCCGGCCTGCCAGCGATCTATACCGCGGTACTGACCCAGCAGGGCCTGACGCCGCTGGCCCACTACGCCTACCTAGGCTTGTACATCCTCGGCTACATCGCCGACGACGCGCTGATGGTCGCCACGGCGGTGGCCGCCCTGAGCAGTCACAAGCTGTCGGCACAGGCCGGGCGCGGGCTGAAGATCCTCAGCGGCCTGGTCATGCTGGCGCTCGGGGCCGTCATGCTGCTGCGCCCCGAATGGCTGCTGCAGGGCTGAACCTGGCCAGGCGTTTCCTGGGTGCGGCAAGAGCACCCAGGAAACCGGACAGGACGTGACGGGGAGACGGGAATCCATCGGGGACCTCGGATTGGCATACTGCTGCGCTTGGCCAATCAAGGGTTATAACATAACATTATCTCCCATCTGCCCACCAAGGATTGCCGATGAACAGCCTGACCCTGCCGGATATCGCCGCGCAAACCTCCTCTGCCCTGCTGCCGCTGGAGCACGTGGGCATGGCTGGCATCGCCCAGCCAATCCTCCTCCACGGCCAGCGCATCGCCGCGCGAGTCAGCACCGGGGTCAGCCTCGACGACGCCACCGCGCGCGGCATCCACATGTCGCGGCTGTACCTGGCGCTGGAAGTCCTGGAGGTGGAGGAACTGACCCCGGCGCTGCTGGCCAGGGTGCTCGACGAGTTCCTTGCCAGCCATGCCGGGCTGTCGGCGTGCGCCCGGCTGGAAATCCGCGGCGAGGCGCTGCTCAAGCGCCCGGCGCTGGTCAGCCCGCTGGCCGGCTGGAAGGGCTATCCGTTCAGCGTCGACGCGCGCCTGGATGACGCGGGCCTGCGCCTGGCGCTGGAGGTGGAGATCGGCTACTCGTCGACCTGCCCGTGCTCGGCGGCGCTGGCCCGCCAACTGATCCAGCGGCGCTTCGCCGCCGACTTCGCCGGCCGCACGCTGGAGCCGGGCGCGGTACTGGACTGGCTGGGCAGCAGCGCCGGCATCCTCGCCACCCCGCACAGCCAGCGCAGCACGGCGACCCTACGGGTGACCCTGGGCCGGCAGGCGACTCACCTGCCACTGGTCGAGCTGATCGAGCGCGCCGAGGCTGCGCTGGGCACCGCCCTGCAGACCGCGGTCAAGCGCGCCGACGAGCAGGCCTTCGCCCTGGCCAACGGACAGAACCTGATGTTCTGCGAGGACGCCGCACGGCGCCTGCATACCGCGCTGCTCGGCCAGCCGGGGCTGGACGCCTTCGAACTGCGCGTGGTGCATGCCGAGAGTCTGCACGCCCACGACGCGGTGGCCGAGAGTCGCTGGCGCCGGGAGGCGGCATGATCCGTGCCAGTACGCTGCAGTGGAGGCCTGCTGATCCGCGCCGACGGCTGCCGCTGCGGGCTGAATCAGGGAAATGGCTCATCACTCCTGAGTCGCATGCTGATTGAGCCTTGGATGGGTCTCTTCACACAGCCAGGCAAGGAGCGCACCGGAAACGAACATCGACACGGCGACGAACCCGAACGCCGTCTCCATCTCGCCGCTGAGGTGAGCCGCCAGCCCCAGGCCGAGGGCTCCGATGCCGTAGCCCAGGTCGCGCCAGAAGCGGTAGATGCCGATGGCCGAGCCACGCCAAGCCGGATGGGAGATGTCAGCCACGGCAGCAGACAAGTTCGGGTAGAGCAGCGCCATGCCGAAGCCCGAGACAGCCGCCGACAGACTCCACCAGGACATACCTTGGCCCAGCAGCATCATCGCCACGCCCGTTCCGCAGACCCACATGCCCAGCACGTTGGGCCAATAACGGCCGACGTGGTCGGAAAGCTTCCCGGTGAACAGCTGCGAGCCACCCCAGACGAAGCCATAGATGCCAATGACCCAGCCGACATCCGGCAGGCTGAGTCCCTGACGGTAAAGGAACAGCGGATAGAAGACCCAGACCAGCGCATCGACGAACTTCTCGACCAACCCCGCCTGGCTGAGCGCAGCCAGCCGGCGGTCGCGCCAGGACATGAGGGCGAAGATTTCCCAGCTGCCCGGCTGCGCCGATACATCGCGCGGATAACGCGGCATGGGCTGCCTTGCTCCCTGTAGATGTCGTGCCGCTTCGGCCCGTGCCCAAGGCAGGGTGTCCTTGACCCAGAGCTGAGTCAGCAGCAGGGCCAGCAGGATCACCGCCAAGCCGAACACCAGCAGCCCGGTCCGCGCGCCCAGCAGGGTCGCCAGGTAGGCTGTCACGATGCCCGCCAGGGCCACACCTACATAGCCGGCGAACTCGTTGAGGCCCAGGGTCAGGCCGCGCTCGTCGAGACGGGTGATGTCCAGCTTGGCGGTCTGGGTCATCGACCAGGTCAACCCTTGGTTGATGCCGAGCAGTACGGTGGCCAGCACGATCCAGTTCCAGTCGGGGGCGTACCAGACCAGCAGAGGGATCGGCAGCGCGACCAGCCAACCCAGCAGCAGCACTTTCTTGCGCCCCAGGCGCTCGGAAAGCAGGCCAGCGACGAAGTTCATCGTACCTTTGACCAGCCCAAACGCGACCACGAAGGCGCTGAGCAGGACGAAGGAGTTCTTCGGCACACCGAACTCGGACTCGGCCAGCGCCGGCACCACCGTGCGCATCATGCCGATGGTCAGACCGACCAGCAGGACCTGTAGCAATTGGTGGAGGAACTGCTCCAGGTTGGGGCGGATGCCGTACTGAAAATCCATGCTGCCTCCCTGCTCACGCCACGATGTTGGCCGCGATGATGCGATCCATGCCTGTCGGGCGCGGCGGAATCGACGCGGTCAGCTGGGCGATGAAAGCGGCACGACCCAAGGCCAGGGCCTCGTTCCAGCGCCTCTCGAAGCCGATGGTCGAGGATGGCTTGCCGGACAGGCCTGCGCCGCAGGCGCTGCCCGCCTGGTGGCCCGGGAAAATCTCCAGCTCGTCGGGCAGGGTCAGCAACCGGGTATGCAGGCTGTCGTACAGCACGCCAGCCATTTCCACCTCCTGTCCGGCCAGATCCGGACGCCCAACAGCGCCGACGAACAGGGTGTCTCCGGTGATCACGAACCACGGGGCTTCACCTCGTCGCGCATCGGTGACCAGCAGACAGACACTGTCTGGCGTGTGCCCCGGAGTATGCAGGACATCGATCTTGACGTTGCCCAGCTCCAAGCGTTGGCCATCGTGCAATGGCTCGAAAGGGAAACGCACTACGCCCTGGTCAGACTCGTGCAGGCAGTAGGGCGCCCCAACCCGCTGAGCCAGCGCCCGGCCCCCCGAGTAGTGATCGGCATGCACATGGGTGTCGATCACATAGCGGATCTCCACTCCAGCCTTACCGGCCTCCTCGATGAACCAGTCCTCATCGCCGGCCACCACATCGACGGCAACCGCTACGCCATGCCCCGCACAGCCGAAGAAATAGGACAAGGACGCCTCGCGGGTCGCCAGTTGCTTGAAAAACATTGGCAATACTCCTTCAGAACACCAGAACCTTGTCCGCCTCGACGGTCCAGTCGGCCAGTCACTCAGGCGGCAACCACCGGCAGGCCGGCCGCCTGCCACTCGCTCACGCCATCGGACAGCTTGCGTGCGCGATAGCCTCTGGCCTGCAGCAGCGCAACCGCCTCGTCGGCGAACAGGCAGAACGGCCCACGGCAGTAGGCGAGGATCTCCTTGTCGCGGGGCAGTTCGTCGAGACGTTGCTCGATCTCGGCCACCGGCAGCGAGCGCGCATGGGGCAGATGGGCCGTGGCGTACTCGTCCACAGGCCGTACATCGATGACCACCAGCTCGCCGCGGCGAGCCTGTTCGAGCAGTTCTTTCCTGCCCACTGCGGCAAGTCTGTCCGGGGCGGCGACCATCTGTTCCAGGGTCAGGCGCAGTTCCGCCAGATGCGCCTCCGCCACCTGGCGCAGCGTGACCCACAGTCCCGCCACATCGGGCGCGGCCAGCCGGTAGACCACGTACTTGCCCTCCCGCCGGGAGGCGACCAGATGGGCCTCGCGCAGCGCCTTGAGGTGGGCACTGGTGAGCTTGATGTCGACCGACAGCTCGGCAGCCAGCGTCTCGACGGTTTTTTCGCCCTGGGCCAGCAGTTCGAGGAGCTCCAGGCGCTTGGGGCTGGAGACGGCCTTGCCGATGCGGGCCACCTGTTCGTAGAGCAGATCTTTGAGTGTTCGCTTTTCCATTCGCTCAATCTAATGATCATTGGAATGTATGGCAAGACCTAATCGCCGAGGGGCTGCCATCAGCACTGCTCGCGTAGACGAGAGGCTTGCCAGCGCCCGGCCACAGCAGCAGCGACGTGACGATGGCAGTTGAGGCCGGAAAACGGCCGGGCATTTTCGCCAGGCTGGGTGTAACAAGCGACGAGCATCTGCATCCGAGGGGTGACGGTTCAGTGGAGCGCTACCGAAGGCCACGCGCAGGCTGACCGTGACGAGCTGGTTGCTCCTTCCGACAACGAAACCAGCGATGGCGTTGGAACCTTGGTGCCCGATGAGAATGCTCACAAGAGGAACACCCCATGCGCTACTCCTGTCCCGACCAGCCGCAACGCGGCTGTCATCGCCCCATCACCGCCATGGTGTCGGCCAGCGTACTGGCAATGGCCCTGGCGGGGCCGGCGCTCGCCGCCCCCTGCGCCCCGTGTGCCGCCAAATGCGCGCCGGCGAGCCTGAATCCCTGTGCTGCCAAGAGCCCCGGCGCGGCGAAAAACCCTTGTGCCGCCAAAGGCGCTCCCTGCGCCGCCAACCCTTGCGCGGCGAAGATGAATCCCTGCGCCATCAAGTCGGTCAAGCGACCGGCCGACTACCAGCCCTACCAGGGCCCGCAGGCCGAACTCAGGAGCTACGGCGAGCGGCTCTACAAGGACACCCAGCTGAGCAGCAACGGCCTTTCCTGCGAGAGCTGCCACCAAGGGGGCAAGCTATTCCAGGCCAGCTTCGCCAAGGCCTACCCCCATCAAGTCGCCATGGCCAACAACCAGTTCGGCATGAGCCAGGTATTCCTCGACGAGATGGTGCAGATCTGCATGGTTGCACCGATGGCGAGCAAGGCGCTTGGCTGGGAGTCGCAGGAGCTGGCGGCGCTGACGAGCTATGTGGCCAGCCTGCAAAAGAGCTTCAAGCCCAACCCCGGCGCGGCCAAAAATCCTTGTGCGGCGAAAAGCCCCTGCGCTGCCAAGAACCCCTGCGCTGCGAAGTCGGCGCCCTGCGCAGCCAGGTAACTGACGCGCCTTGAGCGGAGCGGCCGCTCCCCCGCTCCGGTCCTTTTTCGAGGTTCCGACATGAATGCCCAGCTACCTGCCTTCGATACCGCCTGGCCCGCGCCTGCGATTGAACTGCCCCAGCCCGGGCAGCTGAGTGCCGACGAGCGTACCGCCCTGCTGGAAGCTGCCCTGGAAGTCGGCCGCTGCCAGCGGGCGCTGGCCAAGGCGGGATTGAACGTAGTCGGCGAGTTGCTCAAGGGGCACGACGGTTTCTATGAGATGAACCACTACCCGGATGGCGACGTATACGACCGGGACAGCCATGCCCAGTACTACTACCACGCCCACCGCGAGGGGGCGGTCGAGCATGGCCACTTCCATACCTTCCTGCGTGGGCCTGGCATCCCTGGGCATCTGCAGCCGTTGACGGCACTGCAGACCAGCGAGCCCTGGCCTCAGGGCAAAGAAGCCATCGCGCATCTGATCGCCGTATCGATGGATGCCTGGGGCCAGCCGATCGGGCTGTTCGCCTGCAACCGCTGGGTCACCGGGGAGACCTGGTATCCGGCCGAAGCGGTGAAGCAGATGCTGCCCGCCTTCTCCATCGACCACGCTCATCCATCGTGGCCGACCAATCTGTGGCTGACGGCGTTGCTCAAGCTGTTCCGGCCGCACATCGAGTCCTTGATCGAGCATCGCGACCGGGTGATCGAGGCTTGGCAGACCAACCACCCAGGCCAGGACGTATTCGAGGACCGGGCGCTGGAGATCACCGGCTACCTGCCCATTTCGGTCGAAGAGTGGAGCCAGGCCCTGGCACACGCTCAAGCCACGCCGCCCCGAGCCAGATCATGATGGCCAGGAACAAGACATGAAGATCCTTTTCCTCTGTACCGCCAACAGCTGCCGCAGCATCCTTGCGGAAGCCATCTTCAACCACCAGGCGCCGGCCGGCCTGCGGGCCAACCTGCCGGATTGCGCGGTGAAGGCATCGGCCTGTATCTACGCTGAAGTCAGCACGCTCCGGAGAAGTTGGAATGGAAGAAGAACGGGAGCTGGTCAGGCGACTGCAGCAAGGGGATCCAGCGGCCTGCGACGCGGTCATCCGGGCCCATCACCGCTTTCTGGTGGCCATGGCCGTGCCCCTGGTGGGACAGGGGCTGGCCGACGATGTCGCCCAGGAAACCTGGCTGAAGGCCTTTGTAGCGATCAAGGGCTTCGAGGGACGCTCGCGGCTACGCACCTGGCTGGCCCGCATCGCGCTCAACGAGGCGCACGCACTGCTGCGCAGGTACAAGCGCGAAGTGTCGCTGGAGGGCTGGGGAGCGGATAGTGGTTCGCCGATCGCCTCCAGCTTCAGCGACCAGGGAGCCTGGAGTCACCCGCCTGCGCAATGGCACTACGACACGCCTGAAGCCCTGCTGACCGAAGCCGAGCTGCACGAGTGCATCCGCAAGCATCTGCATCGCCTGCCCAGCGACCAGCAAGGTGTCGTGTTGATGCGTGAGCTGGGCGGTCTCGAGTTCGCCGAAATCGCCGAGGCAACCGGTCTCAGCGAAGGCAACATCCGTGTCCTTCTGCATCGGGGGCGACAACGCATGCACGCCATGCTCAACCACTTCGAGGAGGTGGGCACATGTTGACCTGCAAGGAAATGTCGGAGCTGGGCTCGGACATCATCGATGACCACCTGGGGCTACGCACGCGCATGGATGTCTTCATGCATCTAGGCATGTGTCCGCGTTGCCGGCGCTATATCAAGCAGCT
>DATCUN010000079.1:0-2749 GCA_036561825.1 Pseudomonas sp.
GCGGCCGGTGCGCATGGCGCACCCTACGGCTCGGGCGAGCCCTGCGTGCTGGGCGCCGATACCGCGGTGGTGCTCGACGGGCGCATTCTCGGCAAGCCGCAGGATCGTGGCGACGGCCTGGCCATGCTCGCCGCCCTGTCCGGGCGCAATCACGAGGTGCTTACCGCGGTGGCGGTGAGCGACGGCACGCGCTGCGCGGCGCGGGTGGTGAGCAGTCGTGTGCACTTCCGCGCGCTTGCCGAGGCCGAACAACAGGCATACTGGGATACCGGCGAACCGCTGGACAAGGCTGGTGGCTATGCCATCCAGGGCCTGGCGGCGATTTTCGTCGACCGCCTGGAGGGCAGCTATTCTGCCGTGGTCGGTCTGCCGCTGGCCGAAACCGCCGCGCTGCTGGCCGAGTTCGGCGTGGCCTGCTGGCAGCCTGAGGCGCGCCCCTGACGGGCGACGCATGGACGATCCCCCGCGACGAGAATGACGAGATGAGCGAAGAAATCCTGATCAACATCACCCCCATGGAGTCGCGCGTGGCGGTGGTGGAAAACGGCGTGCTGCAGGAGGTGCATGTCGAGCGCACGCAGAAGCGCGGCATCGTCGGCAATATCTACAAGGGCAAGGTGGTGCGCGTGCTGCCCGGCATGCAGGCGGCGTTCATCGACATCGGCCTGGAGCGCGCGGCCTTCATCCATGCCTCGGAAATCTCCACCCGCGAAGGCAGTGCGGTGGAGAACATCAGCGCGCTGGTGCACGAGGGGCAGAGCCTGGTGGTGCAGGTGACCAAGGATCCGATCGGCAGCAAGGGCGCGCGGCTGACCACCCAGCTGTCGATCCCCTCGCGCTATCTGGTGTACATGCCGCGCACCCGCCACGTCGGCATCTCGCTGAAGATCGAGGGCGAGGGCGAGCGCGAGCGGCTCAAACAGGTGGTGGCCGAGTGCGTGGCCGCCGAGGGCATCGAGAATCAGGGTGGCTTCATCCTGCGCACCGCCGCCGAAGGTGCCGGCGCCGACGAGATCCTCGCCGACATCCGCTACCTGCGCCGCCTGTGGGAGCAGATCGGCACGCAGATGCAGAGCGCACCGGCGCCCTCGGTGATCTACGAGGACCTGTCGCTGGCCCTGCGCACCCTGCGCGATCTGGTCGGCCCGCGCACCGAGAAGATCCGCATCGATTCGCGGGAAACCTTCCAGAAGGTCGGGCTGTTCGTCGGCGAACTGATGCCGGAAGTCTCCGACCGCCTCGAGCATTACCCCGGCGAGCGGCCGATCTTCGACCTGTACGGGGTCGAGGACGAGATCCAGAAGGCGCTGGAACGCAAGGTGCTGCTGAAGTCCGGCGGCTACCTGATCGTCGATCCGGCCGAGGCGATGACCACCATCGACGTCAACACCGGCGCCTTCGTCGGTCATCGCAACCTCGAGGAAACCATCTTCAAGACCAACCTCGAGGCCGCCACCTCGATTGCCCGCCAGCTGCGCCTGCGCAACCTGGGCGGGATCATCATCATCGACTTCATCGACATGGAGGACGAGGAGCACCGGCGCCAGGTGCTGCGCACCCTGGAGAAGATGCTCGAGCGCGACCACGCCAAGACCAACATCATCGGCATCACCGAGCTTGGGCTGGTGCAGATGACCCGCAAGCGTACCCGCGAGAGCCTGCAGCAGGTGCTCTGCGAACCGTGTGCGAGCTGCCAGGGGCGCGGCCAGCTGAAGACCGCGGAAACCATCTGCTACGAGATCTTCCGCGAGATCCTCCGCGAGGCGCGCGCCTACCAGGCCGGCTCCTATCTGGTGCTGGCCAACCAGGTGGTGATCGAGCGTCTGCTGGACGAGGAGTCGGGCAACGTCGCCGATCTGGAGGCCTTCATCGGCCGTCCGCTGCGCTTCCAGGTGGAGGCCAAGTACTCCCAGGAACTCTATGATGTGGTGCCGCTCTGAGGTCGGAGGCTGACATGGCCGCCTCCGGCCGGCTGCTCGCCCGCGTCCTGGATGGGCTGTTCGGACTGGCGGCCCTGTTGCTGCTGCTGACCGCCCTGTACGTCAGCCTCGGGCGGCTGCTGGTGCCGTGGGTGGCCGAATATCGCGCCGAGCTGCAAGGCCGCGCCAGTGCGCTGCTCGGCCAGCCGCTGCACATCGGGGCGCTGGAAGGGCGCTGGCGGGGCTTCGCGCCGCAACTGGAGCTGCGCGACCTGCAGCTGGAGGCGGATGGCGAGGTGCTGCATCTGGACCGGCTGCGCCTGGTGCCGGACGTCTTCGCCAGCCTGCGCACGCGCAGCCTGCGCATCGCCAGCCTGGAAGTGACGGGGCTGCAGCTGGGCCTGCGCCAGGAGGCGGATGGCAGCTGGCGCGCCAAGGGGCTGGCGCGCCCCGCGGAACCGCGTGCAGCGCTCGATCCGGCGCGCATCCTCGCGCTGCTGCTGGCCCCGGGTCAGCTGGCGCTGCTCGACAGCCGCCTGAGCATCGAGACGCGTACGGGCGAATTGCTCGGCTTCAACTATGTCGGTCTGACCCTCGACAATCGGCGCGGCGCCCAGCGTCTGGATGGTCGCCTGCTGCTGCCGGACGGCCAGCCGCTGAGCTGGCAGCTGCAGGGCGAACTGCGCGCCGAGACATGGCGGGAGGCGCGGGCGCAGCTCTATCTCAGCCTGCCGCAGAGCGAGTGGGGGCGCTGGCTGGGCCAGCTACTGCCCGGAAGCTGGCAGGTCGAACGCCTGCAGGCCGGCGGCGAGGTCTGGCTGGAGTGGGCC
>DATCUN010000080.1:0-8220 GCA_036561825.1 Pseudomonas sp.
GACCTGCGCGGCCATGGCCTGCAGCGGCTGCCAGCCGAGCATGCCGTCGGCCGGCTGCGCGCCGAGGCTGATCACCCCGCGCAGCTCCGGCAGCCTGTGGCTGTGCAGCGCGCCGATGGCGCTGCCGGCCAGCTCCGGCAGCAGCTCGGCGAGCATGGCGTGGTAGTCGGAGGTCTTGAAGGTCTCGGCGCAGATCAGCCAGCGGCAGCCGGACTGCTTGAGCGCGTACTCAAGTTCGCTCAGCTGGTAGGCGGGGTTGACGTTGACCAGCACCACGCCGACCTTGGCGCTGGCGAACTGGGTGATGCACCACTCGGCACGGTTGGTCGACCAGATGCCGAGGCGCTCGCCCGGCTGCAGGCCGATGGCCAGCAGAGCGCGGGCGCAGCGGTCGACCGCCGCGGCCAGCTCGGCCCAGCTGTAGCGCAGGCCCTGGTCGCGCACCACCAGCGCCTCGCGCTCGGCAAAACGGCCGACCGCCTGATCGAAGGCGGCGCCGATGGTCATGGCCAGCAGCGGCTGGTCCTGAGCGCCGCGGGTGTAGCTTGGAAGGTTCATGGAGTCCCTCGGTCTTGTGCTTTTTATGAGGTTTGCCAGGGCAAAATCCTGCGCTTGCCGCGCCGGCTTGGCGAGCGGACCGTCTTGCCAGGCGGGTTCACGGCAACGCCAGGCGGATGCCGCTCGACTGCAAACCCGGTGGAAAGTACCACCGGCAGCCCCTGCGCGGCACTCCGCGGCTCGGGAGCGGTCGCCTGCGGCATGGCGCCACCAGCATGCCGAAGGACCGGCACGCCGGTCGCCGCCGCAGGTCGCAAAGCGCAGCAATACCTGACGGCACAAGACGGACTCTCTGACGGACCCGGACCTCCGCTCGCTGCCGGCGCCGGATCAGCGCTGCAGCGCAGCGAAACGCGTCCGGCGCGCCCGATTCAGCTCGGGAAGCGCGCCGAACGCCCGCGCGGCCCGGGTCGCCTCACTTGAAGTTGCGGCGGATCAGCTTGTGCACCCAGCCGACGATGCCGGCGCGGAACAGCAGCACGCAGAGCACGAAGATCAGGCCGAGGATCACGTGCACCCAGTCGCCCAGCGGGCCGCTGGACAGGTAGCTCTGCAGGGTCACCACCACGCCGGCGCCGACCAGCGGGCCGAGCACGGTGCCGACGCCGCCGAGCAGGGTCATCAGGATCACCTCGCCGGACATGTGCCAGTGCGCGTCGGTCAGCGAGGCCAGCTGGAACACCACGGTCTTGGTCGCCCCGGCCAGGCCGGTGAGGGTCGCCGAGATGACGAAGGCCAGCAGCTTGTGGGCGTCGACGTTGTAGCCCAGCGAGATCGCCCGCGGCTCGTTCTCGCGGATCGCCTTGAGCACCTGGCCGTAGGGCGAGTGGATGGTGCGCTGGATCACCGCGAAGCCGAACACGAACACCGCCAGCACGAAGTAGTACATCGCCAGGTTGCTCGACAGGTCGATCAGGCCGAACAGGTGGCCACGCGGCACGCCCTGCAGGCCGTTCTCGCCGCCGGTGAACGGCGCCTGCACGAACATGAAGAACACCAGCTGGGCCAGCGCCAGGGTGATCATGGCGAAGTAGATGCCCTGGCGACGGATCGCCAAGAGGCCGAACAGCAGGCCGAGCACCCCGGAAGCCGCGGTGCCGGCGAGGATGCCCAGCTCGGTGGACAGTCCCGAGTACTGGCTGAGCAGGTAGCCGGTGACGTAGCCGCCGCTGGCGAGGAACGCCGCGTGGCCGAAGGACAGCAGCCCCGCGAAGCCGAGCAGCAGGTTGAAGGCACAGGCGAACAGGGCGAAGCACAGCAGCTTCATCAGGAACACCGGGTACACCGCCAGCGGTGCGACCAGCGCCACGCCGAGCAGTGCCAGGCAGAAACCGCGCTTGCGCCACAGCGCGGCGCGCTGGCGTTGCTGCTCGACGTTGTGCATGGCCGTAGCCACTTGAATGCTTTCCAGACTCGACATGCTCATGCCTCCTTCCCGAACAGTCCCGCAGGACGGAACAGCAGGACGATCACCATCACCAGGAACACCACGGTGCTGGCCGCCTGCGGATAGAACACCTTGGTCAGGCCCTCGATCAGGCCCATGGCCAGACCGGTGACGATCGCGCCCATGATCGAGCCCATGCCGCCGATCACCACCACGGCGAACACCACGATCAGCAGGTTGGCGCCCATGGTCGGGCTGACCGGGTAGATCGGCGCCGCCAGCACGCCGGCGAACGCCGCCAGGGCCACGCCGTAGCCGTAGGTCAGGGTGACCAGCAGCGGCACGTTGATGCCGAAGGCCTGCATCAGCTTGGGATTCTCGGTGCCGGCGCGCAGGTAGGAGCCCAGGCGGGTGCGCTCGATCATGTACCAGGTGACGATGCACACCAGCAGCGCCGCCACCACCACCCAGGCGCGGTAGGTGGGCAGGAACATGAAGCCGAGGTTGTAGCCGCCCTTGAGCAGCTCGGGCATCGGGAAGGAGGCGCCGGACACGCCGAACAGCTTGACGAAGCTGCCCTCGACGATCAGCGCCAGGCCGAAGGTCAGCAGCAGACCGTACAGGTGGTCCTCGCCGGCGATGCGCCGCAGCAGGTAGCGTTCGACGGCCATGCCGATGGCACCGATCAGCAGCGGCGACAGCAGCAGCGCGGCCCAGTAGTTGACGCCCAGGTAGTTGAGGCCGAGGAAGGCGGCGAAGGCGCCCAGCATGTACTGGGCGCCATGGGCGAAGTTGATGATGCGCAGCAGGCCGAAGATGATCGCTAGGCCGAGGCTGAGCAGGGCATAGAAGGCGCCGTTGATCAGGCCGAGCAGCAGCTGGCCGAGCATTACGCTCAGGGGAATACCGAACAGGAGAGTCATGATTCACCACCCAGGGGAAGTTCGCGACACCCGGCCGTGAACGGCCGGGCGGATGGCCTGGTGGTGCACGGCGACGCCTGCGCTCGGCGACGTTCCGCGCACCGCCCGTCAGCCGATCAGTTGTTCGCCACCTTGGTCACCAGCTTGCACTGGCTTTCCGCCAGCGGCCGGTAGGCCTGCTCGCCGGGGATGGTGCTGACGATCCTGTACAGGTCCCACTCGCCCTTGGACTCGGCCGGGGTCTTCACCTGGGCCAGGTACATGTCGTGGACCATGCGGCCGTCGGCGCGGATCTGGCCGTTCTTGGCGAACATGTCGTTGACCGGGGTGGAGGCCATCTGCGCGCGCACGGTCTTGGTGGCGTCGCTGCCGGTGGCCTTGACCGCGTTCAGGTAGTGCGTGGTCGCCGAATACACGCCGGCCTGGGCCATGGTCGGCATGCTGCCGACGCGGGCCTGATAACGCTTGGCCCAGGCGCGGGTCTCGTCGTTCATGTCCCAGTACCAGCCGGTGGTCAGCATCAGGCCCTGGGTCACGTCCAGGCCCATGGCATGGATGTCGTTGAGGAACACCACCATGCCGGCCAGCTTCTGCCCGGCCTGGGTGACGCCGAACTGGCTGGCGGTCTTCAGCGCGTTGACCGTGTCGGCGCCGGCGTTGGCCAGGGCGATCACGTCGGCGCCGGAACCCTGCGCCTGCAGCACGTAGGAGGAGAAGTCGTTGCTGGGGAACGGGTGGCGCACCGAACCGAGCACGCTGCCGCCACCCTCCTTGACCACCTTGCTGATGTCGGCCTCCATGGAGTGACCGAAGGCATAGTCGGCGGTCAGCATGTACCAGCTCTTGCCGCCGCCGGCGAGCACCGCCTTGGCGGTGCCGTTGGCCAGCGCGTAGGTGTCGTAGGTCCAGTGGATGTGGTTGGGCGAGCAATACTCGTTGGTCAGCCCGGAGGACGCCGCGCCGGAGATCAGCGCCAGCTTGTCGGCCTGCTCGACCACCTTGCTGGCCGCCAGCACCACCGAGGTGGCCACCAGGCCGGTCACCATGTCGACGTTGCGCTCGTCGACCCACTGGCGCACGGTGTTGGCGCCGACGTCCGGCTTGTTGAGGTCGTCGGCGTTGAAGATGACGATCTTCTTGCCGTCCACCGTGCCGCCGAAATCCTCCACCGCCATCTTCAGCGCCTCCAGGCCGCCGGGGCCGGCGAGGTCGCGGTAGGTGCCGGACATGTCGGCGAGGTAGCCGATGCGGATTTCGTCGTCGCTGACCTGGGCCTGGGCAGTGCCGGCAATCAGGCTGGAGACGAGGATGGCGGTTGCGGTCTTCTGGAATTCCTTCATGTGTTCACCCACTTTTCCATGGTTATTGTTGTTGTGCGGGCCGACGGCAGCCCGTACCGGCAAGGCGCAGGGCCGCGCCGGCTGGGACATGTCGCGGGGTACTACGGGTTCAGACGCCGAGGCAGGTGTGCAGCAGCTCCTGCTTCGCCGCCAGTTCGTCGGCGGCGATCTCCTCGATGATCTGGCCGTGCTCCATCAGGTAGTGGCGGTCGGCCAGCGGCGCGGCGAAGCGGAAGTTCTGTTCGACCAGGACGATGGTCAGGCCCTTGTCCTTGAGCTTGAGCAGCACCTCGCCGAGCTTCTGCACGATCACCGGGGCCAGGCCCTCGGTGATCTCGTCGAGCAGCAGCAGGTTGGCGCCGGTGCGCAGGATGCGCGCCATGGCCAGCATCTGCTGTTCGCCGCCGGACAGCCGGGTGCCCTGGCTGAAGCGGCGCTCGTAGAGGTTGGGGAACATCGCGTAGATCTCATCGAGGCTCATGCCGCCGCTGCGCACGGTGGGCGGCAGCAGCAGGTTTTCCTCGACGTTGAGGCTGGCGAAGATGCCGCGCTCTTCCGGGCAGTAGCCGACGCCCAGGCGCGGGATCAGGTGGGCGGCGACACCGATGGTCTCGTTGCCGTTGATCATGATCGAGCCGGTGCGCCGGCCGACCAGATTCATGATCGCACGCAGGGTGGTGCTGCGCCCGGAGCCGTTGCGCCCGAGCAGGGTCACCAGTTCGCCGCGGCGCACCTGCAGGTCGATGCCATGCAGGATGTGCGACTCGCCGTAGAAGGCGTGCAGGTCGCTGATGCGCAGCTGCTCGAAGTCCGGAGTGGTGTGCAGGCTGGTCATGCGTGGGCCTCCTCGAGGGCGGCGGCTTCGCTGCCCAGATAGGCCTCGCGCACCTGCGGGTTGGCCGACACCGTGGCGTAGTCGCCCTCGGCGAGGATGGCGCCGCGCGCCAGCACGGTGATGCGGTCGCACAGCTTGCTGACCACGCTGAGGTTGTGTTCCACCATCAGCACGGTGCGCCCGACCGCGGCGCGGCGCACCAGGCCGACCACCATGTCGACGTCCTCGTGGCCCATGCCCTGGGTCGGCTCGTCGAGCAGCAGCACCTTGGGGTCCAGGGCCAGGGTGGTGGCCAGCTCGAGGGCGCGCTTGCGCCCGTAGGGCAGCTCGATGGTCAGGGTGTCGGCGAAGCCGAGCAGGTCGACCTCGGCGAGCAGCTGGTCGGCGCGCGCGTTGAGCGCATCCAGGCTGCGCGCCGATTTCCAGAAGTGGAAGGAGTTGCCCTCGCGCTGCTGCAGGGCCACGCGCACGTTGTCGCGCACGCTCATGTGGCCGAACACCGCGGAGATCTGGAACGAGCGCACCAGGCCCAGGCGGGCGATCTCGTTGGGCTTCATGGCGGTGATCGGCTTGCCGAAGTAGAGGATCTCGCCGCGGGTGGGGCTGAGGAACTTGGTGAGCAGGTTGAACACCGTGGTCTTGCCGGCCCCGTTGGGGCCGATCAGCGCATGGATGTGTCCCTTCTGCACACGCAGGTTGACCGAATCGACCGCGGTGAAGCCGCGGAATTCCTTGGTCAGGCCGCGTGTTTCCAGCACGAACTCTGGTGCCATGGGGTGCCCTCTAACCTTGATTGTTTTTGTTGGTTATGGCGCAGGTCGCTGAATGACCTTTACGTAAACGATAACAACGCGTGTCAGTGCCGACAAGCCGTTTCTGCACGCGTTGTCGGGCGTGCTTACCAGAACTTGAAGGTGTAGTTGACGATCAGGCGGTTCTCGTCGATATCGGTGGTGTGGCTGCCGCGATAGGCGACGTTGCGCCAGCGCAGGCCGACGTTCTTCAGCGGGCCGCTCTGCACCACATAGCTGAGGTCGATGTCGCGTTCCCACTCGTTGGCATCGGCGCCGCGGATCTGGAAGTCGTCGCCGCGCACGTAGCGGCCCATCAGGGTCAGGCCGGGTACGCCGAGGGCGGCGAAGTCGTAGTCGTAGCGGGCCTGCCAGGAGTCTTCCTCGGCGCGCAGGAAGTGGTGGTAGGTCAGGGTGTTGAGGGTGAACGGATCGGTGCCGCCGCCGATGAACGGCATGCCGGTATCGCCGCGCTGGTCCTGGTAGGCGAAGCCCAGCGAGTGGCCCTGGTAGACCAGGGTGAACATGCCGCCGAGGTTGCGGTTGTCGACCGTGGTGTTGCCTTCGTCGCCGCTGTCGAAGTAGCGCAGGTCGGTCTTCAGCTTGAGGCGGTCGCTCAGCGGCAGGCTGTGCAGCAGGTTGGCGTAGTGCTGGTGGTAGTTGTCTTCCAGCTCGGCATAGAAGTAGCTGGCGGTCAGGTTGGCCAGCGGCGCGTAGCTGGCGCCGGCGTAGTTGAAGCGGTCGCTCTTCACGCCGCCCCTGGCGCCATCGGCGAACATGGTCATGTCCTGGTAGTCGGTGGAGTCGCGCAGGCGGGTGCTGCGGAACTGGCCGCCGGTCAGGGTCAGCTTGTCGATGTCCTTGGACACCAGCTGCGCGCCCTCGAAGGTCTGCGGCAGCATGCGCGTGTCGTTGCGATAGGCCACCGGCAGCAGCGGGGTGTGCGTGCCGACGGTGAGCACGGACTGGGCAAGCCGCGCCTTGGCGGTCGGTCCGACGAAGCTGAACTCGTCGGCCGCCTCGCCGGTCCTCGGGTTGCGCAGCAGCGCGCCGGTGCCGCTGGTGCCGCCGCCGGAGTCGAGCTGGAGGCCGAGCAGGCCGAGGGCATCGACGCCGAAGCCGAGCGTGCCTTCGGTGAAGCCGGACTCGAAGCGCAGCATGAAGCCCTGCCCCCAGTCCTCCGCCTTGCTCTTGGCCGCGCCCTTGTGCCTGGGCGTGTCGGCCTTGTCCGCATCGCGATAGTCGCGGTTCATGTAGAAGTTGCGCGCGTCGAGGCTCAGGTGGCTGTCCTCGACGAAGGCCGCCGCAGCCGGCGCCGAAGCCCCCAGGGCGGCCGCCAGGCCAGTGAGCAGGAACAACGGGGTAGAGGGTTTGACGTGCATATCGAGTCTCTCTTGTTATTGTTGGACTGTTGATTCAGCACTTTCAGTGCCCGGCCGCCCGCCGTCAGGCGCGACCGGGCTTGCCGCAGGCGTTGCGGCGGGACACCCCGCAATCAGGCGCGCGGGGCTCTGGGCACGCGGCCCATCAGGTAGAACTCGTCGTTCGGCGGCGTGCCGGCCAGCGACACCAGGCGGTTGGACAGGCTGAAGAAGGCGGCCACGGCGCCGATGTCCCAGATGTCGTTCAGGCTGAAACCGACGCCTTGCAGGCGCGCCTGCCAGGCGTCATCCAGCACGCCGTGCGCGAAGCTCAGGTGCATGGCGAAGTCGATCATCACCCGCTGGCGCTCGCCGATGGCCGCGGTGCGGTGGTTGATCGCCAGCTGGTCGGCGAGGTGCGGCTGCTTGCTGTAGATGCGCAGCACCGCGCCATGCGCCACCACGCAGTACAGGCAGCCGTGGCGTGCGCTGGTGGCGACCACGATCATCTCCTTCTCGGCCAGGGTCAGGCTGTCGGACTCGCGCTCCATCAGCGCGTCGTGCCAGGCAAAGAAGGCGCGGAACTCGTCGGGACGGTGCGCCAGCATGAGAAACACGTTGGGCACGAAGCCCGCGCGGTCCTGCACGGCGAGGATGCGCTCGCACAGGTCGGCCGGCAGGGCGTCGAGGCTTTCGGGAACGGGAAAACGGCTGATCGGTGCGGTCATGGGGATTCCTTTCTTATTATCCGATTCATTGATGGTACCCACGCTCCCGCGTGGGTACCCGGCACAGGGGCGCTCCTGCGCCCGTTAGCACGCTGGAGGGACGCTGAGCGTCCGGGCGGCGTTCCGTCGGGCGGCGTTCCCACGCGGAGCGTGGGAACGATCCCCCTCTCCTGCCGCCTCAGTGCTGGGTGATCCCCAGCTCCAGCACGCTGATCTCGCGCATGCGGAACTTCTGCACCTTGCCGCTGATGGTCATCGGGAAGTCGTCGACGAACTTGATGTGCCGCGGCGTCTTGA
>DATCUN010000081.1:0-5438 GCA_036561825.1 Pseudomonas sp.
ATCCTGCGCGGGCCGGTGTGGAACAGCATGGGCTCTTCATCCACCACCAGGTACTGGTTGAACGAGAAGCCGCCACCTTCCAGCGCCACCGGCGTGTTGATACGGTAGATGCCGTCGGCGATCTCGACGACGTTGGTGCCCGACTGGCTGTTGGTGATGGTCATGGTGCACTCCCGCCCAGGACGTCCCCTGACAGTTAAGCAGCCTGGCCGCTCAAGGCCCGAGCGCTGTCCCCCCCTGTCCACGCGCTGCACGCCAACCGGGCGCCGCCCGCGCAGGCAATGACCGCCAAAAAATTCCCCACAAGATAAAAAATTTCACCACAGGCATGGACACGGCGATTTTGTTCGCTTATAAAAACACCAGCACGAAAATTTTATTCCCAGCAGTCAAAAATATTCAGGAATGAAATCGGCTTTCACCGACGAATTTTTCGCCTTGCAACCGCTGCCTCCACCTCCAGAGGACTCGACATGCAACACGCTCAGAACCAGTACGTCATCAAGATCAGCTGCCCGGCCACTTCCGGCATCGTCGCCAGCGTGACCTCCTTCCTCGCCGACAACGGCTGCTACATCAGCGAGATGGCGCAGTTCGACGACGAGATCAGCGGCACCTTCTTCATGCGCGCGGTGTTCCGTTTCAATGCCGGCTTCACCGGCGATATCGAGGCGATCAAGCAGGGCTTCGTCGATGTCGCCGGCAAGTTCGACATGCACTGGGAACTGCACGACGCCGCCAAGCCGATGCGCGTGCTGCTGATGGTCAGCAAGTTCGACCACTGCCTGTCCGACCTGCTCTACCGCCACCAGAAGGGCGAGCTGCACATGCAGATCACCGCCGTGGTTTCCAACCACCTCGACCTGCGGCCGATGGCCGAGCGCGAGGGCATCCGCTTCATCTACCTGCCGGTGACCAAGGACACCAAGGCCCAGCAGGAAGCCGAGCTGATGAAGATCGTCGACGAGACCCAGACCGACCTGGTGGTGCTGGCGCGCTACATGCAGATCCTCTCCAACGATCTGTGCAAGCAACTTTCGGGCCGTGCCATCAACATCCACCACTCGTTCCTGCCCGGCTTCAAGGGCGCCAAGCCCTACCACCAGGCCTTCGAGCGCGGCGTGAAGCTGATCGGCGCTACTGCCCACTACGTGACCGCCGACCTCGACGAGGGCCCGATCATCGAGCAGGAAGTGCAGCGCGTGGACCATAACTACGCACCGGACGCGCTGGTCGCCGTCGGCCGCGACACCGAAACCGTGGCCCTTTCCAAGGCGGTCAAGTACCACCTGGAGCACCGCGTGTTCCTCAACCACGACAAGACGGTGATCTTCCGATGAACAGTGCAGCTCCCGGCCAACTGATCGACGGCAAGGCCGTCTCCGCCCAGGTCCTCGCCGAAGTGACCGCCGATGTCGCCGCGTTGAAGGCGCAAGGCGTCGAGCCGGCGCTGGCGGTGGTGCTGGTCGGCGACGACCCGGCCAGCCACGTCTACGTGCGCAACAAGGTGCTGCGCGCCGGCGAGGTGGGTATCCGCTCCCTCGAGTACCGCCTGCCGGCCGAGGCCAGCGCTGCCGAGGTGCTGGCAGTGGTCGCCGAGCTGAATGGCGATGCCGGCGTGCACGGCATCCTGGTGCAGCTGCCGCTGCCCAGGCACATCGACGAGACCGCGGTGCTGCAGGCCATCGACCCGGCCAAGGACGTTGACGGCTTCCACAGCGAGAACGTCGGCGGCCTCAGCCAGGGCCGCCCGGTGCTCACCCCGTGCACCCCGGCCGGCTGCATGCGCCTGCTGCGCGACACCCTCGGCGACCTGTCCGGCAAGCACGCGGTAGTGATCGGCCGCTCCAACATCGTCGGCAAGCCGATGGCCGCCCTGCTGCTCGCCGCCGACTGCACGGTGACCGTGCTGCACTCGCGCAGCAAGAACCCGCAGGCGCTGTGCCGCAAGGCCGACATCGTGGTCGCCGCGGTCGGCCGGCCGCGGATGATCAACGCCGAGTGGATCAAGCCCGGCGCGGTGGTGATCGACGTCGGCATCAACCGCATCGAGGAAGACGGCAAGAACCGCCTGGTCGGCGACGTCGACTTCGCCAGCGTGCAGCCGCTGACCGCGGCGATCACCCCGGTGCCCGGCGGCGTCGGGCCGATGACCATCGCCCTGCTGATGCAGAACACCGTGACCGCCGCGTGCCAGCAACACATCAACTCGGCCCCCGAGGCCAGTGAGGAGGCCACATGCCGTTCAGCCTGCTGAAATACGGCCTGTCTTCGGACTACCCGGTGGACGTCGATCTGCCGGCGCCGAAGGAGCTGAAGTCGTCCTACGACGTGGTGATCATCGGCGGCGGCGGCCACGGCCTGGCCACCGCCTACTACCTGGCCAAGTACCACGGCATCACCAACGTGGCGGTGCTGGAGAAGGCCTACCTGGGCGGCGGCAACACCGCGCGCAACACCGCGGTGATCCGCTCCAACTACCTCACCAGCGAGGGCGTGAAGTTCTACGCCGAGTCGGTGCGGCTGTTCAAGGAGCTGTCCAACGAGTTCGACTTCAACATCATGTACTCCGAGCGCGGCCAGCTGACCCTGGCGCACACCGATGCCACGGTGCGCGCCTTCCGTCAGCGCGCCGAAGTGAACAAGCACTTCGGCGGGCGTACCGAGATGATCGACCGCCAGCAGATCCGCGAGCTGGTGCCGACGCTGAACCTCGACCCGGGCCACCTGCCGGTGCTCGCCGGGCTGTGGCACATCGACGGCGCCACCGCGCGCCACGATGCGGTGGCCTGGGGCTACGCCAAGCAGGCGGCCAAGCGCGGGGTGGAGATCCACCAGCTCACCGAGGTGCAGGACTTCGTGGTGGAGAACGGCCGGGTCACGGCGGTGAAGACCAACCGCGGCACCGTCAAGTGCGGCTGCGCGGTGCAGGCGATCGCCGGGCACAGCTCGCTGCTGCTCAACAAGCTGGGCATCCGCGCGCCGATCCACAGCTTCCCGCTGCAGGCGATGGTCACCCAGCCGTTCAAGCCGTTCCTCGACCCGCTGGTCAGCTCGTCGGCGCTGCACTGCTACGTGCAGCAGACCGGCCGCGGCGAGGTGGTGTTCGGCGGCGGCTCCGACCCCTACCCGCTGTACAACACCCGCTCGACCCTCGACCTCAAGGAAAGCCTGCTGGCCCACGCCATCGAGATGTTCCCCTTCCTGGCCAACGCCAAGCTGATGCGCCAGTGGGCGGGGACCACCGACATGACCCCGGACTACAGCCCGATCATGGGCCGCTCGCCGGTGGACAACTACTACCTCGACGCCGGCTGGGGCACCTGGGGCTTCAAGTCGACGCCGATCTGCGGCAAGACCATGGCCGAACTGGTAGCCAGCGGCGGCAGGACGCCGGAGCTGATCAAGCCGTTCGCCCTGGAGCGTTTCTCGACCTTCCAGCAGGTCAACGAAATGGGCGCCACCGCCGCCAGTCACTGAGGAATCCGCGATGAAGATCATGCCCTGCCCCCTGAACGGTCCCCGCAACATCAGCGAATTCACCTACGGCGGCGAGTTCAAGCCGATGCCCGACCCGGCCACCTGCAGCGACGCCGACTGGGCCGACTACGTGTTCAACAGCGACAACCGCGCCGGCCTGGTGGTCGAGTGGTGGATGCACAACGCCTCCAGCTACTGGTTCCTCGCCGAACGCCACACCGTCACCGACGAGATCGTGCGCACCTTCGATCCCAAGGAAATCTTCACCCAGCGCGTCGACTTCGCCGCGCCCGCCAAGCCCCAGGAGGTCGTCGCATGACCGCTTACAGCCGCCTGCCCGCACCCATGGGCCTGCTGATCGACCGCGATCGGCCGCTCGCTTTCAACTTCGACGGCAAGCCGTACCAGGGCTTCCAGGGCGACAGCATCGCCAGCGCCCTGCTCGCCAACGGCCGCTGGCTGCTGTCGCGCTCGTTCAAGTACCACCGCCCGCGCGGCCCGCTGACCATGGCCGGCCAGGACGCCAACACCCTGGTGCAGCTGCCCAGCGAGCCCAACGTGCTGGCCGACCTGCAGCCGCTGGCCGAGGGCCTGACCGTCACCGGGCAGAACTTCGCCGGCTCGCTGGACAACGACCGCGACGCCCTGCTCGGCAAGTTCTCCAAGTTCATGCCGGTCGGCTTCTACTACCGCTCCTTCTACAAGCCGATGGGCATCTGGAAAGTGTGGGAGCCGATCATCCGCAAGAAGGCCGGCCTCGGCGTGCTGGACCTGAAGTTCCAGCCCGAGTACCACGACAAGGCCTTCCTGTTCGTCGACCTCGCCGTGGTCGGCGCCGGCCCGGCCGGCCTCACCGCCGCGCTGCATGCCGCCAACGCCGGCGCCAAGGTGCTGCTGGTCGAACAGCAGTCGTACCTGGGCGGCGCCCTGGCCTGGGCGCGCTTCGACATCGAAGGCAAGCGCGCCGACGCGCTGCGCCGCGAGCTGGTCGACGCGGTGCAAGGCCACCCGAACATCCAGATCCTCACCGAGGCCACCTGCAACGCCTGGTTCACCGACAACTTCCTGCCGGTAATCCAGGGCAACCGTCTGTACAAGGTGCGCGCCAAGCAGTGCATCGTCGCCGCCGGCGCCTTCGACCAGCCGGTGGTGTTCCGCAACAACGACCTGCCAGGCGTGATGCTGGCCAGCGCGGCGCAGCGGCTGATCAAGCTGTACGCGGTCAAACCGGGCCAGCGCGCGGTGGTGCTGACCGGCAACGACGACGGCTACCTGGCCGCCCTCGACCTGTTCGAGGCGGGCGTGGACGTCGCCGCGGTGGTCGACATGCGCACCCAGCCGGCCGATGCCGACCTCGCCATGGCGCTGAAGAAGGCCGGCATTCCTCTGCACAGCGGCAGCACCGTGTACGAGGCGCTGCACGCCAAGGGCATGCGCCACATCACCGGCGTCGACGTGCGGCGCATCGTCGGCAAGGGCCAGGTGGCCGGCAAGGGCATGCAACTCGACTGCGACCTGCTGTGCATGTCCGCGGGCTACATGCCGGTCTACCAGCTGCTCTGCCAGGCCGGCGGCAAGCTGAGCTACGACGATGCCCAGGCCGCCTTCGCCCTCAGCGGCCTACCCAAGAATCTGACGGTGGCCGGTTCGGTCAACGGTCGCCACGCCCTCGACAACGTGCTGCGCGAAGCCGCCCATGTCGCCAGCGCCGCCTGCGCCAGCCTCGGCCTGCAGGCGCAAGCGGCACCGGCCAGCTTCGTCGCCGAACCGCGGGTCAACTTCGACTGGCCGATCTTCCCGCACCCGGACGGCAAGGACTTCGTCGACTTCGACGAGGACCTGCAGGTGCGCGACATCGTCAACGCCACCCGCCACGGCTACCGCGACGTGCAGCTGGTCAAGCGCTTCTCCACCGTCGGCATGGGCCCGTCGCAGGGCCGCCACTCGGCGCTGCCGAC
>DATCUN010000082.1:0-1945 GCA_036561825.1 Pseudomonas sp.
AGACGTTCAGCGCTTGCTGGGCAGATGCCTGTTGCGCCTTCAACAATACGAGCGCCTCATGAAAGCCATCGTGGCCCACCACGAGATTTCAGGCCCGGCGCATTCGCTGGAGGCCATTCGCGCAGCGCGGATTGAAGATGCCGCGACCAAGACCCTGGGCACGTTGATCGGACAACTGTTTGGTTCGTATGTCGTCACCGATGGAAATGGCGGCGAGGAACGCGACGACGATCTTCCCGGCGACGTGATCTCCTTTCGCACGCGCGTGCAACTGAGCCTGTCTGCGCAGGACTACGCCAAGACCCAGGCCGACCTCAAAGACCTGGTATCGCTGCGCAACACACTGGTGCACCACTTCATCGACCAGCACGATCTATGGACCGTGGACGGGTGCCGCGCTGCACAGGACGAACTCGGTTCCGCCTACACGCGCATCGATCAACACTTCGAGCAGTTGCGCGGCTGGGCCGAGCACATGGATCAGGCGCGGCGCCTGGCAGCGGAATTCGTCCAGTCGGATGTGTTCCACGACCTGGTGGTCAATGGCATCGCGCCGGACGGCACGGTGGACTGGCCGGCCGCCGGCATCGTTCGTGCGCTACGCGAGGCCGCCGCGCAGTTGGCCGTCGAGGGCTGGACACCGATCGCCGCCGCTGGCCGCTGGATCGCGGACCGGCATCCCGAGCAGCTTCCAGCCAAGTACGGCTGCAGCAGTTGGCGGCAGGTGGTGCACGAGTGCCGCCTGTTCGAGCTTCGCTACCGTGAGGTGGAGGGGCAACGGGCCGCCTGGTACAGACCTCGCGAAGCATAGCCCCGCGACGCGGTCTCACCTCCGCGCGAGTCGCGAACGACTCCGCCGGCTATCCCCAGGGGATAGCCGGCACACACAGCCTTCCGCGCAGAACAAACCGGGCGCGCATGGGCTGCGGTTTGTTGACTGACAGCCTTCCGGCCGATGCCGATACTGGCGACTCGCCCCTTCACCGCGAGTCGCTCTCATGGCCAACGAACGCATAGAACCCCTGCAACTGAATCTCGGATCGCTGCGCAGCGCGATGTCGCTGACGCTGCACACGCACCACGCTTCGCGCATCTGGCACGGCCGCGCGCCGACCGAGGGGCGCCCAGGCATCATCGGTCTCAACGGCTTCATCGGCGCCATGAACAAGATGCAGCGCGGCGCCGAGCAGGACGACCCCTACTCGGACTGGTGGATGCTGCGGATCGAGGACAAGCTCGCCGACACCAAGACCCGTCTGCAGACCCTGCGCGAACAGGTGGATCAGGCCTTGGCCGACGTGCCAGCGGCGCTGTCCCTGGGCGAGAACATGAACATGCAGCCGGTTAAGCTGCCGCTGTTCGTGAACGCCCAGCTCGGCTTCATGGCGGTGTACCTGCTGGCCGACTACGACGACCTGGCACGCAAACTCATCCTGGCGCACCACACGGCGCTGATCGACCGCAGCACCTTGGAGCGCTGGCTCAATGATGGTGCGCACGCGCTGCGCAGCCTGTTCTCGCTGGCCCAGCAGTACCGCTACTCGGGCACCACGCGCGACGACTTCGCGGCGAAGAACGCGGCGGCGCGAGCGGCGCTGGAGAAGTTCGGCGAGTTGCCGCAGGACGTGCTGGAAGGCACGCGCCGCTCGCGCTTCGCGCCACCGATCGCGCGGCGGACGACCAAGCCCGGCACGCCGCCTGCAGCGCCCGCCATCGAGCTCGATGCGCCGGCTCACACGGATGGCACAGCCGATGGTGCGGCGGGCGATGAGGCTGCGGGCGCATGACAGCATCGATCCCCATTAGCCACTCCACGCGCTTCGTGGCGCTGGAACAGGCGGACTTCCAGCGGCTGGAACACGCAGGCTACCTAAAAGGCCTTTTACAGCCTTTTAAGGGTAAGGGGAGTCTGGAGACCTGGGCCAGCCAGTGCGCAGCGCTGCGC
>DATCUN010000083.1:0-2940 GCA_036561825.1 Pseudomonas sp.
GGGACAGGTTGTTCCACTCGTTCCAGACGAAGTAGCCGATGCCGGTACCGCCGATCAGCATTTCCGCAGCGACGATGACCAGCCAGGCGATGCCCATGGAAATGCGCATGCCGGTGATGATGGTCGGCGCGGCGGCCGGCAGGATCACCTGGAAGGCCTTGCGCAGCGGGCCGACCTCGAGGGTGCGGGCGACGTTGAGCCAGTCCTTGCGCACCCCGGCGACACCGAAGGCGGTGTTGATCAGCATCGGCCAGACCGAGCAGATGAAGATCACGAAGATCGCCGAGGTGGTGGAGTCCTTGATGGTGTAGAGCGCGATCGGCATCCAGGCCAGCGGCGAGATCGGCTTGAGCACCTGGATGAACGGATCGAAGGCCTTGTAGAGCAGCGGCGACATGCCGATCACGAAGCCCAGCGGGATCGCCACCAGCGCGGCGATCAGGTAGCCGAGCCCCACGCGCCCCAGTGAATGGGCCAGCTGGATGCCGATGCCCTTGTCGTTGGGACCGTTGTCGTAGAAGGGATCGCTGAGCTGCTTCCAGGCCAGGCCGGCGAACTGCGCCGGGGTCGGCATGCCGTTGACCTCCTTCGTTTCGCCGCTGACGGTCTGGCCCATCAGCAGGGCGTACTCCTCGTCCATCGCGCTGGTGGCGGCTTGCTTGCCAGGCAGGCTCGCCACCTGCCAGACCATCAGCAGCACCAGCAGCATCACGAAGGACAGCAACGCGGCTTTCATGCGTATCGATTTGCCCATGACGTTCTCCTTAGCTGCGCTTGATGGCAAAGCCATCCAGATAGGCCTGCGGCTGGCGCGGATCGAACGGCCGGCCCATCACCGAGAAGCTCTTGTAGCCGGACGCCGGTTCGGCATTGGCCTCGCTCATCGCCAGGCTAGCCATCTGCCGGCGGGCGTCGGTCATCAGGAACACCTGCTCGGCCAGCGCGTTGAAATTCATCTCACCCTTCACGTAACCCCAGCGCTTCATCTGGGTCAGCATCCAGGTCGCCATGGAGTACCAGGGCATCGCATCAAAGCCGGCGCGATCCGGCTCGTTCTGCACCTTGCCCAGACCGTCGGCATAGCGCCCAGTCAGCGCCTGGCGAATGACGATCTCCGGCTGGTTGAGGTAGTTCGGCGTGGAGATGGCCTGGGAAATCGCCGTCAGGTTGGCCGGATCATTGGCGGCCGTCGCGGCATTGAGGATGGCGCGGTACAGCGCGGCGAAGGTGTTCGGGTTCTGCTCGATGAACGCCTGCGAGGTGCCGAAGGAGCAGCACGGATGGCCATCCCAGATCTCCTTGGAAAGGATGTGGATGAAACCGATGCCGTCGTATACCGCGCGCTGGTTGAACGGATCCGGGCCGAGGAAGCCGTCGATGTTGCCGGCGCGCAGGTTGGCGATCATTTCCGCCGGCGGGGTCACCCGCAGCTGCACATCGCGATCCGGGTCCAGGCCATGCTCGGCCAGGTAGTAGCGCAGCAGGAAGTTGTGCATGGAAAACTCGAAGGGGATGGCGAACTTGAAGCCCTTCCAGTTGCGCGGATCGCGGTTGTCCTTGTGCTTGAGGGCCAGGGTGATGGCCTGGCCGTTGGTGTTCTGGATGGTCGCCACGCGCATTGGCTGGGCGCTGGAACCCAGGCCCATGGAAATGGCCAGCGGCATCGGGGCGAGGAAGTGCGAGGCATCCAGTTCGCCATTGAGCATGTTGTCGCGTACCAGCGCCCAGCCGGCGGTTTTCTGCAGACTGACCGACAGGCCCTGCTCTTTATAGAAGCCCATCGGGTCGGCCATGATCAGCGGCGTGGCGCAGTTGATCGGGATGAAGCCGATCTTCAGGTTCTTCTTCTCCAGCGGGCCCTTTTCCTCGGCCATCGCCTGCAGCGATTGCAGCGGCAGCACGCTGGCGATGGCCGCCATCGCGGTGCCCATGCCCACCGCCTTGAGGAAGCGGCGGCGTGTGGCATCATGGGGGAACAACGCACGCACGGCGGCCGCCTCGACGAAATCGCGGGACAGGGCTTCACTGTCGCGGGCGCGTGCCAGACGCTCCCGCTCGGCCTGCAGGTCATGCTCCTGCTGGCTGCCGTGGGCCCCGCAGGTGCAGCCCGACAGGCTGCTGTGCTCCGAATAGGGGCGGTAGAAATTCTTATCGGTCATGGCTGTGCCCTCTTTTGGGTCATCCGATCAGGCTGCTTTGGCCTGACCTACACGCAAGGTTGAAGCGGTACGCCCGTCGACCTGCTGCTCCATGAGCAGGCAGCCCTCGTCTTCACGTACCACACGCCACTCCCCTTCAGCACAAGGCGTGCCATGCATCTCGATGGGCAGGGAGCGGGTCTTCAGGCGGATCACCGGCTGGCTGTGGGCGTAGCTCTCGCCAGCCTTGCCGAGCACGGCATGGGCAATCGCCCTCGCCTGCCGGGCGATCGGTTCGATGAAGCGGCAGGCAGCGCCGTCCAGGCTGACGCAGTCGCCCAGCGCGTAGACATCCGCGGCACTGGTCTGCAGGGTGCAGGGATCGACCCGGATGCCCTTGTCGAAGTCCAGCCCGGCAATCCGCGCCAGGCGGTCATCGGTCACCAGGCCGGTGGCGGCGACTACCTGATCGACGACCAGGCTCTGGCCGCACTGGGTGGTGATGCGCTTGCTGCCATCGTCCTGGGCGCTGATGCCGGCGACCTGCACGGCACCGAGATAGTCGACGCCGAGGCGCTCCTGGCTCTGGCGCAGGCGCTGTGCCGCAATCTCCGGCAACAGGCCGGCCAGCGGCAGGGCAAGGCGGTCGAGCAGGGTCACTTGATGGCCGGCGCGGGCGAAGTCCTCGGCCAGTTCGCAACCGACCATGCCCGCGCCGACGATGGCCACCCGCTGCGGCGCCTTGGCCAGCTGCGCCTGCAGGCCGCTCCAGCCGGCCAGGTCGTTGACCCGCCAGCACAGC
>DATCUN010000084.1:0-6288 GCA_036561825.1 Pseudomonas sp.
ACGTGGCGGGCGTCGAAGTCGTCGAGGAAGGCGTAGGGGCCGTAGTCGAAGGTCAGGCCGAGCAGCGACATGTTGTCGGTGTTCATCACCCCGTGGCAGAAGCCGTAGGCCTGCCACAGGGCGATGGTGGCGGCGGTGCGCTCGACTACCGTGCGGAACATCGCGGCGAACGGTTGCTCCTGCTCGCGGCACTCGGGGAAGTGGCAGTCCAGCGCGTGCTCGGCAAGCTGGCGCAGGGCGTCGTGCTGGCGGGTGTAGTAGAAGAATTCTAAGTGGCCGAAGCGCAGGTGGCTGGGCGACAGGCGCAGCAGCATGGCCGCGGTTTCGGTGCGCTCGCGGTACACCGGGGTGGTCGAGGCGGTGACGCACAGCGCGCGGGTGGTGGGGATGCCCAGCGCGGCCAGCGCCTCGCTGGCGAGGAACTCGCGGATCGATGAGCGCAGCACCGCGCGGCCGTCGCCCATGCGCGAGTAGGGTGTATAGCCGGCGCCCTTGAGGTGCAGGTCCCAGTGCTCGCCGGCGGCGTTGACCACCTCGCCGAGCAGCAGGCCGCGACCGTCGCCGAGCTGCGGGTTGTACTGGCCGAACTGGTGCCCGGAGTAGACCATCGCCAGCGGCTCGGCGTCCTGCCACAGCTTGTGCCCGGAGCACAGTTCGGCGAACTCGGGGCGCTGCGCTTCGGCCGGGGCGAGGTCGAGCAGGGCCATGGCCGCCACGCTGGCCACCACCAGCCGCGGCTGCTCGATGGGCTGCGGCTGCACGCGGGTGGAGAAGGTGTCACCCAGGCGGGCGAAGCGGTTGTCGAATTCGAGCTGGTCGAGGGTTTTCACGAAGGCCTCCGGCAATTCCCGAGCATTGTGCTGGGAATTGCCGCGGGCCGTCCAGTCAGGCCTTGGCCGTCTTGCTCGCCTCGCTCGGCGGCAGCTCCTGCTCGCTGACCAGTTGCAGGTGCTGGCCCTGCAGGTTCTTCACGAGCACGTCGAGCTGGCGAAAGGCGATGTCGATGGCGTGCTCGCGAAACAGGCGGTCGATCTCGCGGTTGATCTCGTCCACCGCCGCGTTGCGGTCGCCCAGTTCGCGCACGTGGATGCGCAGTTCGTGGTCGAGCGTGCTCTCGTTGAAGGTGAGGAAGAACACCGTCGGCTCCGGCTCCTTGAGCACCCGCGGGTTGTTGCGGGCGATCTCCAGCAGCAGCCTGCGCACCAGGTCGAGGTCCGAGCCGTAGGCCACGCCGATCTTGATGGTGACCCGGGTGACGGTGTCGCTCAGCGACCAGTTGACCAGCTGGCTGGTGATGAAGGTCTTGTTGGGGACGATGATTTCCTTGCGATCGAAATCGACGATGGTGGTCGCGCGGATGCGGATCTTGCTCACCGAGCCGGACAGGTTGCCGATGGTCACCACGTCGCCGATGCGCACCGGCCGCTCGAACAGGATGATCAGGCCGGAGATGAAGTTGGCGAAAATCTCCTGCATGCCGAAACCGATGCCCACCGACAGCGCCGCCACCAGCCACTGCAGCTTGTCCCAGCTGAGGCCGAGGGTGGACAGGGTGCTGACCAGGCCGAAGGCCATGATCGCGTAGGACAGCAGGGTGGTGGTGGCGTAGGCGCTGCCCTGGGCCAGGTTGAGGCGCGACAGCACCAGCATTTCCAGCAGGCCCGGCAGGTTGCGCGCGAGGATCAGGGTGATGACCAGGATCACCAGGGCGCCGAGCAGGTCGCTCAGGCTGATCGGCACCTTGCTGGCGGTGTCGCCGCTGCCGCTGGTGTATTCGTAGAGGGTCACGCTGTCGAGGTAGGTGAACACCGCCAGCAGGTCGGCCCAGACGAAGTAGAAGATGCCGACGAAGCCGAGCAGCAAGCCCAGGCGTACCAGGCGCAGCGATTGCTGGTTGACCTGCTCGAGGGCCAGGGTCGGTTCCTCGACCAGTTCGCCGCCGTCGGCGCCCTCGCGTACCGGCTGCTGCCGGCGTGCCTGGGCGCGCTGCAGGGCCAGGCGGCGGGCGGCGACGTCGAGGCCGCGCAGTATCGCCGCCTGCAGCACCGACCAGATGGCGATGATGTACAGGCTGTCGAGCAGGCGACCGGTGAGCTTGAGCGCGGTGTAGTAGTAGCCGAAGCCGACTGCTACCACCAGCGCCAGCGGCAGGCCGACCAGCAGCAGGCCGGCGATGAAGTGCAGTACCCGCGAGCCGAAGAACGGCGGCTGGTTGACGATGATGCGCAGCAGGATGCTGCTCATCAGCAGGAAGCCGGCGAGGACGATGAAGATCCCCAGCACGTCCTCGGACAGGCTGCTGAGCTGGCGCTGGGTGATGCTCACCACTAGCACCATCGGCATCACCACCAGACCCAGCAGGCGGACCAGGCGGTAGAGCTTCTGCACCCGCTGCGGCTCCCAGCCGAAATGCCGCTCGCCCACGCTGCCGCGGGCCAGCAGGCGGTAGGTGACGCCGAACACCAGCATGGCCTGGGCCAGCTTGAGCAGCGATTCGCCGAAGATGGTGGTGCTCGCTTGCGAGTCCTGGATCAGTACCACGCCGCAGGCGAAGACGATCAGCGGCAGCGGCAGGACCAGCAGGAAGTGGCAGAGCACCGCCAGCGGGCTCAGCAACTGGTTGCCGCGGCGCAGTTGGTCGATCTCGGCGTCGATGCGCTCGAGCTGGCGGCGCAGCCAGGGGCGGCCGGTGAGCAGGGCGGCGAGCAGCACCACCAGCGGCAGGAACAGCAGCGGCTGGCCGATCAGGCCGTGGCCGATGGCCCTGGCGCTGTCCATCACCGGCAGAGCGTCGAGCTGGTTTTGCAGGCGGCTGGGGACCTCCTTGAACCACGACAGGTCGAGCGGCTTGTTGCTGGCGATCCAGAACATCTGCTCGTCGAGGGTACGGCTCAGGCTGGTGCTGGTGGCGAGCAGCTGCTTCTGGTTGAGCTGCAGGGTGATGGCCTGGGTCAGCAGGTTGCCCAGTTCGGTGTTGAGGCGGTCGAGCAGCCCCAGGCGGGCGCGGCTCAGTTGCTCCAGCTCGCTGCGCAGCTGCGGGGTGGCGTTCTCGCCGGGCTGGCTGGCGAGCAGGGCGTCGACGTGCTGGATGGGGTTGATGATCTCGGCGCGGCGTTGGTTCAGCTCGAACTGGTAAAGGCGCAGGTCGGCGATCTCGTCGGCCAGGTCCTTGTCCGCACTGACCTTGGGCAGGGCGTTCTTCTGCTGATAGAGAATGCGGGTCAGCAGCAGGCTGCCCTTGAGCACGGCGATCTGTTCGTCGAGGGCCTGTTCGGCCTGCTTCAGCGAGTCGAGCTGCTGCTTGGTCTCGATGTTCTTGCGGATCAGCTCGTTGGCGCGGTCGGTGGACTTGAGCAGATAGTTGCTCAGCTCCAGGTTGATGTCGGACTCGGCGGCGAGCAGGCTGCCGCGGTGGTTGTCGAGACTTTCGCGCGACAGCTGGGCGACGGTTTCCGCCGACTCCTCGCGCCGCTTGGTGTTGAGGGTGTTCTGCAGGGCGAGGATTTCCGCCTCGAGCAGGGCAATGCGCTGGGTCAGCAGCGTGCGGCGGTTGCTGCTCAGGTCCTGCAGTGCCGTGTTGCCGGCCAGCTCCTGGCTGCGCAGCTGGGATACCGCGCCGAGGGCGGCCAGCTCGCTCTGCAGCATGCTCAGCTGTTCGGGACCGAGCGGCAGGTTGTTGTCCTTGCCGCTCTTGAGGGTCGCGCGAATGGCCTGGGTGCGGGTCTGGTTGGCGCTGATCTCGGCCTGGGCGCGCTCGGGCCGCGTTTGCGCGTCAATCAGCGCATTGGTCGCCTGGGCCAGCTGCGCCTGCCAGTCGTTGAGCTGGGCCAGTCTCTCGCCGAGCATGCTTTCCAGCTGGGCCGTGGACAGGCTGGCGTAGCGCTTGCCCAGCTCGTCGGTGCTCACCGGCTTGAGCTGCGCCAGTTCGCGCTGGGCCTCGAGGGTCTGCTTGGGCGCCACGGCCAGCTGCTGCTTGAGGCTGGCCAGCTCGGCGGTGCTGCTCTTGACGGTCTGCAGGTGGTCGAGGGTCTGCTGCAGGGTTTCCTGCAGGGCCTTCTGCTCGGCCTCCGGCAGCTTGCGCGCCTCGAGGGCGTCGAGCTGTTTCTGCACGGTAGCGGCACTGGGCAGGGCGTTGGCGGCGCCGGCGAAGGGCGCGAGGATCAGTAGACTCAGCAGCAGCGAAGCCAGGATCGGGCGTAGCTTGAACATCATGGCGAACACGGTTTTTTGTTGAGGAACCGGCAAGCCTACTGGGGCTGTCCTGTTGCGACAAGGCTATCTGTCCGGAAGTGGCGCTGGCGATGGGCGCGGCGAGCACCGCCAGACGCTCGATTCAGAGCAGCAACAGCGGCCCCGCGCTGCCAGCCGGCAGCTTCAGGCCGACCTTGCGGACGTGCTTGCCTTCCATCAGCGCCACCGTCCAGGTACGCCCGGCCCACTCGACCTGGTCGCCGACCACCGGCTCGCCGCCGATCTGCTGGGCGATGAAGTGGCCGAGCTGCTGGCTGCCGTCGACGCCCTGCAGGTCGAGGCCGTAGAGCGCGGCCACCGGCCCCAGCTCGGCATCGCCCTCGAGCACGAAATCGCCGAAGAAGCGCAGGTCCTGGCCGCGCTTGGGCGCCTGGCTGAACAGTTTGCCGAGGGCCGGCAGGTCCTTCTCGTGGCCGATCACGCAGAGCACGTCGCCCGCTTCGAGACGGCTGCTGCCGCTGGGGTGGAGCAGTTCGCGGCCGCGAAACAGCGCCGCGATGCGCGTGCCCTCGGGCATCTTCAGCTCGCGCAGGTGCGCGCCGATGCACCATTTGCCGGCACCCAGCCGGTAGACGAACAGCTCCCACTGGCTGGTGGGGTGGACTTCCAGCCCGGCGCGCGAGATCGGCGCCGGTTGTGGCGGGACCTCGACGCGGGTCTTGCGCGCCGCCCAGCCCAGGGTGGTGCCCTGCAGCAGCAGGGAGACCAGCACGATGAAGAACGCTACGTTGAAGAACAGCTGGGCGTGGGGCAGGCCGGCGACCAGCGGGAACACTGCGAGGATCACCGGCACCGCGCCGCGCAGACCGATCCAGGAAATGAACAGGCGCTCGCGGAAGTGAAAGGCGCGGAACGGCAGCAGGCCGACAAATACCGACAGCGGGCGGGCGCAGAGGATCATCCACAGCGACAGCAGCAGCGCTGGCACCGCGATCGGCAGCAGCTCGTGCGGCGTCAGCAGCAGGCCGAGGACCAGGAACATGCCGATCTGGCTGAGCCAGGCCAGGCCGTCGAACATGTGCAGGATGCCGTGGCGGTTGCGGATCGGCCGGTTGCCCAGCATCAGGCCGCAGGTGTACACGGCCAGGATGCCGCTGCCACCGATTTCCCCGGCGAAGGCGAAGATCATGATGCCGCCGCTGACCGCCAGCAGCGGATACAGGCCGTCGGCCACCGCCAGGCGGTTGACCAGCTGCAGCAGCAGCCAGCCGCCGCCCAGGCCGAGGACGATGCCGATGCCGAACTGCTGGATCAGGTCGAGCAGGATATGCAGGCTGAAGCCGGTCTCGCCGCGGGCGAGCATGTCGATCAGGGTCACGGTGAGGAACATCGCCATCGGGTCGTTGCTGCCCGATTCGATTTCCAGGGTCGAGCCGACCCGTTCGTTGAGACCCTTGCCGTTGAGCAGGTTGAACACCACGGCGGCGTCGGTGGAGCCGACGATGGCACCGATCAGCAGGCCTTCCAGCAGGTCGAGCTTGAACAGCCAGGCGGCGGCGAGGCCGGTCAGCCCCGCGGTGATCATCACCCCGACGGTGGCCAGCGACAGCGCCGGCCACAGGGCGACGCGGAAGGTCGCGACCCGGGTGCGCATGCCGCCGTCGAGGAGGATCACCGCCAGCGCCAGGTTGCCGACCAGGAAGGCCGTGGAGTAGTCGTTGAACACGATGCCGCCGATGCCGTCGACCCCGGCGAGCATGCCCACGGCGAGGAAGATCACCAGCACCGGAATGCCCAGGCGCGCGGAGAAGGCGCTGACCAGGATGCTGATGCCCACCAGCAGAGCGCCGACGAGGAACAGGCTATTGACGACGGCTGGCTCCAAGGGGATCTCCATAAGTGGTTGACGGCAAAAGAAAAGCATGCATATCAAGTGCCAATGGATTCTAACCCGTTGATTTGGCTTGTGGTTGAAAAATATCCGGGAATTTCCAGGGACGCCGCAGCGCTGCGGGCGGCGGGGCGCATCGATGGCAGGGCTGCCGGTGGCGGCCTCGCGGCTGCTAAACTGCTCGACCCTGGCGGGAGCGCATTGCC
>DATCUN010000085.1:0-2811 GCA_036561825.1 Pseudomonas sp.
GCTATGGCACCTGTGCCGCCTGCGGGGCTTCCATCGCGCCCGCGCGGCTGCTGGCCGTGCCGACCGCCGAACTGTGCCTGGACTGTGCCGGCCACGCCAGGGACTGAACCGACGCGCTCGGCCGGCGCCTGTGCTGCTCTGCCTGGGGAGGAGGGCCGCGCTGCCGATGGCTGCCGCCGCGGGTACTGTACGACAGGCGCTCCGGCTGCTTCTTGTCAATCCCGGGCGCCGGGTCAACAATCGGCAGCATTACTGCTCCGCAGCCGCGCTGCCGCGCATGCCCGTCACTCTTGTGGACCCCGTTGATGCCCGATTTCCTCCCCTCGCTTCGCCTGCTGCCTTCGCAGCTCAGCAGCCAGTTCAGTGCCGAACAGCTGACTTTCACCAGTACCGACGAGCTGGAGCCGTTCCGCGGTGTGCTCGGCCAGGAGCGCGCGGTGGCCGCCCTGCAGTTCGGCGTGGCCATGCCGCGGCCCGGCTACAACGTGTTCGTCATGGGCGAGTCGGGCACCGGGCGCTTCTCCTTCGTGCGCCGCTACCTCAAGGCCGAAGCCAAGCGCCAGGCCACGCCGTGCGACTGGGTCTACGTCAACAACTTCGACGATCCGCGCGAACCGCGTGCGCTGCAGCTGCCCTCGGGGCGCGCGCAGGCGCTGATGGACGACATCGACCAGCTGATCGACAACCTGCTGGCGACCTTTCCGGCGGCGTTCGAGACGCCGAGTTACCAGCAGAAGAAGAGCGCCATCGAGCGCGTCTTCAACCAGCGCTACGACCGCGCCCTGGACGTGATCGAGAAGCTGGCGCTGGAGAAGAGCATCGCCCTGTACCGCGACAGCGCCAACATCGCCTTCACGCCGATGAAGGACGGCCAGGCGCTGGACGAGGCCGAGTTCGGCCAGCTGCCGGAGGCCGACCGCGAGCGCTTCCACGACGACATCGCCGGACTCGAGGAGCGCCTCAACGAGGAGCTGGCCAGCCTGCCGCAGTGGAAGCGCGAGTCGAGCAACCAGCAGCGCCAGCTCAACGAGGAAACCATCACCGTGGCGCTGCAGCCGCTGCTGGCGCCGCTGTCGCAGAAGTACGCGGAAAACGCCGGAGTCTGTGGCTGGCTGCAGGCCATGCAGGTCAATCTGCTGAAGACCGTGGTCGACCAGCTGGTCGAGGACACCCGCCCGGATGCGCAGAAGCGCCAGAGCCTGGTGGAGTTCTACAGCCCCAGCCTGGTGGTCGGCCATGCCCATGGTGGCGGTGCGCCGGTGGTATTCGAGCCGCATCCGACCTACGACAACCTGTTCGGCCGCATCGAGTACAGCTCCGAGCAGGGCGCGCTGTACACCAGCTACCGCCAGTTGCGCTCGGGCGCGCTGCACCGGGCCAACGGCGGCTTCCTGATCCTCGAGGCGGAAAAGCTGCTGTCCGAGCCGTTCGTCTGGGACGCGCTCAAGCGCGCCCTGCATTCGCGCCAGCTGAAGATGGAGTCGCCGCTGGCCGAACTCGGCCGGCTGGCCACCGTCACCCTGACCCCTCAGGTGATCCCGCTGCAGGTCAAGGTGGTGATCGTCGGCGCGCGGCAGATCTACTACGCGCTGCAGGAGCTGGATCCGGATTTCCAGGAGATGTTCCGCGTGCTGGCCGACTTCGACGAGGACATGCCACTGGCCGAGGACAGTCTCGAGCAGTTCGCCCAGCTGCTGAAGACGCGCACCTCCGAGGAGGGCATGGCGCCGCTGAGCAACGATGCGGTGGCCCGTCTGGCCACCTACAGCGCGCGCCTGGCCGAGCACCAGGGCCGCCTCTCGGCGCGCATCGGCGACCTGTTCCAGCTGGTCAGCGAGGCCGACTTCATGCGCCAGCTGGCCGGCGAGACGGTGACCGACGTCGGCCACATCGAGCGCGCGCTCAGGGCCAAGGCCACCCGCACCGGCCGGGTGTCGGCGCGCATCCTCGACGACATGCTGGCCGGGGTGATCCTCATCGACACCGCCGGTGCGGCGATGGGCAAGTGCAACGGCCTGACCGTGCTGGAAGTCGGCGACTCGGCGTTCGGCGTGCCGGCCCGCATCTCCGCCACCGTCTACCCGGGCAACTCGGGGATCGTCGACATCGAGCGCGAGGTCAGCCTCGGCCAGCCGATCCACTCCAAGGGGGTGATGATCCTCACCGGCTACCTTGGTAGCCGCTACGCCCAGGAGTTTCCCCTGGAGATCTCGGCGAGCATCGCCCTCGAGCAGTCCTACGGCTACGTCGACGGCGACAGCGCCTCGCTCGGCGAGGTGTGCACGCTGATCTCGGCACTGTCGCGCACGCCGCTCAAGCAGTGCTTCGCCATCACCGGCTCGATCAACCAGTTCGGCGAGGTGCAGGCGGTCGGCGGGGTCAACGAGAAGATCGAGGGCTTCTTCCGCCTCTGCGAGGGGCGCGGCCTCTCCGGCGAGCAGGGGGTGATCATCCCGCACGCCAACGTCTGCAACCTGATGCTCGACGAGCGGGTGATCCAGGCGGTGCAGGCCGGGCTGTTCAGCGTCTACGCGGTGCGCACGGTGGACGAGGCGCTGAGCCTGCTGGTGGGCGAGCTGGCCGGCACGGCCGACGACCGTGGCGTGTTCCCCGAGGGCAGCGTCAATGCGCGGGTGGTCGAGCGTCTGCGCGAGATTGCCGAAATGGGCGACGACGAGGAGGAGGACGAGGACGAGGAGGGCGCGGAACCGCATGGCAAGGCCGCAGCCGCCGCGCCTGTGCCGGGCAAGCCGACCAGCCAGGCCCTCCGCCTGCGCCGCTGAGGGGCTGCGGCGGATTGGGCGGCGACCG
>DATCUN010000086.1:0-5891 GCA_036561825.1 Pseudomonas sp.
GCGTCTCGCCGATTCCCTGTGAGCTTTTTCATCACTGGAGAATCGGGATGTTCCCAAGCAAAACCAGAAAATGGCTGCCCTGTGCCTTGCTCGTGCTGGCCACCGGCAGTTCCTTGGCGCAGACAGCGCCAAGCGCTTCCAGCCTGCAGTCGGTCACTGCCGGTCCTTTATCGCTGAAGCAAGCCTTCGATACCGCTTGGGCGCGTCAGCCCGAAGCGGAGTCCTCGTCTGCGCGTCGTGAGGCGGCCACCGCCCGTCGCGCCGCCGCCGACAGCTGGACCGCCGAGCCCATGGCCCTGGAGCTGTCGAGCAAAGGCGACCAGCTCAATGGCAACGATGGTAGCCGCGAGCACAATGTCGGCCTCGCCATCCCCCTGTGGCTGCCCGGCGAGCGCTCGCGTACGGGCGCCGTGGCCGAAGCCGAGGCCCAGTCCACCGCCAGTCGCGCCTCGGCTGCGCAGCTGCGTACTGCTGCTGAAGTGCGCGAGGCGTACTGGCAGTGGCAACGCAGCCGGGTCGAAGCGAGCCTGGCCCGCGAGCGCGAGGGCAATGCCCGGCAGCTCGCTGCCGATGTCGCCAAGCGGGTCAAGTCGGGCGAGCTGGCCCTGGCCGATCAGCACCAGGCCGAGGGTGCTGCGGCACAGGCCGAGATCGAGGCGGCGCGAGCCAGGAGTGCGCTGACGACAGCTGCACAACAATTGCGCAGCCTGATTGGCACCCTGCCGGGTGGTCGCGAAGAGACTGCGCCTGGCGTAGTTGCCGGTGAGCCGGTACCCGCGCTGCCCGCCGACTTCGCTGTGCTGGATGCCCAGCATCCGGCGGTGGCCGCCCTGCTCGATCAGGCCGAGGTCGCGCGCCGCTCGGCCGAGCTGGTTCGCGTGCAGACCCGCGCCAATCCCGAGTTGACCTTGTCTACCAGCCGCGAACGCGAGCCGGGGGAGTCCTATGACGAAAGCCTCACCCTGGGCATTCGCATCCCCTTCGGCTCGGGCAGCCGCAACCGCGCCAAGCAAGCCACGGCCGAGGCCGAGGCCATCGAAGCCGAGGTGCAGGCGCGTCTGGCGCGTGAGCGCCTGCTCGGCGAGCTGGAGGCCGCCCGGCTGGAGTTCGAATCCGCTCGCGCCCAAGTGACGGCTGCCGAGAGGCGTGCCCGGCTCGCCCAGGAGTCTCGCGGTTTCTTCGAAAAATCCTTCCGCCTCGGCGAAACCGACCTGCCGACGCGCCTGCGTATCGAACTCGAGGCGACCGACGCCAAGCGTCAGGCTGCCCTGGCCCGACTCGATCAGGCGGCGGCGACCTCCTCACTGCGCCAGGCGCTGGGTCTGCTGCCCGAATAGGGCCAGAACGAACCTAAAGGACTGCAAAGATGACACTGTTTCCAAGGCTGACAGCCTTCACTGTGGCGACCTTGATCGCTGCCGCCCCCTTGGCCACTCAAGCCGGCGAGGGGCATGACCATGGCGAAGCGCCGGCCACTCCGACTGGACAGGCCCTGCCGCGCTTCGCGGCGACTTCCGACTCCTTCGAGTTGGTCGGCGTGCTCGATGGCCACGACCTCACTCTGTGGCTCGACCATGCAGCCGACAACAGTCCGGTCGAGGGCGCGAGCCTCGAACTGGAGATTGGCGGCGTCAAGGTCGAGGCCGAGCAGCACGAAGCCGGCGAGTTCGAGGCCGAGCTGGCGGAAGAGCCCGAGGAAGGCGAGATCGCCATCAAGGCCAAGGTCGTCGTCGGCCAGCGCACGGAGCTGCTGAGCGGTGATCTGGATATCCATCACGACGAGCACGGCGAAGAGTCTGCATCTGGCGCGTCCTGGGGCACCTACGGTGCCTGGGGTGCCGGCGGGCTGGTTCTGCTCGCCCTGCTGGGTTGGGCCATGCGCCGCGCCCGCGTCGCTCCTCGTCATTCGTGAAGGTGTTCCATGAAAACTAATTTTCTGATTTCCGCGGTGTGCCTGGCTCTGCTGTCGCTGACCTCGCCCGCCTGGGCTGGCGAAGGGCATGACCATGGCGAAGAAGCGCCTGCAACCAACAGCAACGGCCCCCAGCGCCTGCCCGACGGCAGCGTATTCCTGCCCAAGCCGGCGCAACGCCAGATCGGGGTGCGCACCTTGCCGCTCGAGACGGCCGAATTGCCGCGCTCGCTGGAGCTGGCCGGCAAGGTGGTGATGGACCCCAATGCCGGCGGCATGGTGCAGGCCGTGCTGGCTGGGCGCCTCGAAGCCGGGCCGCGCGGCTTTCCCAGCGTCGGCCAGGCGGTGAAAAAGGGTGAGGTGCTGGCCTACGTCGTGGCAACCGGCGATGTCCTCGAACGGGCCAATCAGGCTGCGCAACTGGCCCAGCTGCGGGCGGCCAAGGGCCTTGCCGACCAGCGTCTGGTGCGCTTGCGCGAGCTGGCCGATACGGTGCCGCGCAAAGACATCGAGGCGGCGGCCAGCGAGGTCGCGAGCTTGGCGGCGCAAATCGCTGCGTTGAGCTCCGGTATCAATGCTCGGGAAGCACTGCTTGCGCCGGTCTCCGGGGTGATTGCCTCGAGCAACGCGGTCGCCGGCCAGGTGGTCGATGCTCGCGAACTGGTGTTCGAAGTGGTCGATCCCTCCCGCCTGCGCATCGAGGCGCTGGCCTACGACCTGAGCCAGGCCGCCGATGTGGCGGGAGCCACTCTGGCGGTGGGCAGCGAGCGTGTGCCGCTGACCTTCATCGGCGCGGCGCGCAGCCTGCGCGAACAGGCCCTGCCGATGCTGTTCCAGGGCGAGGGAAGCGCCTTGTCCCGGCTGGCCGTGGGGCAGCCGGTGAGGGTCTTCGTGCAGACCGCCAGTCGTACCCAGGGCATCCGGGTTCCGGCAGCGTCGCTGATGAAGAATGCCGCCAACCAGAGTGTCGTCTGGGTGAAGACCGCGCCGGAGCACTTCGCGCCGCGCCCGGTCACCTTTGTCGCGCTGGACGGGGTATCCGTGGCGGTGACCAGCGGGCTTGCCGCTGGGGATCGCGTGGTGACCCAGGCCGCCACTCTGATCAACCAGATCCGCTAAGGGGAGCCTGACCCATGTTCAAGTGGCTCCTCGATAACAGTCTCGGCAACCGCCTGCTGGTGATCATCGCCAGCCTGGTGCTGATGGCCTATGGCGCCTTCACCCTGTCACGCATGCCGGTGGATGTCTTTCCCGATCTGAACAAGCCCACGGTCACCATCATGACCGAGGCCGGCGGCATGGCCGCCGAAGAGGTCGAGCAACTGATCACCTTCCCGCTGGAGACCACCATGAACGGTCTGCCCGGGGTGGAGAGTGTGCGCTCGGTCTCCAGCAGCGGGCTGTCCTTCATCTACGTCACCTTCGACTGGAGCACGGAGATTTTCCGCGCCCGGCAGATGGTTTCGGAACGCCTGTCGGCGATGGAGGAGGGCTTGCCACCGGGCGTGATCCCGCGCATGGGGCCGATCAGCTCCATCATGGGCGAGATCATGCAGATCGCGATTCCCATCGATGCGGACAAGATCACGCCGATGCAGGTTCGCGAGTTCGCCGACTGGGTGCTGCGCCCGCGCCTGATGGCGATCCCCGGTGTTGCCCAGGTGATCCCGATTGGCGGCGAGGTCCGCCAGTTCCAGGTCCAGCCCGACACGGCGCGGATGGCCGAGCTGGGTATCAGCCATACGCAACTGGAGGAGGCGCTCAAGGGCTATTCGTCGAATACCTCCGGGGGCTTCCTCGAGCTTAATGGCCGCGAGTACCTGATTCGCAACCTGGGGCGGACGTCGAGTCTGGCGGATCTGTCGAACCTGGCCATCACTGCCCGTAACGGCCAGCCGATCCTGCTGCGGCAGATCGCCGAAGTGACCTTTGCCGCAGCCTTGAAGCGCGGCGACGCCGGCTTCGAAGGCAAGGCCGCGGTGATCCTCGGCATCCAGAAACAACCGACGGCCGATACCATCCAGCTGACCCGCTCCATCGAGGCGGCGCTGGGGGAAATGCGCAAGTCGCTGCCGACCGGCATGGAGGCTCCCCAGGTCACCTTCCGCCAGGCCAGCTTCATCGAGGCTTCGATCAGCACCCTACAGGGCAAGCTGATCGGCGCCTCGGTGTTCGTCGCGGCGATCCTGTTCTTCTTCCTCGGCACGCTGCGCCCCACCATCATTGCGCTGACCGCCATTCCGGTGTCGATCTTCATCACCGGCCTGGTGTTCAAGTACTTCGGCCTGTCGATCAACACTATGACCCTCGGAGGCCTGGCCATCGCTATCGGTGGATTGGTCGACGATGCCGTGGTGGGCGTGGAAAACGTGCTGCGCCGGCTGAAGGTGGAGCGGGCCAAGCACCCCGAGCACCGCCTGCACCCACTGGAACTGGTGGGACACGCGACCATGGAGGTGCGTTCGGCCATCCTCTACGCCACCATCATCATCGTGCTGGTGTTCCTGCCGCTGTTCGCCCTGCCGGGCATGGAAGGGCGGCTGTTCGTACCGCTGGGGATCGCCTTCATCGTCTCGACCCTGGCCTCGCTGGTGGTCTCAGTGACCGTCACCCCGGTGCTGTCCTTCTATCTGTTGCCGCAGATGAAGTCGCTGGAGCATGGCGACACCAAGTTGCTGGCCTGGCTCAAGAGCCGCTATCGCAGCAGCTTGCAGGCCGTCCTGCAGCGTCCGAAGGCGGCTGTAGTCGCAGGTGGCATCGCCGTGTTGGTCGCGGCGGCGAGCGTGCCGTTCTTCCCGAAGACCTTCCTGCCGCCGTTCAACGAGGGCACCTTGCTGATCGGCCTGCGTCTGAACCCCGGTGTGACCCTGGCGGAGTCCTCGGCGCTGGCCCAGCAGGCCGAGCAGTTGGTCATGCAGGTGCCGGAAGTGACCCACGTCGGCCGCCGCAGCGGCCGTGCGGAGCTGGATGAGCACGCCGAGGGTGTGCACGTCAGCGAGCTGGATGTCGGCCTCAAGCCGGCCTCGGAGCTGACCCGCTCGATGGATGAGATCACCGGCGACATCCGCTCGCGGCTGGTCAATCTGCCGGCGGCCATCGGCATCGGTCAGCCGATCTCGCACCGGATCGACCACATGCTGTCCGGCGTGCGCTCGCAGATCGCCATCAAGATCTTCGGCGAGGATCTGGACACACTGCGCGGCCAGGCAGATGCCCTGCGCGGCAGGCTGGCGGCGATTCCCGGCATCGCCGACCTGGAGATCGAGAAGCAGGTGCTGGCTCCGCAGATCAAGGTGCGCATCGACTACGCCGCCGCCGCCCAGTACGGCGTGCCCGCGCCGCAGATCCTGGCGACGCTGGAGAGTCTGGTCGAGGGCGAAAAGGTCACCCAGATCGTCGAGGGTGGCCGGCGTTTCGCCCTGGTGGTGCGCCTGCCCGAGACGGCACGTTCGGCGGAGGGCCTGGGCAACATCCTGTTCGAGACCCCGACCGGCCGGGTGCCGCTGTCGCGGATCGCCAGCATCGAGGACGGCGACGGACCGAACCAGATCAGTCGCGACGACGGCAAGCGCCGCATCGTGTTGTCGGCCAACGCTCAGGGGAGGCCGCTGTCGGAGGTCGTTGAGGATATCCGCAAGGTGGTCGACGAGAGCAAGCTGCCGGAAGGCTACTTCATCACCCTCGGCGGCCAGTTCCAGGCCCAGGAGGAGGCTTCGCGGCTGGTCGGTCTGCTGTCCCTCGTCTCGCTGGTGCTGATGTTCGTGGTGCTCTACAGCCGCTACAAGTCGGCAATCCTGGCCTCGCTGATCATGGTCAACATCCCGCTCGCTCTGGTCGGCGCGGTGCTGGGCCTGTGGCTGTCGGGGCAGCCGCTGTCGATCGCCGCGCTGATCGGCTTCATCACCCTGGCCGGCATCTCGGTGCGCAACGGCATCCTCAAGGTCAGCCACTACATCAACCTGATGCGCATCGAGGGCGA
>DATCUN010000087.1:0-5590 GCA_036561825.1 Pseudomonas sp.
TTGCGCGCGCTGCAACCAGCTGCGCCAGCAGGCCATCCAGCTGCTGGCCGAAGCCCTGCCGGCCTGGAGCAACCGCGTCCGCCTGCAGGATGCCCGCCTGCGCGACAGCCTGTTCGCCTTCGCCCCGGGCATCGACAGCCCGCCGCGCTATGCCAGCCTGCTGCAGGACGAAGGCCACGCCCGCCTGCTCGGCCTGGCCCCGCAAGGCCTGGTCGCCGACCTGCGCGAATACCTGCTGCTTGGCCGCGGCCAGCGCGTCCACGCCAATCTGCCGGTGCCCTACGGCATCACCGACGAGCTGCTGCAGCACCTGTGCACGACCTGGAGCGCCCCCGCCGAACGGGCCTACAACCGCACACCCGCCAACGGCAGCCTGAGCGCCTGCCTCGGCATCAGCGCCCTGCACTACTTCGTCGCCGGGCATCGCAGCTTCGCCGAGGTGCTGCAGCTGCCGGACGAGGAAGTGACCGTCGACTTCCAGCGGCGCCAGCGCGAGCAGGATACCTGGGCGCGCGCCTTTGACGCCGGCCACAACGAGGCCCTGCTGCACAAGGAACGCGAACGGATCGACTTCACCCCGGTCGGCAAGCAGGCGGCAGCGCCAGCGCCCGAACGCGAGGACTACCCGCGCCACCAGCTGCAGATCGTCAACCAGAGCCCCGGCGGCTACTGCCTGGCGTGGGACGACAGCCCCCCCAGCCAGCTGCAGAGCGGTGACCTGGTCGGCCTGCAACACCCCGGCGAGCGCGGCTGGAACATCGCCCTGATCCGCTGGATCCGCCAGCCGCACGGTGCCGGCCTGCAGCTGGGCATCGAGCTGCTCGCCCCGCGCGCGCATCCCTGCGGCCTGCGCCCGCAACCCCGCAGCGGGCAGCCTGGCCAGTACCTGCGCGGCCTGCTGCTCAGCGCGATTCCGGCGCTGGGCCGACCGGCCACCCTGATCGCCCCGCACCTGCCGTTCCAGCAGGGCCAGAAGATCCTGCTCAACCTCGATGGCGAAGTGCAGCGCATCCTGCTCACCCACCGGCATGCCCTGAGCGACAGTTTCAACCAGTTCGAATATCGCCGGCTGGACGCCCGCGTCGACCTCGAGCGGAAACCGGTCACAGGATTGAGCATCGTCAGCGAAGAGCCGGCGGAAGGCTTTGACTCGCTTTGGGAGTCCTTGTAGATTTCCGCCAAACTCCCTTCCTGATGCATCTTTTGCGCCTGTTTGGCGCTGCTCCCTGGCGATCAATGTCCAACGAAAAGAAAACCATCCGCCTGCTGATCCTCGAGGACTCGCAGAACGAGGCCGAGCGACTGATCAGCCTGTTTCGCAATGCCGGTCACGCCACCCGGGTGCATCGCCTGACCTCCGGCGACGATCTCGCCGACGCGCTGCAACAGAGCTGGGATCTGCTGATCGCCGCCCCGCACAGCGAGAACCTCGACCCCGGCGAAGCGCTGAGCGCCATCCGCCGCCAGGGCAAGGACATCCCCTTCCTGCAACGGGTCGCCGACAGCGACAGCGAGGCGATCACCGAAGCCATGCTGCTCGGCGCCCAGGACGGCGTGCCGCAGGGCGATGACGAGCGCCTGCTGCTGGTCGCCGGACGCGAGCTGAAGAATCTCGAGGAGCGCCGCGCCCGCCGTGCCGCCGAAGTGGCACTGCGCGAGGCGGAAAAGCGCTGCCAGCTGCTACTCGACAGCTCGGTGGACGCCATCACCTACGTGCACGAAGGCATGCACATCTATGCCAACCGCGCCTATGTCGAACTGTTCGGCTATCCCGATGCCGACGACCTGGCCGGCATGCCGATGATCGACCTGATCCACAGCGGCGACCAGGCCGCGTTCAAGGACTTCCTCAAGACCTACCAGAGCAGCGAGGGCCACGCCGACCTGCAGTGCAGCGGCGTACGCGACGACGGCAGCCAGTTCCGCGCGCGCATGACCTTCTCTCCGGCCACCTACGACGGCGAGCCGTGCACCCAGGTGGTGATCCGCGCGGAAACCGGCAACGCCGAGCTGGAGGAAAAGCTGCGCGAGATCAGCAGCCAGGACCTGGTCACCGGCCTGTTCAACCGCGTGCACTTCCTCGAACTGCTCGACCAGGCCTGCGAGCGGGCGGTCAAGGACGGCAGCGCGGCCACCCTCGCCCTGCTGCGCATCGACCGCTACGCCGCCCTGCTCAGCGAGATCGGCCTGGCCGACGGCGACCTGCTGCTGGCCGACTGCGCCAATCTGCTGCGCCAGCATTTCGGCGATCGCGCCCAGCTGGCGCGCCTCGCCGACGACAGCTTTGCCGCCCTGCTGCCGACGCTCACCCCGCAGCAGAGCGAAGAAGCGCTGCACGGCCTGCTGAAGAAAATCGAAGGCCATCTGTTCGACATCGGCGGCCGCACCACCCAGATCACCCTGAGCATCGGCGTGGCCGGCATCAGCGAGCAGAGTGCCAAGTCCCAGCAGGTGATCGAGCGTGTCCATCGCTGCGTCGAACAACTGAGCAACGGCAACGCCCTCAAACTCTACGACCCCGCCGAGGAGCTGGCCGCCGCCGCCAGCCGCGGCAGCCTGGTGGCCATGGTCCAGCAGGCGCTGGACAACAACAGCTTCCAGCTGCTGTTCCAGCCGATCATCAGCCTGCACGGCGACGAGCGCGAGAACTACGAGGTCCTGTTGCGCCTCAGCAACCCGCAGGGCGAGCCGGTGGCCCCGGCGGAGTTCCTCGCCGCAGCCCAGCAGGCCGGCCTGGCCGAGAAGGTCGACCGCTGGGTGCTGCTCAACAGCATCCGCCAGCTCGGCGAACAGCGCGCCAAGGGCGGCAACACCCGCCTGTTCATCCCCCTCGGCGCCGCCAGCCTGCAGGATCCGGTGCTGCTGCCCTGGCTCAGCGCCGCACTCAAGGCCGCCCGCCTGCCAGCCGACGCCCTGGTCCTGCAGTTCTGCGAGCCGGATGCGGTGGCCTACCTCAAGCAGGCCAAGACCCTGAGCCAGGGCCTGGCCGAGCTGCACTGCAAGGTCGCCCTCAGCCAGTTCGGCGGCGCGCTCAACCCGTTCAACACCCTGCGCCACCTGCATGTCGACTTCGTCAAGATCGACGGCTCGCTCATCGACAACCTGGCGGAGGCCGAGCGCCAGGAGCAGCTCAAGAGCCTGATCGGCGGCCTGCACGCGCAAGCCAAGCTGACCATCGTGCCCGGCGTGGACAACCCCAGCGTGCTGACCACCCTGTGGCAGACCGGGGTCAACTACGTGCAGGGCCTGTACCTGCAGGGGCCGAGCCCGCGCATGGACTACGAGTTCTCCTCCGGCGAGGAGTGAGTTTTCCAACATCAGGAATAAAAAAACCGCCTATTCGGCGGTTTTTTTATTCCTGGAAACGGTCAGTCACGCCCCTCGCGATCGCGATAACCCAGCAGATAGAGGATGCCGTCGAGGCCAAGGGTGGAGATCGCCTGCTTGGCCGACTGCTTGACCAGCGGCTTGGCGCGGAACGCCACGCCGAGGCCGGCGATCGCCAGCATCGGCAGATCGTTGGCGCCGTCGCCGACGGCGATGGTCTGCTCCAGGCGCAGCCCTTCCTGCTCGGTCAGCTGGCGCAGGAGGTCGGCCTTGCGCTGGGCATCGACGATCGGCTCCACCGCCACGCCGGTGACCTTGCCGTCGACGACTTCCAGCTCGTTGGCGAACACGTAGTCGATGCCGAGCTTGTCCTGCAACTGGCGGGCGAAGTAGGTGAAGCCGCCGGAGAGGATGGCGGTCTTGTAGCCCAGGCGCTTGAGCTCGGCGAACAGGAATTCGGCGCCTTCGGTCATGCGCAGGCCGGCACCGATGTCGGCCAGCACCTCCTCGGACAGCCCCTTGAGCAGCGCCAGGCGCTCCTTGAAGCTGGCGCGAAAATCCAGCTCGCCGCGCATCGCGCGCTCGGTGATTTCGGCGACCTGCTCGCCGACCCCGGCGGCCTTGGCCAGCTCGTCGATCACCTCCGCCTCGATCAGCGTCGAGTCCATGTCGAACACCGCCAGGCGACGGTTGCGCCGGAAAATCGTGTCCTGCTGGAAGGCGATGTCGACGTTGAGTTCCTGGGCCACGCTGAGGAACTCGGCGCGCAGCGCCGCCGGGTCGGCCGGCTCGCCGCGCACGGAAAACTCGATGCAGCCCTTGCCGCGCTCGTCCGGGGTATCCAGCGGCATGCGCCCGGACAGGCGGTCGATGTGGTCGATGTTCAGCCCGTACTGCGCGGTGATCGAGCTGACCCGCTGCAGCTGCTCGGCCGTCACCTTGCGGGTCAGCAGGGTGACGATGTGGCGCGGCTTGCCCTGGCCGCCGACCCACTGCTGATAGTCGGCCTCGGACACCGGGGTGAAGCGCACCTGCTGATCCAGCTCGTAGCCGGTGAACAGCAGGTCCTTGAGCACCGACGACGCCTTGGCGCTGTGCGGGATCTCGACCAGGATGCCGAACGACAGGGTGTTGTGGATCACCGCCTGGCCGATGTCGAGAATGTTCACCCCGCCACGCGCGAGGACGCCCGTGATGGCGGCGGTCAAGCCCGGGCGATCTTCCCCGGTAATGTTGATCAGGACGATTTCGCGCACGGCGCACCTCCCCGGAACTGAAAAGTTCGGCATTCTACCCGCAAAGTGCACCATCTGGCAGCGGCGCTTTGCCGGATGCCCGACGCCCCCGCTATACTTCAACTCCCCTATTCCCAGAGCCGAGCCCCCACTCGTGAACCGGCCCGCGCCCGTCAAGCCCGACAACTTCTTCGTCCTCCTGCTCAACGCCCTGCGCCGGCGGCGGGTGCCCATTGCCCTGCGCATCGTCAGCCACAGCCTGCTGCTGGTCAGCCTGGTGGTGCTGGTGTGCGCCTGGGTCCTGAACATGCAGCTGCGCCAAGCCACCCAGGAACAGATCGAAGCCGTCGGCCAGAGCCTCAAGCAGCAGGCCGTCGCCTCGGCCACCGAGCTGCTGGTGGCCAAGGATCTGCTCAGCCTCAACGTGATGCTCGACAACCTGGCGCAGAATCCGCTGGTCGCCCACGTGGTGATCCACAGCGTCGACAATCGGATCATCGCCGAGGCTGGCGCACGCCCGAAGCAGGCCACTCTGGACCGCAGCGAAGGGGTGTTCAGTGCGCCGATCGCCTTCCAGGAAATCGCCGCCGGCCAGCTGCAACTGACCCTCGACCTCGAGGCGTTCCGCAAGCCGCTGACCGTCAGCCAGCAGAACCTCGGTCTGCTCGGGCTGATCATCGCCATCGTCACCCTGTTCTCCAGCCTGCGTCTGGGCAGCCAGCTGACCACCCCGCTGCTGCAGCTGCGCCTATGGCTGCGGGCCCCGGATGACCCGGCGCCGGCCAACGAGCGCCAGGACGAGATCGGCGACCTGGCACGCCAGCTGCAAAACCGCCTGGTCCCGGTAAAGCCCGCGCCTGCGGAGCCTGAACTCGAGGCGCGGGAAGAGGACGACGAGGTGCTGTTCGAGGGGCTGGACAACCTGCTCGACGAACGCCGCCCGGCGCCCGCCCGCGTCACCCCAGCGGCAGCAGCGGACGCTGGCGCGCGCCATGCCGAACCCGACTTCGCGGCGGATTTCGCCGGCG
>DATCUN010000088.1:0-1819 GCA_036561825.1 Pseudomonas sp.
CCGAGCACCTCGCGGAACAGCGGGTCGGCCTCCAGCGCGTCGCAGGCTTCCTTGAGGCTCTGCGGCAGGGTGGCGATGCCGCGACCGGCGATCTCCTCCAGGCTCAGGTTGTAGAGGTTCTCGTTGCACACCGCGCCCGGCTCGAGCTGGCGGTCGATGCCGTCGAGGCCGGCGGCGATGATCGCGGCGCTGACCAGGTACGGGTTGCAACCGGCGTCCGGCAGACGGAACTCGATGCGGCCGTAGGGGATGCGCACCATCGCCGAGCGGTTGTTGGCGCCGTAGGTAATGAAGGCCGGCGCCCAGGTCGCGCCGGACAGCGAGCGGCCCACCACCAGGCGCTTGTAGGAGTTCACCGTCGGCGCGGCGAAGGCGCACAGCGCCGGGCCGTGGGCCAGCAGGCCGGCCATGAAGTGGTAGGCCATCTTCGACAGGCCCATGCCGCTCGGGTCGCTGGCGTCATGGAACAGGTTCTTGCTGGTGGCGCTGCTGATCGACAGGTGGAAGTGCATGCCGTTGCCGGCGCGCTTGGGGTCCGGCTTGGGCATGAACGAGCAGATCATCCCCAGCTCGTTGGCGATCTCGCCGGCGGCCATGCGGAAGAAGGTGAAGCGGTCCGCCGAGGTCATGGCGTCGCTGTAGGTGTAGTTGATCTCGAACTGGCCGTTGGCGTCCTCGTGGTCGATCTGGTAGATCTCGAAGCCGACCGGCTGCAGCGCCTCGGTCAGCCGTTCCAGGAACACGCGGGAGCGCGACAGGCCCTTGTAGTCGTAGCAGGGCTTGTCGAGGTTGTCCGAGGCATCCACCAGTTGCAGCTTGCCGGCGCCGTCGCGCTGGAACAGGCTGAACTCGGGCTCCAGGCCGGTGTTGAGGGTCCAGCCCTTGTCGGTCAGGCGCTGCACCTGCTGCTGCAGAACATAGCGGCTGTCGTAGGGATGCGGCTGGCCGTCGACGTGGCCGATGCACACCACCCGGCCGTAGCCCGGCTGCCAGGGCACCGGGGTCAGGGTCGACAGGTCGCCCTTGGCCATGAAGTCCGGGCCGTGGGGCTCCATGCCCATGCCGCAGATGGCGAAGCCGGCAAAGCCGGCGCCGGCCTCGGCGACCGCCTCCAGGCCGCAGATCGGCACCGACTTGGTTTTGGCGGCGCCATGGATGTCGACAAACTGCGCGAGCACATACTTGATGCCGTGCTGGTCGATGATTTTCTGGGTTTCGCTGGGCAACATGGGCGGTTGGCTCCTCGGTCGCTGATGCTTTATTCCGCTGGGGAAATTTACTTTCACCAAAAGAAATGCAAACACCTTGCCAACCTTGCCTGCCCCTCGCCAACCCGGCGAAAGCCCCGCAATCCTTCTATCTATATGGGAAAAATGGTTTCATACGGGGAAATCGACGCGCCAGGACGGCCCCGCTCGTCCCCGACCCGATCATTCTTGGTGCGAATCTTATATTCATGAACTGAAATTGTGCAGGCCAGCATGAGAAAATCCGACGACAACCAGCCGCGCCTCAAGCTGGAGCAGTACCTGGGCATGCAGATCAAGCGCCAGCGCCAGGCCCAGGAACTGAAGATCGCCGACGTCGCGCGCATCGCCGGCATCAGCCAGGGCATGCTCAGCAAGATCGAGAACGCCCAGGTCTCCACCAGCCTCGACACCCTCAGCCGCCTGTGCGACGTGCTCGGCATGCCGATGTCCAAACTGTTCAGCCAGTACGACCAACAAGGCAGCGGCGCGCTGCTGGTCAAGGCCGGCGAAGGCCTCGAAGTGGTCCGCCGCGGCACCGACAAGGGCCACACCTACCACCTGCTCAACCA
>DATCUN010000089.1:0-12293 GCA_036561825.1 Pseudomonas sp.
AGAAGCTCAAGGGCAGCGATGTGGTCGGCATCAAGGTGAATGGCCACACCGACAGCACCGGTACCGATGCCTATAACCAGGGGCTCTCGGAGCGGCGCGCCGCCAGCGTGGTGGACTATCTGGTCAGCCAGGGCGTGGCGCAGGACAAGCTGAGTTCCGAAGGCTTTGGCGAGAGCAAGCCGGTGGCGGACAACAGCAGCAAGGAAGGGCGGGCGGAGAACCGTCGGGTGGAGATCATGGTCGACCGCTAGCGCTCCGACGGTGGTCATGCGTTTGTCGCCATGAGGGGCCGGTTGGCCCCCTCATGGCTGTCTGCACGTCGGCACACCCTTGGCAGCCCTGGCGGCTGCCGTTAAGGTGCGCGCTGATTCCTCTCGGATACCTCGATGAAACTGCTGACGACCTTTGGCCGCCTGCTGGCCGTGCTGTTCTGGCTGGCGGTGCTGGGCAACCTGATTTCTCCCTTCGCTGCGCCCTTCGCCTTGCTGGTCAATCTGGCTGCTACGGCAGTGCTGCTGCTGCATGTCCTGCAGCTGGCGCAGTGCCATGGTCGACTCAAGGTCAGTGCGCAGCCGACCCGCGACCGCCTGCTGCTGCTCCTGTTCGGCTCGTTTTATCTGCAGGCCCTGCCATCGCCCACGTCGGTGGTCGAGCAGCTGCTGCAGGCGACCCGCGTGGCGGAGGGCGATGGGGTGACCGAGCCGGCGCCTGACGCCGCGGATCAGCGCAGCGCCGCCTGAGTCCCAGCCGGGGCCTGCCGGTCGATCCTTTCTGCAGGCGGGCGGCCAGCGCGTTATCATGGCCGCCCGTCCCGATCACTGAACGTTTATCCAGCGCGCCCGCCATGCTCAGCACCGAACTCAAGTCCCAGATCCAGGGCGCCTACACCCGCTTTCTCGAGGCCAAGAGCCTCAAGCCGCGCTACGGCCAGCGCCTGATGATCGCCGAAGTGGCCAAGGGCCTCGGCGCCATCGCCACCGACGACGAGGGCAAGCGCCTGGGCGATCCGGCTGTGGTGGCGGTGGAAGCCGGCACCGGTACCGGCAAGACCGTGGCCTACGCCCTGGCGGCGATTCCCGCGGCCAAGGCTGCCGGCAAGCGCCTGGTGATCGCCACCGCCACGGTCGCCCTGCAGGAGCAGATCGTCTTCAAGGACCTGCCGGACCTGGCGCGCAACAGCGGGCTGAACTTCACCTTCGCCCTGGCCAAGGGCCGCGGCCGCTACCTGTGCCTGTCCAAGCTCGACCTGCTGCTGCAGGAGGGCGAGGCGCAGGGTGCCACGGCCCAGTTGTTCGAGGAAGAAGGCTTCAAGATCGACGTCGACGAGGCCAGCCACAAGCTGTTCACCCAGATGATCGAGCGCCTGGCCGGCAGTCGCTGGGACGGCGACCGCGACGCCTGGCCGGAAGCCATCGAGGATGTGCAGTGGTCGCGGCTGACCACCGACCACACCCAGTGCACCGGCCGCCACTGCCCGAACTTCCAGCAGTGCGCCTTCTACAAGGCGCGCGAGGGCATGACCAAGGTCGACGTGATCGTCACCAACCACGACCTGGTGCTGGCCGACCTGGCCCTCGGCGGCGGCGCCATCCTGCCGGCGCCGAGCGAAACCCTCTACGTGTTCGACGAAGGCCACCACCTGCCGGACAAGGCCATCGGCCACTTCGCCCACTTCACCCGCCTGCGCTCCACCGCCGAGTGGCTGGAGCAGATCGCCAAGAACCTCACCCGCCTGCTGGCGCAGAACCCGCTGCCCGGCGAGTTCGGCCGGCTGATCGAAGGCGTGCCGGAACTGGCCCGCGAGCTCCGCACCCAGCAGCAGTTCGTCTACGCCGCCTGCGAGGAACTCGGCGACTTCCGTCCCGGCGAGGACATGGAAGGCCGCGACCGGCCGCGGCACCGCTTCGTCGGTGGGCTGGTGCCCGAGCACCTGCGCGAGATGGGCATCGAGCTGAAGAAGGGTTTCAACCGCCTGAACGACGTGTTCACCCGTCTGGCCGACATCCTCAAGGAGGCCATGGATGGTGACGGCAGCGGCGGGGTGAGTAGCTACCAGGCCGAGGAGTGGTACCCGCTGTTCGGCAGCCTGCTGGCGCGGGCGCAGAGCAACTGGGAGCTGTGGACCGCCTTCACCCTCGAGGATCCCGAGGACAGCCCGCCGATGGCGCGCTGGTTGACCCTGGCCGAGAGCGGCAGCTATCACGACATCGAGGTCAACGCCAGCCCGATCCTCGCTGCCGAAACCCTGCGCCGCAACCTGTGGAACGTCGCCTATGGCGCCCTGGTGACCTCGGCCACGCTCACCGCGCTGGGCACCTTCGACCGCTACCGCATGCGTGCCGGCTTGCCCAAGGGGGCGGTCACCGCCGTGGTGCCCAGTCCGTTCCGCTACGCCGAGGCCGGCCTCTTGCGCGTGCCCGACCTCAAGGCCGACCCGCGCGACGCCGCTGCGCATACTGCGGCGATCATCCGCGAGCTGCCGGCCATGGTCGAAGGCGCGCGCGGCAGCCTGGTGCTGTTCTCCTCGCGCAAGCAGATGCAGGACGTGTTCGACGGCCTCGAGCGCGACTGGCGCAAGCGCGTGCTGATCCAGGGCAACCTGTCCAAGCAGGAGACGCTGAACAAGCACAAGGCGCGGGTCGACGACGGCGAGACCAGCGTGCTGTTCGGCCTGGCCAGCTTCGCCGAGGGCGTCGACCTGCCCGGCGCCTACTGCGAGCACGTGCTGATCGCCAAGATCCCCTTCGCGGTGCCGGACGACCCGGTGGAAGCGGCACTGTCCGAGTGGATCGAGGCACGCGGCGGCAACCCGTTCATGGAGATCGCCGTGCCCGACGCCTCCTTGCGCCTGATCCAGGCCTGCGGCCGCCTGCTGCGCACCGAGCAGGACACCGGCACGGTGACCCTGCTAGACCGCCGCGTGGTCACCCAGCGCTACGGCAAGGCCATCCTCAGCGCCCTGCCGCCGTTCCGCCGGCAGATCGACTGAACTCATATTGCTGGTGCGCGCGGCGCACCCTACGGCGCGGCGCAATGGTAGGGTGCGCCGTGCGCCGTGCGCCGCATGGCCACTGCCGCTCGCAACCAACAACCAGGAACAGGAGTCCCCATGCACATCCACGGCTATTTCGACCTGCAGTTCGAGACGGTGAAGGAGGCCTTCGCCGCACTGTTCAACGACCCGCAGGAGCGCGGTGCCGCACTGTGCGTGCAGGTCGGCGGCGAAACCGTGCTCGACCTGTGGGCCGGCATGGCCGACAAGGACGGCCTCGAGCCCTGGCACACCGACACCATCCTCAACCTGTATTCGTGCACCAAGGCCTTCACCGCCGCCGCCGCCCTGCAGCTGGTGGGCGAGGGCAAGCTGGAGCTGGACGCACCGGTCACCCGCCTGTGGCCCGAATTCGGCGCCGCCGGCAAGCAGCACATCAGCCTGCGCCAGCTGCTCAGCCACCGCGCCGGCCTGCCGGCGATCCGCCAGTCGCTGCCGCCGGAAGCCCTCTACGAGTGGGACACCATGGCCGCTGCACTGGCTGCCGAGGCGCCCTGGTGGACGCCGGGCGAGGCGCACGGCTACGCGCCGATCACCTACGGCTGGCTGATCGGCGAACTGATCCGCCGCGCCAGCGGGCGCAGCCCCGGCGAGGTGATCGTCGAGCGCACTGCCAGGCCGCTGGGCCTCGACTTCCACATCGGCCTGGCCGACAGCGAGTTCCATCGCGTCGCCCACATCTCCCGTGGCAAGGGCAACCTCGGCGACGCCGCCGCCCAGCGCGTGCTCAACGCAATGCTGCGCGAACCGCAGGCGATGACCACCCGCGCCTTCACCAACCCGCCGTCGATCATGACCAGCACCAACAAGCCGGAGTGGCGACGCATGCAGCAGCCGGCCGCCAACGGCCACGGCAACGCCCGCGGCCTCGCCGGCTTCTATGCCGGCCTGCTCGACGGCAGCCTGCTCGACAGCGCCCTGCTGGCCGAGATGACCCGCGAGCACAGCCTGGGCGACGACCTCACCCTGCTGACCCGCACCCGCCTGGGGCTGGGCCTGATGCTCGAACAGCCGGACATGCCCAACGCCACCTACGGTCTCGGCCGCCATGCCTTCGGCCACCCCGGCGCCGGCGGCTCCATCGGCTTTGCCGACCCCGAGCGCGAGCTGGCCTTCGGCTTCGTCACCAATACCCTCGGGCCGTATGTGCTGATGGACCCGCGCGCGCAAAGGCTGGCACGTCTGGTGGGGGAGTGCTTGTAGGGGCGTTGGTGGGACGAGGGTGCCCATAGCAGGTATGGGCGCTCCCCATGCCCCTGGATGGGCTGGGCGGCGCCGTTCAGGGGGCTGATCTCGGGGGCGGCAGGCTGTGCGCATCCCGTCCGCGCGAAGGTTGTCCGGCGGATATGGAGAGGGAGGCGCGCGGGTCGGTGCCGGGGAGAGGCGGGAGGCATATTGCAGAAACAACAAGGCCCGCACTGGGCGGGCCTTGTTGGGTGATTCACCGAAGTTCATCGGCGGATCGGGATATGGTCGGAGCGACTGGATTCGAACCAGCGACCTTCTCGTCCCGAACGAGACGCGCTACCAAGCTGCGCTACGCTCCGTTTTGATGGGGCTCATTTTACAGAAAAAATGATGGTGCACAAGGGGTTAGGTGAAAAAAATTAAAAACTGCTGCATCGGGAGATGACGCGCTGTGGCGTGAGTCAGGTTGGCCCGGTTGGTGCTATAAAACCGATCAGGTCTTTTTTGTCCCGAACCCAGCGCGGAGCCTCTTGATGAGCCAGCACGCCGAAAGCGTTTTCGTCCCCCTGAACATTGCCGTCCTGACGGTCAGCGATACCCGTACCCTGGATACCGACACCTCCGGCGGTTTGCTGGTCGAGCGCCTGCAGGCGGCGGGTCATAGCCTGGCGGCACGGGTGCTGCTCAAGGACGATCTCTATCGCATCCGTGCCCAGGTGGCGCAGTGGATCGCCGAGGACGAGGTTCAGGTGGTGCTGATCACCGGCGGCACCGGCTTCACCGGTCGCGACAGCACCCCCGAGGCGGTGGCCTGCCTGCTGGACAAGCAGGTGGACGGCTTCGGCGAATTGTTCCGGCAGATCTCGGTGCCGGACATCGGCACCTCGACCATCCAGTCGCGTGCCCTGGCCGGGCTGGCCAACGGCACCCTGGTCTGCTGCCTGCCGGGCTCGACCAATGCCTGTCGCACCGGCTGGGATGGCATCCTGGCCACCCAACTGGATGCCCGGCACCGGCCGTGCAACTTCGTCACCCATCTGAAGCAGGCGCCAGCCTGCGGGACGCGCGGATGAGTGCGCTGCTGCCGCTGGAGGAGGCGCTGGCGCGCCTGCTGGCGCAGGCCGCCGTCGAGCCGATCGTCGAGACGCAGTGCATCCCCGCCGGCGAAGCCGATGGGCGGGTGCTGGCGACGGCGCTGGTCGCCGGGCTCGATCTGCCGCCCTGGCCGAACAGCGCGATGGATGGCTACGCGTTGAGTCTGGCCGACTGGCAGGGCGAGCCGCTGGCGGTCAGCCAGCAGATCTTCGCCGGCCAGGCACCCGTGCCGCTGCAGCCGGGGACCTGTGCGCGCATCTTCACCGGCGCGCCGCTGCCCGCGGGCGCGGATAGCGTGGAGATGCAGGAGAACGTCGAGGTGCTGGCCGACGGTCGGGTGCACTTTCTCGAGGCGCTGCGGCCTGGCCAGAACGTGCGGCCCCAGGGGCAGGAGATCCGCCGGGGCGAAGTGCTGCTCGAGACCGGTACCCGCCTGGGGCCGGTGGAACTGGGCCTGATCGCTTCCGTCGGCGTGGCGCAGGTCGAGGTGCGCCGCCGGCCACGGGTGGCCCTGCTGTCCACTGGCGATGAGCTGGTCGAGCCGGGCCAGCCGCTGGGTGCCGGACAGATCTACAACAGCAATCGCGCCCTGCTGGCGGCCTGGCTGACCCGCCTGGGCTGCGCGGTGCTGGATGCCGGCATCCTGCCCGACGACCTGGCGCAGACCCGTGCGCGTCTGGCAGAGCTGGGCGAGGCGGACCTGATCCTTTCCACCGGCGGGGTTTCGGTCGGCGAGGCGGACTTCCTCGGCCAGGTGCTGCGCGAGGAGGGCGAGCTGACCCTGTGGAAGCTGGCGCTCAAGCCGGGCAAGCCACTGACCTGCGGTCATTTCCGCGGTACGCCGCTGATCGGCCTGCCCGGCAATCCGGCTTCCACCCTGGTGACCTTCGCCCTGCTGGCGCGCCCCTATCTGTTGCGTCGTCTTGGTGTCAGCCGTCTCGAACCGTTGCGCTTTGCTGTCCCGGCGGCTTTTGCCTGGCCCAAGGCCGGTGGCCGTCGCGAGTTCCTGCGTGCCCGGCTGGAGCAGGGCAGGGCGGTGCTGCATGCGAACCAGAGCTCCGGCGTGCTGCGCAGCGCCGCCTGGGCCGACGGGCTGGTCGAGATCCGCGAGGGCAGCACGCTGGTCGAGGGCGAGGCGGTGACCTTCATTCCGCTGGCGGAGCTGTTCTGAGCAGGCGCATGACCTCGGGCATGTTGTTGTAACCGTCGCTCGACTAGAGTGGGTGACTACCCCGGCCGGGTTGCCCGGCTCCATTGGTGTAAGGAGTATTCCGATGACGATGATGAAAGCTGCCGTATTCGTGGCCCCCGGCCGCATCGAACTGGTCGACAAGCCGATCCCGCCGGTGGGGCCCAACGACGCGCTGGTGCGCATCACCACCACCACCATCTGCGGCACCGACGTGCACATCCTCAAGGGTGAGTATCCGGTGGCGCCGGGGCTGACCATCGGCCACGAACCGGTGGGCATCATCGAGAAGCTCGGCAGCAACGTGCAGGGCTATCAGGAAGGCCAGCGGGTGATCGCCGGGGCGATCTGTCCGAGCTTCACCTCCTACGCCTGCCAGGATGGCTATCCGTCGCAGGACGGCGGCTGCGCCTGCCACGGCTACAAGCCGATGGGCGGCTGGCGCTTCGGCAACACCATCGACGGCACCCAGGCCGAGTACGTGCTGGTGCCCGATGCCCAGGCCAACCTCGCGCCGGTGCCGGACGGGCTGAGCGACGAACAGGTGCTGATGTGCCCGGACATCATGTCCACCGGCTTTGCCGGTGCCGAGGCGGCCAACATCAAGATCGGCGACATCGTCGTGGTGTTCGCCCAGGGGCCTATCGGCCTGTGCGCCACCGCCGGGGCCAAGCTGCGCGGTGCCAGCACCATCATTGCCGTGGATGGGGTCAACGAGCGTCTGGACATCGCCCGCCAGTTGGGCGCCGACGTGACCCTCAACTTCCGCGAAGTGGACGTGGTCGACGAAATCCTCAAGCTGACCGGCGGCCGCGGCGTGGATGCGGCGATCGAGGCGCTCGGCACCCAGGCGACCTTCGAGAGCGCGCTGCGCGTACTCAAGCCGGGCGGCACCCTGTCCAGCCTGGGCGTGTACTCCAGCGACCTGGTCATTCCGCTGGGTGCCTTCCATGCCGGCCTCGGCGACAACAAGATCGTCACCTCGCTGTGCCCGGGCGGCAAGGAGCGCATGCGCCGCCTGCTCAATGTGGTGGCTTCCGGGCGGGTCGACCTGGGTCTGCTGGTGACCCACGAGTACAAGCTGGACGACATAGTCGCGGCCTACGACCTGTTCGGCCATCAGCGTGACGGCGTGCTCAAGGTGGCGATCAAGCCGTTCTGAGGGCTGCCCTGAAGTCGACGAAGCCCGGCCGCGTCCGGGCTTTGTCGTTTGTGGTCGGTGTGGGGCTGCGGCTGGAGCCGGGGGCGGCGTGGCTGCTAACATCGCGCCTTTGCATCAACGCTCAATCCGAGAGTCGCTATGACCACCGTCCGTACCCGCATCGCGCCGTCGCCCACCGGCGACCCGCACGTTGGCACCGCCTATATCGCCCTGTTCAACCTGTGCTTCGCCCGCCAGCACGGCGGTCAGTTCATCCTGCGCATCGAGGATACCGACCAGCTGCGTTCGACCCGCGAGTCCGAACAGCAGATCTACGACGCCCTGCGCTGGCTGGGCATCGAGTGGGACGAGGGCCCGGATGTCGGCGGTCCGCACGGTCCGTACCGGCAGAGCGAGCGCGGCCACATCTACAAGCAGTACTCGGACGAGCTGGTCGCCAAGGGCCACGCCTTCCCCTGCTTCTGCAGCGCCGAGCGCCTCGACGCGGTGCGTGCCGAGCAGATGGCCAACAAGGAAACACCGCGCTACGACGGCCACTGCATGCACATCGATCCGGTCGAGGCGCAGCAGCGCGTTGCCGCCGGCGAGGCCCATGTGGTGCGCATGAAGGTGCCGACCGAGGGCGTCTGCGTGGTGCCGGACATGTTGCGCGGCGAGGTGGAGATCCCCTGGGATCGCATGGACATGCAGGTGCTGATGAAGACCGACGGCCTGCCCACCTACTTCCTCGCCAACGTGGTCGACGACCACCTGATGGGCATCACCCACGTGCTGCGTGGCGAGGAGTGGCTGCCGTCGGCGCCCAAGCTGATCAAGCTGTACGAGTACTTCGGCTGGGAACAGCCGGTGCTCTGCTACATGCCGCTGCTGCGCAATCCGGACAAGAGCAAGCTGTCCAAGCGCAAGAACCCGACCTCGGTGACCTTCTACCAGCGCATGGGCTACCTGCCGGAAGCCATGCTCAACTACCTGGGGCGCATGGGCTGGTCGATGCCGGACGAGCGCGAGAAGTTCTCCCTGGCCGAGATGATCGAGCACTTCGATGTCAGCCGGGTGTCGCTCGGCGGGCCGATCTTCGACGTCGACAAGCTGTCCTGGCTGAACGGCCAGTGGCTGCGCGAGCTGCCGCTGGAGCGCTTCGCCGCCGAGGTGCAGAAGTGGGCGCTCAATCCGCAGTACCTGATGCAGATCGCCCCGCACGTGCAGAACCGCGTGGAAACCTTCAGCCAGCTGGCGCCGCTGGCCGGCTTCTTCTTCATGGGCGGCGTGAGCCCGGACGCCAAGCTGTTCGAGCACAAGAAGCTGTCGCCCGAACAGGTGCGTCAGGTGCTGCAGCTGATCCTCTGGAAGCTGGAGGCGCTGCGCCAGTGGAACAAGGACAACATCACCGCGATCATCCAGAAGGTCGCCGAGCACCTCGAGCTCAAGCTGCGTGACCTGATGCCGCTGATCTTCCCGGCCATCAGTGGTCAGGCCAGCTCGGTGTCGGTGCTGGACGCCATGGAGATCCTCGGTCCGGACCTGTCGCGCTTCCGCCTGCGCCAGGCGGTCGAGCTGCTGGGCGGCGTGTCGAAGAAGGAAACCAAGGAGTGGGAGAAGCTGCTCGCTGCCATCGAGTGAGCCGCAGCGGTGGCGGGGTATGCCCCGTCACCGCGCATCCGGTGCTTAAGTGATTGTTCTGTTGGATAAATTTTTTGAAAAAAGTGCGTGTGAGTGTTGACAGGGTTCCGGTTCGCCCTTAACATGCGCCCCGTCTTCACGACGACTAGCTCGAAAGTGAAGCGATCCACGAAAGTGGGGCTATAGCTCAGCTGGGAGAGCGCTTGCATGGCATGCAAGAGGTCGACGGTTCGATCCCGTCTAGCTCCACCAAATTATCCAGCAACACGCTGATGTCTGGCGGGTTGTACGAAGGTTTAAGTCCCCTTCGTCTAGTGGCCTAGGACACCGCCCTTTCACGGCGGTAACAGGGGTTCGAGTCCCCTAGGGGACGCCAATTTCCAGCGCAGCGCCAACAAGGGCTGCAGCCGAAGCAGTATCGGGGCTATAGCTCAGCTGGGAGAGCGCTTGCATGGCATGCAAGAGGTCGACGGTTCGATCCCGTCTAGCTCCACCAATTTCCAGCGATTCGTCCGCGAATCGTACGAAGGTTTAAGTCCCCTTCGTCTAGTGGCCTAGGACACCGCCCTTTCACGGCGGTAACAGGGGTTCGAGTCCCCTAGGGGACGCCAATTTTCCCGCTCTGGGATCAAGAGGGTCATTCCACTTTTGGAATGACCCTTTTTGTTTTTTCCGCGAAAAAATCCGCTGCCCGCTGTTTTTCTCACGTCTCACGTCTCACGTCTCACGCTGCCGGCTGTGCGGCGGGAGGGTGGGCGCGTCATTCCCCTGTCAATCGTTGTCCATAATTTTTGTGTGGGATAAGCTGGCGACGCCGAGATTGTCTGGCAGCCATTCACATAACAAGACAACCAGCAGGGGAAGGACAAGGACATGACTTTCATGCCGTGGAGCAGCGAGCTCGAAGTCGGAATTCCGCAGATCGACGAACAGCATCGCTGGCTGGTGGACAAGACCAACCAGCTGTACAGCAGCCTGGCCAGCGCCGAAGCGGATGGCGCCGCGATCGGCGAGGTGCTGGAAGGGTTGATGGACTACACGATGAATCACTTCATTGTCGAGGAGGAGATCTTCCATCGCCTCGGCTATCCGGAAACCGCGGCGCACAAGGCCCAGCACGACAAGTTCACCGAGCAGATCATGGACCTGCTGCAGCGCCACGACGCCGGCGAGCGCTCCGGCAACGAGACTCTCGACTTGCTGGCCGACTGGCTGGTTCACCATATCCTCAAGGTCGACAAGGCCTACGTCGCCTTCTTTCGCGAAAACGGCGTGCGCTGAGCTGTCCGGCTGTTGCGCGCAAGGCTGAATGCCGCATCATGCTAGGCATTCCTTGCTGCGGAAGTGCCGGATGAACGCTCCCGTCCTTTGTCTGTATCCCGACCGCGACACCTGCGCTGCCGAGCTGGCGCAGGTGCTGGGCGCGCGTCTGCGCGCGGAGCAATCGGCCGGCGGGCGTGCCCGCCTGCTGCTGGCCGGCGGACAGAGCCCGCTGCCGCTGCTGCACCGGCTGGCTGGCGAGACGCTGGACTGGTCGCGGGTCGATCTTTCCCCTACCGACGAGCGCTGGGTGGCCGCCGCCGATCCTGCCAGCAACCTGCGGATGCTGTGCAGCGCCCTGCCGCAGGCGCAGGCACTCGATCCGCGTCAGGCCGCGATCCCACAGGTCGCGGCGCAGGCCTGGGGCGAACAGCTGGCCGGCTGGCTGCCGCTGACCGCCGTGCTGCTGGGCATGGGCGAGGACGGCCATTTTGCCTCGCTGTTTCCCGGCATGCCGGGACTTAGCGCTGCCCTGGCCGCCGATGCGTCGGCGGGCGCGCTGGTCGGGGTGGCGCCCGTCGAGCCGTGCTTGCGGCTGACGCCCAATCTGGTGCTGCTGCTGCGTAGCGGTTGGCTGGGGCTGCTGGTGTTCGGCAGCGCCAAACGCGAGCTGCTCGAGGCCGTGTTGGCCGATCGGCCGGATACCCGCGATCTGCCGGTGCACGCGCTGGTACAGCAAGCCGGTAGCCGCTTGCAGATCCACTGGGCGCCTTGATTCGGTGAGTGTGCAACTGCTGCGCTCGGTTATTCGCGGTGCTGATAAACTGGCGGCCTGATGGAGCCTGTGCCTGTCGCGCGGCGACAGGGTCGCGTTCCCGCAAAGCCTTCAGCCGAGGAGTCGCCATGCTGCATCCCGTTGTCGAGGCGGTGACCGCCCGTATTGTCGCCCGCTCCGCCGAGCGCCGCGCGCGCTACCTGGCGCGTGTCGACGAGGCGGCCGCCCGCGAGCCGCGCCGGGAGGTCGGCTGCTCCAATCTGGCTCACGCGCTGGCGGCTCAACCGTATGATACGCAGCTGATCATGCGTCAGGGCGGCTCGCCGCATATCGCCATCGTCTCCAGCTACAACGACCTGCTCTCCGCGCACCAGCCGCTGCACGACTACCCCGAGCAGCTCAAGGCCGCCCTGGCCCGACACGGCGCCAGCGCGCAGTTCGCCGCCGGGGTGCCGGCCATGTGCGACGGCATCACCCAGGGCATGGCGGGCATGCAGCTGTCGCTGTTCTCCCGCGACCTGATCGCCCAGGCCGCCGCCATCGGCCTGACCCACGCCATCTTCGACGGCGGCCTGTATCTGGGCGTGTGCGACAAGATCGTGCCGGGCCTGTTGATCGGCGCGCTGCGCTTCGGCCATCTGCCGGCGGTGTTCGTGCCGGCCGGGCCGATGCCGTCCGGGCTGAGCAATAGCGCGAAGGCGGCGGTACGCCAGCGTTATGCGCGCGGCGAGGCCAGTCGCGAGGAGCTGCTCGAGGCCGAGCTGGGCGCCTACCATGCGCCGGGCACCTGCACCTTCTACGGCACCGCCAACACCAACCAGCTGCTGATGGAGGCCATGGGCCTGCATGTGCCAGGCAGCGCCTTCGCGCCGCCGGAGTCGGCGTTGCGCCCGCTGCTCACCGCCGAGGCGGCGCGCCTGGTGGCGCGCAACAGCCGTCAGGGCGAGCGCTG
>DATCUN010000090.1:0-4209 GCA_036561825.1 Pseudomonas sp.
AGCAGCGGATCGTCGCTGCCCGCGCGCAGGCTGCGCCACAGGTCGCGCTGGGCCGGGTCCAGGTTGTCCTCGTCGAAACGGTAGTAGGCCGACACGCCTGCGCGGCGATCGCGCACCAGCCCGGCGTCCTTGAGCTTGGCCAGGTGGGTCGAAACGCGCGGCTGCGCCAGGCGGGTGATCGAGGACAGCTCGGCCACGGTCAGTTCCTCGCTGGCCAGCAGGGCCAGCAGGCGCACGCGGGTGGCGTCGGCGAACACCTTCAGACGGGCCGACCAGGCTTCCAGATCCATGATCCATCTCTATATCGCGATAGGGCGATATTATGTCCGTCGAGCCGCTGGCGGTCAATTCCATACGTAGCCGCATGGTGCGAGGCTACAATCGAGGGTCTCGCACCTTGAGCAGGGAAAGACCGTGGATTTCGGATACACCGAAGAGCAGCTGATGATCCAGGACGTGGCCCGCCGGATCGCCCAGGAAAAGATCGCGCCCAGCGCCGAGCATTTCGACAGGACCGGCGAGTTCCCGCTGGAGAACATCCGGCTGCTGGGCGAGAACGGCCTGATGGGCATCGAGGTGCCGGCCGAGTACGGCGGCGCCGGCATGGACCCGGTCAGCTACGTGCTGGCGATGATCGAGGTGGCCGCCGGCGATGCCGCGCACGCCACCATCATGTCGGTCAACAACTCGCTGTACTGCTCGGGCCTGCTCAAGTTCGCCACCGAGGAACAGAAGCAGCTTTACGTGCGCGCCATCGCCGACGGCAGCCAGATCGGCGCCTTCGCCCTGACCGAGCCGCAGTCCGGTTCGGACGCCACGGCCATGCGCTGCCGCGCGGTCAGGCAGGACGACGGCACGTTCGTCATCAACGGCAAGAAGAGCTGGATCACCTCCGGTCCGGTGGCCAGATACATCGTGCTGTTCGCGATGACCGCGCCGGACAAGGGCGCCAAGGGCATCACCGCCTTCATCGTCGATACCGGGCGCGAAGGCTTCCACCGCGGCAAGACCGAACCGAAGCTGGGCATCCGCGCCTCGGCCACCTGCGAGATCGAGTTCGCCGATTACCTGGCCCAGCCGGGCGAGGTGGTCGGCGGCGAGGGCGAGGGCTTCCGGATCGCCATGGGCGTGCTGGATGCCGGGCGCATCGGCATCGCCTCGCAGGCCATCGGCATCGCCCGGGCGGCGTATGAAAAGACCATCGAATACGTGAAGGAACGCAAGGCCTTCGGCGCGCCGATCGGCACCTTCCAGATGACCCAGGCCAAGATCGCCGACATGAAGTGCAAGCTGGACGCATCGCTGCTGCTGACCCTGCGCGCGGCGTGGCTGAAAGGGCAGGGCAGGAAGTTCGGCAGCGAGGCGGCCATCGCCAAGCTCACCGCGTCGGAGGCGGCGATGTGGATCACCCACCAGGCGGTGCAGATCCATGGCGGCATGGGCTATTCGAAGGAGATGCCGCTGGAGCGTTACTTCCGAGATGCCAAGATCACCGAGATCTACGAAGGCACCAGCGAAATCCAGCGCCTGGTGATCGCGCGCGGCGAGACCGGCCTGCGTTAGCGAGCGCCAGGCACCGGCCTGCTCGCCTGGCGGCGAGGTTGGCCCGGTGCGTTCAACGCGATGCCAGGACGAGGGCGATCTTGGCAAGGCGACTCGGACATCCAGCCCGGTGATCGCACGCTGCCAGACCTGGCGGTGCGTAGGCGCGGCGACGATAGGGATCCGCAACGTGGCGTTCCTGTAACGCTGCCCGGGTGGCAGCACCGAAGCAGTCGCCGGCACTGCATGGACGGCCCTGCCCGGTGCAATCCGCTAGAGTTCCCGGGCAGGTATGTCCCTTCCCGTAGGAGAACGCGATGCGTCAAACCCTGATCGCCTGTGCCCTGGCGTTGGCCTTGACCGGCCCCGCTGGCGCCACGACGCCGCAGGCCGGTGCGGCCTGGACCCCACCGGCGGCCATTTCCCAGGCCGACATCAAGGCCGAGACCGAACGTCTGAACCAGTGGTTTGAGAAGAAGTACGAGGAGCAACTGCGCTTCAGTCCGCTGCAATTGACCTTTCAGGGGCGCAAGGACCTGTACGACCAGCTGGACGACCTGTCTGAGCAGGCCACGCTCGACCAGGTGGCCTGGCAGAAGTCCAGCGTCGAGGAAATGGAAAAGACCTTCGCCTACGCCAAGCTCAGCGACGAAGGCAAGTTTTCCTACGACCTGTGGAAGCTGCAGTACGAGAACGCGCGTGACGGTCTCCCGTTCCTGGTCGATCGCTACGCCTTCGACCAGATGAAGGGCGCGCAGAGTTTCCTTCCCACCATCCTGATCAACTTCCACAAGGTGGACGAGGAGGCCGACTACAGCGCTTACGTCGCGCGCCTGGCGGCAACCGCGCGCGCGTTCGACCAGTTGCTGGAGCGCGCGCGCAAGTCCGCCAGGCAGGGCGTGCGTCCGCCCAAATTCGCCTATGAAGGGGTGATCGACCAGGCGCGCAAGGTGATTGCCGGCGCACCGTTCTCGGAGGGCGAGGATTCGTCCATCTGGGCCGACGCCCAGGCCAAGGCCGATGCGCTGGTGAAGAACGGCAAGATCGATGCCGAACGCGCCGCATCCCTGAAGCAGCAGGCGCGCACGGTACTACTGGAACAATTCAAGCCGGGCTACGAGCGGATCATTGCCTGGTGCGAGCAAGACCTGCCGAACGCGGCAGTCAATGCTTCCGGCGTAGGCACTACCCATGCCAACGGCAAGGCGTACTACCAGTATCAGCTGCGCCAGATGACCACCACCAACATGACCGCCGACCAGATCCATGCGCTGGGCCTGAAGGAAGTCGAGCGGATCAAGGGCGAGATGAACGCGCTGAAGAATCGGGTCGGCTTCAAGGGCGACCTGGATGCGTTCTTCGCCTTCATCGATTCCGACCCGCAGTTCAAGTTCCCCAACACCGATGCCGGCCGCGAGGCCTACATCGACCAGGCCACCCGGGTCATCGCCAACATCAAGGCGCAGTTGCCCAACTATTTCGGCCTGCTGCCCAAGGCCGACCTGGTGGTCAAGCGCGTGGAGGCCTTCCGCGAGCAGCCGGGCGCGGCCCAGCACTATTTCCCGGGTACCCCCGATGGCTCGCGGCCTGGCGTGTACTACGCCCACCTGTCCGACATGGATGCCATGCCCAAGCCGGAGCTCGAGGTCATCGCCTATCACGAGGGCTTGCCTGGACACCACATGCAGATCTCGATCGCGCAGGAGCTTACCGGGGTGCCCAGGTTTCGTACCCAAGCCAAGTTCACAGCCTATTCGGAAGGCTGGGGCCTGTATGCAGAGTGGCTGGCCAAGGAGATGCCGAACACCTATCAGGATCCGTATTCCGAGTTCGGCCGCCTGAGTTCGGAAATGTGGCGCGCGATCCGCCTGGTGGTCGATACCGGCCTGCACTCCAAGGGCTGGACCGAGCAGCAGGCGGTCGACTACTTCGATGCCAACAGCGCCGTCCCGCTGGCAGCGATCCAGTCCGAAGTGCAGCGCTACCTGGTCATGCCGGGACAGGCCACCGCTTACAAGATCGGCATGATCCGGATCCAGGAGCTGCGCAGGAAGGCCGAGGCCGAGCTCGGTGACAGATTCGACATCAAGGGCTTCCACGACACGGTGCTGGACGGTGGTGCGCTGCCACTCACACTGCTGGATCGCCGCGTTGACCAGTGGATCGCCAGCCGCAGGAATCGGCCGAAGTAGCAGCGCCTCGGTTGCCACCTGGACGTGGACGAACGACTCCGGCCGAGCTGTTCGTGATGGGTGGCCCGTGGCCGAGCATGGACGAGCGAGCGCGCCAGCCTGGGCGAATGGGACAGTGCAACGACCTGGGTTGTGCTCCCCCACTTCCATGGCGGCGGCCTGGGTCCTGGTCAGCCGCTGGACGATACCGGCTGACGCAGTCCGAGGATCTCACCAAAAAAGACCCCGGCAGCGCCGGGGTCTTTTCGTATCGCGCGAAGCGATGACTCAGTGGCCGCCCTGTGCCTGTGGCGTGCCTTGGCCGTCCTGGTCCTTGTGGCTTTCCAGGTATTCACGCGACGGTTCGTCCATCTTGTCGCCCAGCAGCCGGCGGACCACGATGAAGAAGATCGGGATCAGCAGCAGGCCCAGGAGGGTGGCGAACAACATGCCGCCGATCACGCCGGTGGAGATGGCGTGGCGCGCGTTGGCGCCG
>DATCUN010000091.1:0-2785 GCA_036561825.1 Pseudomonas sp.
CATGGCAAGGCCGCCGCCGCCGCGCCTGTGCCGGGCAAGCCGACCAGCCAGGCCCGCCGCCTGCGCCGCTGAGGCGCTGCAGCGGATTGGGCGGCGACCGCCGACCTGGTCATTTTATGACCAGGTCGGCGTGCGGAGCACCCGGCGGCCCTCCGCATCATCTGCCCCCGCGTCATGCACAAGGTTATCCACAGATCGCGGGGATAACTGGGGCTTTCCTCGCAGGCACAGTGCGACTAGGCTCAATAGTGTCCATTGGGAGGAAAGTCGCCATGCCGCGCCACCTCTGTCTGACCCGGCACAGTCCGGGAATCGTCACCCGTATCGAATGCATGCTCCATCCGCTGGCTGGCGGGCAGGGACTGTGGATGCTGTTCTGCGCGGCCGGCCTGAATGCCGCCCAGCCTTCGGCGGTCAAGGCGCAAGGCCCGTTCCACGGGGCTTCTGAGGCGCAGGGGGTGCTCGACGAGATCGTCGAAAACCTGTTGCGTCAGGGTTACTTGGCGGTCGACGAACCGGCTATCTGGCGTCTGCATCTGCAGGCCGAACTGCGCCGGCAGGATGCCGGACGCGGCCATCCCCCGGGGCATTTCCGCCTGCAGCCCTAGGCCGCCGCGCTGCGGCTGTTGGGGCTGCCCCGTGCTCGGCCCGGCAGGCGCCGCGCCGCCCGCAGCCATTCATCCAGAACTCATCCACACAGTTATCCACAGGCTGGCCCGGCAAGTCCGGCTGCAGTCGCGCCGGCAGGCCCGGTATACTCGGCCTCCCTTGTGCAATGCCGTGCCTCTATCCCATGGAACGATTCATCGAAAACACCATGTATGCCGCGCGCTGGCTGCTGGCGCCGATCTATCTCGGGCTGTCGCTGGCGCTGTTGGCGCTGGCCCTGAAGTTTTTCCAGGAAATCTTCCACGTCCTGCCCCATGTGTTCGAACTGGCCGAGGCCGAGCTGATCCTGGTGCTGCTGTCGATGATCGACATGGCGCTGGTCGGTGGCCTGCTGGTGATGGTGATGATTTCCGGCTACGAGAACTTCGTCTCCCAGCTCGACATCGACGAGGGCAAGGAAAAGCTCGAGTGGCTGGGCAAGATGGATTCCGGCTCGCTGAAGCTGAAGGTGGCGGCATCGATCGTGGCGATCTCCTCGATCCACCTGCTGCGCATGTTCATGGACGCGCAGAAGATCCCCAACGACAAGCTGTTGTGGTACGTGGTCATCCACATGACCTTCGTCGTCTCGGCCTTTGCCATGGCCTACGTGGACAAGCTGACCAAGCACTGAAAGCCTGCCACGGACTGCGGCGCGTCGGCAGCTTCCTGCTGGCCGTGGCCCGCGAGGCCGTGAACCGGCTTTAGGCTATCCATGACTGCCTCCTGCACCGCCCGTCTTGCCTCTGGCAGACGGGCGGTGGCGTTTCTGCCTTGCGCAGAGTTGATCTTGTACAAATACTGTACTTGTTGCATTGTTTGTATAGATTCACTGCCGAGGTGATTGCCATGAACCTGCACGACCTGTCCGCCCACGCCCTTGCCGGGCGCATCGACGGCCTCGACCTGATCTCCCTGGAGGGCGGCATCTACGTCCTCGAGGCGCAGATGGACGGCCGCCCGCACAGCCTGGTCGACGAGCACGGGCGCGTCTGCCACCTGCGCTCGGTGGAGCACGCCCGCGATCTGCTGCAGGAGGTGCCGCTGCTGCCGTTCCACCTAGTCCACCACTCGCCCTACGACGAGATGTGCGGCCTGGCCGAGGGCAGTCGCGAGCCGCTGCGCGTGCCGATCGGCATGCGTTCGCACTGGTGACCGACGCTGAGCTGCCGGCGGCGCTGCAGCGTCCGCTGGCGCTGCTGGATGTGCAAGCCACCGGCCTGCATCCGCAGCGCGACGGCATCTGGGAAATCGCCGTGCTGCTGGTCGACGAGGGCCGGGTGCGCCGTCGGCTGAGCTGGCTGCTCGACCCCGGGCAGCCGCTGCCGGCCAGCGTGGTTGCCCTGAGCGGTGTGCTGGCTGCGGAGCTGCATGGCCAGCCGCGCTTCGCCGAGATTGCCGGCGCGCTGCGGCAGGTGTTGCACGGGCGTCTGCTGGTCGGCCACAACCTGCGTTTCGATCTGGCCTTCCTGCGCCAGGCACTGCTCGCCGCCGGGTTGCCGTTGCGTGCCCGCCAGCTGTGTACCCTGCGCCTGGCCCGCCAGCTGCATCCCGAGCTGCCGGCCTACGGCCTCGATGCCCTGTGCGCGCACTTTGCTATCCCGCGCTTCCTGCGCCACCGTGCGTCGGTCGATGTCGAGGCCTGCTGGCAGCTGCTGCAGTGCCTGGCCCGGCAGGATGCCGCGGCGTTCGAGCGCAGCCTGCGCGGGCAATTGCGCAAGGCTGCGGTGCCGCATCAGTTGAGTGCCGAGCGGCTGGCCGCGCTGCCCGAGCGCCCAGGCGTCTACTACTTCCATGGCGAGGGCGGGGCGCTACTCTATGTCGGCAAGAGCCGCAACCTGCGTCGCCGCGTGCAGTCGCACTTCCAGAACGACCACGCCAGCCGGCGCAGCCTGCAGATCGCCCAGCAGGTGCGCGAGATCCGCGTACAGCCGACCGCCGGCGAGCTGGGTGCACTGCTGCTGGAGGCCGCCGAGGTGGCGCGCCTGCAACCGCTGTACAACCGCCAGCTGCGCCGCCAGCGCGAGTTGCTGTCGTGGACCCTGCGCGGCACGGCGGACGGCCTGCAGCCCGAGCTGCAGGCGCTGCAGCAGCTGCAGCCGGGCATCGAGCACGCCGGACTGTTTCGCGCTCGCCG
>DATCUN010000092.1:0-3031 GCA_036561825.1 Pseudomonas sp.
CATCCGCTCGCTGATCCGCTGGAACGCCCTGGCCACGGTGATGCGCGCGAACAAGAAGGACCCGGACCTGGGTGGCCACATCTCCACCTTCGCCTCCAGTGCGACCCTGTACGACATCGGCTTCAACTATTTCTTCAAGGCGCCGACCGAAGAACACGGCGGCGACCTGATCTACTTCCAGGGCCACGCCTCCCCCGGCGTCTACGCCCGCGCCTTCCTCGAAGGCCGCATCAGCGAAGACCAGCTGAACAACTTCCGCCAGGAGGTGGACGGCAACGGCCTGTCCTCCTACCCGCACCCGTGGCTGATGCCGGACTTCTGGCAGTTCCCCACCGTGTCGATGGGGCTGGGCCCGATCCAGGCGATCTACCAGGCGCGCTTCATGAAGTACCTGGAGCACCGCGGCTTCATCCCCGCCGGCAAGCAGAAGGTCTGGTGCTTCCTCGGCGACGGCGAGACCGACGAGCCGGAATCCCTCGGCGCCATCGCCCTGGCCGGCCGCGAGAAGCTCGACAACCTGATTTTCGTGGTCAACTGCAACCTGCAGCGTCTCGACGGCCCGGTGCGCGGCAACGGCAAGATCATCCAGGAACTCGAAGGCGTGTTCCGCGGTGCCGACTGGAACGTGGTCAAGGTGATCTGGGGCCGCATGTGGGACCCGCTGTTCGCCAAGGACACCAAGGGCCTGCTGCAGAAGCGCATGGACGAGGCCGTCGACGGCGAGTACCAGAACTACAAGGCCAACGACGGCAAGTTCGTCCGCGAGCACTTCTTCGGTGCCCGTCCGGAGCTGCTGGAGATGGTCAAGGATCTCTCCGACGAGGAGATCTGGAAGCTCAACCGTGGCGGCCATGACCCGTTCAAGGTCTACGCGGCCTACCACGAGGCGGTCAACCACACCGGCCAGCCGACCGTGGTACTGGCCAAGACCATCAAGGGCTATGGCACCGGCTCCGGCCAGGCGCAGAACATCACCCACAACGTCAAGAAGGTCGACCTGGAAAGCCTCAAGGCCTTCCGCGACCGCTTCGGCATCCCGATTGCGGACGACCAGCTGGAAGAGCTGCCGTTCTACAAGCCGGAACCGGACAGCCCGGAAATGAAGTACCTGCTGAAGAGCCGCGAGAAGCTCGGCGGTTTCGTGCCGCAGCGCCGCGCCAAGAGCTTCAGCATCCCGACCCCGCCGCTGGAGACCCTCAAGGCGATCCTCGACGGCACCGGCGACCGCGAAATCTCCACCACCATGGCCTTCGTGCGCATCCTCTCGCAGCTGGTCAAGGACAAGGACCTGGGTTCGCGCATCGTGCCGATCATCCCGGACGAGGCGCGCACCTTCGGCATGGAAGGCATGTTCCGCCAGCTCGGCATCTACTCCTCGGTCGGCCAGCTGTACCAGCCGGTGGACAAGGACCAGGTGATGTTCTACCGCGAGGACAAGAAGGGCCAGATCCTCGAGGAAGGCATCAACGAGGCCGGCGCCATGTCCAGCTGGATTGCCGCGGCCACCGCCTACAGCAACCACAACCAGCCGATGCTGCCGTTCTACGTGTTCTACTCGATGTTCGGCTTCCAGCGCATCGGCGACCTGGCCTGGGCGGCCGGCGACAGCCGTGCGCGCGGCTTCCTGATCGGCGGCACCGCCGGGCGCACCACCCTCAACGGTGAAGGCCTGCAGCACGAGGACGGCCACAGCCACATCCTGGCCTCGACCATCCCCAACTGCCGCACCTACGACCCGACCTATGCCTACGAGATGGCGGTGATCATCCGCGAAGGCATCCGTCAGATGACCGAAGAGCAGCAGAACGTGTTCTTCTACCTGACCGCGATGAACGAGGCCTACGCCCAGCCGGCCATGCCGGAAGGCGTCGAGGACGGCATCATCAAGGGCATGTACCTGCTCGAAGAGGACAACCGCGACGCCGCCTGCCACGTGCAGCTGCTCGGCTCCGGCGCCATCCTGCGCGAAGTGCGCGAGGCGGCGAAGATCCTCCGCGAGGAGTACAACGTCGGCGCCGACGTGTGGAGCGTCACCAGCTTCAACGAGCTGCGCCGCGAAGGCCTGGCCGTGGAGCGCCGCAACCGCCTGCACCCGGAACAGAAGCCCGAGCTGAGCTACGTCGAGCAGTGCCTGTCCGAGCGCAAGGGCCCGGTGGTCGCCTCCACCGACTACATGAAGCTGTTCGCCGACCAGATCCGCCAGTGGGTCCCGGTCAAGGAATACAAGGTGCTCGGCACCGACGGCTTCGGCCGCAGCGACAGCCGCAAGAAGCTGCGCCACTTCTTCGAGGTGGACCGCAACTGGGTGGTGCTGACCGCGCTGGAGGCCCTGGCCGACCGCGGCGAGATCGAGCGCACCGTGGTGGCCGAGGCGATCGCCAAGTTCGGCATCGACACCAACAAACCCAACCCGCTGGACTGCTGAGGAGAGAAGCGATGAGTGAACTGATTCGCGTACCCGATATCGGCAGCGGCGATGGTGAAGTGATCGAACTGCTGGTCAAGGTCGGCGACCGCATCGAAGCCGACCAGAGCCTGCTGACCCTGGAGTCCGACAAGGCCAGCATGGAGATCCCCGCGCCCAAGGCCGGGGTGATCAAGAGCCTGAAGATCAAGCTGGGCGACAAGCTGAAGACCGGCGACGAACTGCTCGAGCTGGAAGCCGAGGGCGCCGCCGCCAGTGCGCCGGCGGCCGAAGCTCCAGCCGCGGCTCCGGCCGCCCCGGTCGGCGAGAGCCTGCAGCCGGTGCACGTGCCGGACATCGGCTCGGCCGGCAAGGCCCGCATCATCGAGCTGCTGGTCAAGGCCGGCGACGTGGTCAGCGCCGAGCAGTCGCTGCTGGTGCTGGAGTCGGACAAGGCGAGCATGGAAATCCCCTGCCCGCAGGCCGGCACCGTCGACAGCGTGGCGGTCAAGCTCAACGACGAGGTTGGCACCGGCGAGCTGATCCTCACCCTGCGCGTGGCCGGCGCCGTGCCGGCCGCCGCTCCCGTTGCCGCGGCTCCTGCTGCTGCCCCTGCGGCGCCGGCTC
>DATCUN010000093.1:0-1668 GCA_036561825.1 Pseudomonas sp.
ACGACAGCGGCGGCGACCGGGGTCGGGGCCGGCGGCACATACCGGCGTGGGGCGCTTCGGTCGGGCCGGTAACTGCTGACCACACTGCAGGACGCGCCCGCCACCCGCTTGCTCACGTAGCTGGGGATGTTGTCGGCTCCGACGCACTTGTACAGCGTGCCCGCACTGGCCGGCAAAGCGGTCAGCGCAGCCAAGGCCAGCGCAGCGATCCCCAAGATCCCCTTCATGGCGGCGAGTGTCCCAAGTTAACGGAGCCTTGCCAAGTCTTTGACGCGACACTGACGGACTTCAGGCCCCAACCCCCGACGGCCGTCACACCGCGGGCCGGCCCGGGCGCCCGGCGCCCTCCCCCCTTCCCCGCTACAATGGGCGGCTTCCCAGCAGCCTTCCGGCTGCCTGCCCGCCCACCCGACTGGAATAAGCGCCATGACCGGGACGCCAGCTTCGACCGCGCCAACTTCGGCCGGCTCCGCCTTGCCTGCCTCCGCTTCGCCCGATTCGCCCCGCCCCGACCTGATCCCCCTGCCCGGCACCCGGCCGAAGGTGGACGGACCGGTGCGCGGCAAGCTCTACATCAAGACCCACGGGTGCCAGATGAACGAGTACGACTCGTCCAAGATGGCCGACGTGCTCGCCGCCGCCGAGGGGCTGGAGCTCACCGACGACCCGGCCGAGGCCGACGTGCTGTTGATGAACACCTGCTCGATCCGCGAAAAGGCGCAGGAGAAGGTATTCAGCCAGCTGGGGTACTGGAAGGCGCTGAAGAACAACGGCCGTGGTGTGATCATCGGCGTGGGCGGCTGCGTGGCCTCGCAGGAAGGCGAAGCGATCATCAAGCGCGCCCCGCACGTGGACCTGGTGTTCGGCCCGCAGACCCTGCATCGCCTGCCCGAGCTGATCCGGCAGCGGCGCGAGTCGGGCAAGTCGCAGGTGGACATCAGCTTCCCGGAGATCGAGAAGTTCGACCGCCTGCCCGAGCCGCGCGCCGACGGTGGCTCGGCGTTCGTGTCGATCATGGAAGGCTGCTCCAAGTACTGCTCGTTCTGCGTGGTGCCCTACACCCGTGGCACCGAAGTGAGCCGTCCGTTCGAGGACGTGGTGGTGGAAGTGGCCCAGCTGGCCGCCCAGGGCGTGCGCGAGATCAACCTGCTGGGCCAGAACGTCAACGCCTACCGCGGCCCGTATGGGGAGGGCGAGTTCGCCGATCTCGGCCTGCTGATCCGCACCATCGCCGAGATCGACGGGGTGGGCCGGATCCGCTTCACCACCTCGCACCCGCTGGAGTTCAGCGACTCGCTGGTGGATGCCTACCGCGACGTGCCGCAGCTGGCCAACTTCCTTCACCTGCCGGTACAGGCGGGCAGCGACCGGGTGCTGTCGGCGATGAAGCGCGGCTACACCGCGCTGGAATTCAAGGCCAAGATCCGCAAGCTGCGGGCGGTGCGCCCGGACATCTCGATCAGCTCGGACTTCATCGTCGGCTTCCCCGGCGAGACCGACGAGGATTTCGAGAAGACCATGAAGCTGATCGAAGACATCGGCTTCGACCACAGCTTCTCCTTCATCTATTCGCGCCGCCCGGGCACGCCCGCGGCCGATCTGGAAGACACCATCAGCGACGCCGAGAAGCACGCCCGACTGTCGCGGCTGCAGGCGCGGATCAACGAA
>DATCUN010000094.1:0-4188 GCA_036561825.1 Pseudomonas sp.
ACCCGCAGCGCGCCGCGTTACAAGCTGTACGCGCTGGCCGGTGGCCCGCCGCTGCGCCCGGGCATGCTCCGTGTCGCCGAGGGCGGCGCGGCGATTGCCGTGGAAGTCTGGGAACTGCCGAGCGCCGAGCTGGGCTCCTTCCTCACCGGCATCCCGGCGCCGCTGGGCCTGGGCAAGGTGGAGCTGGCCGACAGCCGCTGGGAAACCGGCTTCATCTGCGACGCCTACGGGCTGGAGGGCGCCGAGGACATCACCGCCTGCGGCGGCTGGCGCGCCTGGCTGCAGTCGCGCTGAGTCGCGTCACCCGGCCCTCGCGGCAGCCGGCACAACAGCACGGCTGCCGCCCGCAGACTGACCGGCAACCGGCGCAAACCCATCGCCTTGACTATCCTCAAGCACCGAGCGATCCCCCGCTTGCCTGCCGTGCCGACCACGTCGGCGCGGTCCTGCACCGATGCCGGGACTCCGCCCTTCGCTGGGGCCATCCCGTTCGGAGCGTTCAGCCCAACCTACCCAGGAGGCTCGTATGTTTCGCAAACTCGCTGCCATCTCCCTGCTCGGTCTGTTCAGCGCCCCCCTCTGGGCGGCCGAGTGTTCAGTGGACATCCAGGCTGCCGACCAACTGCAGTTCGACACCAGCGCCATCAGCGTGGACAAGAGCTGCAAGACCTTCACCGTCAACCTCACCCACACCGGCCAGATGGCGAAGAACGTGATGGGCCACAACTGGGTGCTGAGCACCAACGCCGACATGCAGGGCGTGCTGACCGACGGCACCGGCGCCGGCCTCGACAACAACTACCTGAAGCCCGACGACACGCGGGTCATCGCCCACACCAAGGTGATCGGTGGCGGCGAGAAGGATGCCGTGACCTTCGAGGTAGCCAAGCTCAAGGCGGGCGAGCAGTACATGTTCTACTGCAGCTTCCCCGGCCATGCCGCGCTCATGAAGGGCACGCTCGAACTGAAGTGAACCTCCCGACAGCAAACGCTCCAGCCTGAGCGGAGCGATCTGTCGCCAAAGCCCCGGCCCTGTGGTCGGGGCTTTTTTTCCAGCCCGCACTGGATTGGCGCAAAAATACGCCTGACGCACAGGATGTGATCCCGGCAGCAATCGATCCGATGGTATAAACGGTGTCTTCGCTTGTTGAGCTAAATTCAAGCAAACCTCTCGGATCTGCAGCCGGCCGCTCTGCCAGCAGGTGCTGGTCGGGCCGCACACGCCGGTGCTGTGCAATGACCCAATGAATGGATACGCCTCGATGATTACCCTGAACCTGAATGGCAAGGATCACCCGCTCGATGTAGCGGAGGACATGCCCCTGCTGTGGGCCATACGCGATGTCGTCGGTTACACCGGCACCAAGTTCGGTTGTGGCATGGGACAGTGCGGCGCCTGCACCGTGCACCTCGACGGCCAGGCCGTGCGTGGCTGTCTCACCCCGGTCGGCCAGGCGGTCGGCAAACGGGTAACCACCATCGAGGCGCTGCACGAAGACCCGGTCGGCAAGGTGGTGCAGCAGGCCTGGCTGGAGCATGCCGTCGCCCAATGCGGCTTCTGCCAGGGCGGGCAGATCATGGCGGCCACCGCGCTGCTGCGGGACAACCGCAGTCCCGACGAGGGGCAGATCAAGGCGGCGATGGTCGGCAACATCTGCCGCTGCGGGACCTACAACCGGATTCGCACGGCCATCGACAGCGCCGCCGGCAAGCTGCGGGAGGGCCAGGCATGAGCATCCAGGAACGGGAAGACCTCACTCAGGATGACGTCGTCGTCGCCAACCTCAGCCGCCGCGGCTTCCTCAAGGGCCTGGCCGCCACCGGCGCGCTGGTGATCGCCGCCAACTGGGGCATGCCCAGCGCCTTCGCCGCGGCGAAGAAGAACGTGTTCGGCGCCGACGCCATGCCCCACGGCTGGGTCGACAGCCCCAAGGTATTTCTCAGCATCGCGGCCGACGGCCTGGTGACCTTCGTCTGCAGCCGCTCGGAGATGGGCCAGGGCGTGCGCACCAGCCTGGCCATGGTGGTGGCCGACGAGCTGGAAGCCGAGTGGGAGATGATGCGCGTGGTGCAGGCGCCGGGCGACGAGACGGTCTACGGCAACCAGGACACCGACGGCTCGCGCAGCATGCGCCACTGGTTCGAGCCGCTGCGCCGCTGTGGCGCCGCCGCGCGGCAGATGCTCGAGCAGGCCGCCGCCCAGCAATGGCAGGTGCCGGTGGCCGAGTGCAAGGCGCAGGGCCACAAGGTGCTGCACGCTGCCAGCGGACGCAGCCTGGGCTACGGCGAACTGGCCGAGGCCGCCGCCGCGCTGGCGGTGCCGGCGCGCAAGAGCCTGCGCCTGAAGAAACCCGAGGAGTTCCGCTACATCGGCAAGGAAGCGACCCGCGCCATCGACGGCGCCGACATCGTCCACGGTCGCGCCCAGTTCGGCGCCGATGTGCGCTTCGACAACATGCTGTACGCCGTCATCGCCCGCCCGCCGGTCTACGGCGGTACCCTGAAGAGCCACGACGCCAGCACCGCCCTGCAGGTGCCGGGGGTGGTGAAGGTGGTGGAAATCGCCGCCACGCCCCTCCCCTCCGAGTTCCAGCCGCTGGGCGGCGTCGCCGTGGTGGCCGGCAACACCTGGGCAGCAATCAAGGGCCGCGAGGCGCTCAAGCTGGAGTGGGACGACGGCGCCAACGCCGCCTACGACTCCCCCAGCTACCGCCAGGCGCTGAGCAAGGCCGCCCGCGCACCGGGCAAGCGCGTGCGCAACGTCGGCAACGTCGACGCCGCGTTCAAGAAGGCCAAGCAGGTGCTGGAGGCCGAGTACTACCTGCCGCACCTGGCCCAGGCCGCCATGGAGCCGCCGGTGGCCACCGCGATCTTCGCCGACGGCGCCTGCGAAGTGTGGGCGCCCAGTCAGGCGCCGCAGGTCACCCGCGAGCGCATCGCCAAGCGCCTGGAGCTGCCGGTCGACAAAGTGAAGGTCAACGTCACCCTGCTCGGCGGTGGCTTCGGCCGCAAGTCCAAGCCCGACTTCATCATCGAGGCCGCGCTGCTGGCCAAGGAGTTCCCCGGCCGGCACGTACGCGTGCAGTGGACCCGCGAGGACGACCTGCAGCACTCCTACTTCCACACCGTATCGCTGGAATACCTGCGCGGCGCCCTGGACGCCAAGGGCCAGCCCAGCGCCTGGCTGCACCGCAGCGCGGCGCCCAGCATCGGCGCGCTGTTCGGCCCGGACCCCAAGCACCAGGGGCCCTTCGAGCTGGGCATGGGCTTCATCAACCTGCCCTACCGGGTGCCTAACCTGCGCCTGGAAAACCCCCAGGCCGCCGCCCACACCCGGGTCGGCTGGTACCGCTCGGTGAGCAACATCCCCCACGCCTTCGCCGTGCAGAGCTTCATCGCCGAGCTGGCGGCGGCGGCCGGCAAGGACCACCGCGACTACCTGCTGGAGCTGCTCGGCCCGGCCCGCAAGATCGACCCGAGCAGCCTGGGCGACAGCTGGAACTACGGCGAATCGCCCAAGCAGTATCCGCTCGACACCGGCCGCCTGCGCGCGGTGGTCGAGGAAGCGACCCGACAGGCCGGCTGGGGCCAGGAGCTGCCCAAGGGCCGCGGCCTGGGCTTGGCGGTGCACTACAGCTTCGTCACCTACGTGGCGGTGGTGCTGGAAGTCGAAGTGCGCACCGACGGCGCGCTGCTGGTGCACAAGGCGACCATGGCGGTGGACTGCGGCCCGCAGATCAACCCCGAGCGCATCCGTTCGCAGATGGAAGGCGCCTGCGTGATGGGCCTGAGCAACGCCGCGCTCAGTGAGATCAGCTTCCGCGCCGGCCAGGTGGAGCAGAGCAACCTGCACAACTACCAGGTGGCGCGCCTGCCGCTGGCGCCGCGGGAGATCGCCGTGCACCTGGTCACGCCCAAGGGCGAGGTGCCTCTGGGCGGCGTCGGCGAACCGGGCGTGCCGCCGATCGCCCCGGCGCTGTGCAACGCCATCTTCGCCGCCACCGGCAAGCGCATCCGCGAGCTGCCGATCCGCAACCAGCTGATGGACTGGCAGGTCTGATGGACAGCGTCGACCTCAACGTCCTGCGCAGCGTGCTGGCCTGGCGCCAGGCCGGCCAGCGTGTGCGGCTGTACACCGTGGTGCAGACCTGGGGCAGCGCGCCGCGCCCGCCGGGCGCCATGCTCGCC
>DATCUN010000095.1:0-6091 GCA_036561825.1 Pseudomonas sp.
GTGCCCTACACTGAGCAGCGAGCAACGTCCGAGCGGAGCGGCCAGGCCTCATGGAACAGCTGAAACAGAAGATCCGCGAGCACGGCATCGTGCTCTCCGAGCAGGTGCTCAAGGTGGATGCCTTCCTCAACCATCAGGTCGACCCGCTGCTGATGCAGCAGATCGGCGCAGAACTCGCCCGGCGCTTCCGCGACCAGGGCATCAGCAAGGTGCTCACCATCGAGGCCTCGGGCATCGCCCCGGCGCTGATGACCGCGCTGGCGCTGGGCGTGCCGATGCTCTTCGCGCGCAAGCAGCGCTCGCTGACGCTGACCGACCAGCTACTGACCGCGCGGGTGTACTCCTTCACCAAGCAGGTGGAGAGCACCATCGCCATCGCCGCCCAGCACCTCGCCGCCCACGACCGGGTGCTGATCGTCGACGACTTCCTCGCCCACGGCCAGGCCGCGCTGGGGCTGGTTTCCATCGCCCAGCAGGCCGGGGCCAGCATCGCCGGCATCGGCATCGTGATCGAGAAGTCGTTCCAGCCCGGCCGCGCGGAGCTGGAGAGGCTCGGCTACCGGGTCGAATCCCTGGCGCGGGTCGCCTCGCTGAGCGGGGGCCAGGTCCACTTTGTCGAGTGAACCGGCCCCGCGCGCCGCGCCGGTCAGCGCGCCCGGCGCGTCGACGACTTGCGGCTGGCGCTACCCGGCGCCTGCGGGGTCAGCAGGTGCAGGTAGTCCTGCAGGTAATCCTGCAGGGTGGTGCTGATCGGCATGGCGCCGGTGCTTTCCTTCAGGGCCGCGGCACTGTCCTTTTGCCAGCTCGACACCGCCTCCTGCACCGCCGCGCTGAAGGCGCTCTGGTTGTTGAGGGTGGTTTCCGCCAGCTGCTGGACGGCCCCGCACTGCAGCTGCAGGGCCTTCCAGCCCAGATCGCTGGCGACAAAGCCCAGCGAGTTCCAGTCGCGGGCGTCGAGCATGCGGGTGGACGCGCTCTCCAGCTCGGCGGCGCAGGCGTCGACCGCGCGATTGCCCGCCTCGCTCCAGCGCAGGCCGTTTTCCCGCAGCAGGTCGCAGAGACGGAAGTAGAACTGCAGATTGACCTTGTACTGGGTCAGCGAGGATTGCGCATCGAGGTACATGACGACCTCCTACAGGGTGAGGCGGATGGGGAGGAAAGCCGAAGCTACTTTTGCCGCACGTACTCGCCCGGCGCGTCAGCGACGACCGGGTAGCCCTGCTCGGGCGCTCCGGTGGCGGGAGCGGCAACCGGCGTCGAGGAGCGCGCCTGCAGCCAGGCGAGCCATTCCAGCCACCACGAGTCTTCATGGCGCGGGGCGCTGGCGAGCCAGGCATCGGGGGCGACGTAATTGCCGCCGACCGGCCGCTGCAGCACCTGGTAGTGCCGCCGCGGCCGGCCCGGCTCGCTGACGATGCCGGCGTTGTGGCCGCCGCTGGTCAGCACGAAGGTGATCTCGGTGGGGCTCAGGTAGTGCAGCTTGAACACCGAGCGCCACGGCGCCACGTGGTCCTGGGTGGTGGCGACGCAGAACACCGGGGTGTCGATGTCGCTCAGCGACACCGGCCGCCCACCCACCGGATAGCGGCCCTCGCTGAGGTCGTCGTTGAGGAACAGGCGCCGCAGGTACTGGCTGTGCATGCGCGCCGGCATCCGCGTGGCATCGGCGTTCCAGGCCATCAGATCGATCATCTCGGCGCGCTCGCCCATCAGGTACTCGCCGACCATGCGCGACCACAGCAGATCGCTGGAGCGCAGCAGCTGGAAGGCGCCGACCATCTGCCCGGCGGTGAGATAGCCGGTTTCGTGCATCTGCGCCTCGAGCAGGCTGACTTCGCTCTCGTCGATGAACAGCGCCAGCTCGCCCGGCTCGGTGAAGTCGGTCTGCGCGGTGAGCAGGGAGATCGACGCCAGGCGCTCGTCGTTGTCGCGGGCCATCGCGGCCGCGGCGATGGCCAGCAGGGTGCCGCCCAGGCAGTAGCCGGTGGCGTGCACCTTGCGATCGGGAACGATGGCATTGATCGCGTCGAGGGCGGCGAAGAAGCCGAGCTGCAGGTACTCGTCCATGCCCAGGTCGCCGTCCTCGGCCCCCGGGTTCTTCCAGGACAGGCAGAACACCGTGTGGCCCTGGTCGACCAGGTACTTGATCAGCGAGTTGTGCGGCGACAGGTCGAGGATGTAGTACTTCATGATCCACGCCGGCACGATCAGGATCGGCTCCGGATGCACGGTGGCGGTGGTCGGGGTGTACTGGATCAGTTCGATCAGGCGGTTCTTCAGCACCACCTTGCCCGGGGTCGCGGCGACGTCGCGGCCGACCACGAAGTTCTCGGTGCCGGCCGGTGGATGGCCGGCGGCCAGGCGTTCGGCATCTTCCAGCGCGTGGATCATGCCGCGCACCAGGTTGGCGCCGCCGGTCGCGGCGGTGCGCTGCAGCACCAGCGGATTGCTCGCCAGGAAGTTGCCGGGGGAGAACAGGTCGAGCAGCTGGCGGGCCGCGAAGGCCACCACCTCCTCGTGGTGGCGCGAGACGCCGCGCACGCCGTGGGTCGCCACCTGCCACCATTCCTGGCTGAGCAGGAACGACTGGTGCATCAGGCTGAACGGCCACTGGTGCCATTCCTTGGCCGCGAAGCGGCGGTCGCGCCGCGGCGGCTCGACACACTCGTGCGCCGGACAGTCCGGCGAGGCGCTGGCGACTTCGCGGACATAATCGAGCAGGCGGCGGGTCTGCTCCAGACCGAGATTCAGCAGTTCCAGCTGCTTGCCGGGCGAACCGGCGAGATGGCCGGACCAGTCCATCAGGGCCAACAGCATGCTGATGGGCGATACCGAACTGTTGGCGCGGGCGATCGCCGCGTGGACCTTGAGGTCGAGGGGATTACCGGCGACACGGGGAACCGAGACGGCCGGGGGAGTCATAGGCTGCAGGGCACTGATGTTCATCTACCACTCCTCGCTGGAAATCCGCGCAGCGCGCAGGTCGGCAAGCAGGGGGGCCAAGTGCGCAGCTGGCGGCGGTAGCGCGAAGCAGGCCGCATCGGGGCCGCCATCGCTGACCGGACTGATCAGTAGCCTAGCACTAAATCATGGCAGCTGTGTGCACTGCACAAGCACAAAAAAACCGCCTTGAGCGGCGGTTTTTTTGCGACGCGGCGAACTTACAGGCCGGACATCTTCTTCAGTGCACCCAGCAGCTCGTCGTCGGAGCAGTCGGCGCAGGTGCCTTTCGGCGGCATGGCATTGCGGCCACCGATGGCGCTCTTCAGCAGCGCATCGACGCCACCACGCTCGGCGGCGCGGGCCTTCCAGTCGGCAGCATCGCCGATCTTCGGCGCATTCAGCACGCCGGTACTGTGGCAGGCGCCGCAGTTCTTGGCGATGATGTCATCGGCGCTGCGCGCGCCGCCGGCAGCGGCCGCAACAGCACCCACGCCCTTGCACTCCTGGCCGGCGATGCAGACTTCGCCTACCGGCTTGAGACGCTCGGCGATGTTGTCATCGCTATCGGCCTGGGCGCCAACCGCCCACAGGGCCAGCACGGCAGCCTGGGCTGCCAGGAATTTCTTGATCAGGTTCACCCTTACACCCTCTTTCGTGGCTAGTCACGCCCGGGGCGATGGACCGCGCGGGCGCCGCAGTATAACGGCAAAGCCGAGCCGGCCGAAACAACCCCGATGGTCGCAGGGGCTTGACAGCGGCACGGGCGAACGCCACGCCGTCCGCTCAGAACGCGGCCGGGGTGGTGGCACTGATCAACCGCGCCGGCTGCTCGAACGGATTGCGGAAACGGTGCGGCTGGTCGCTGCGAAAGTAGTAGCTGTCACCGGTGTCGAGGATGAACACCTCCTCGCCGACGGTCAGCTCGAGGCGCCCATCGACCAGCATGCCGGCCTCCTCGCCCTCGTGGCTGAGCATTTCCCGGCCGGTGTCGGCACCCGGCGGATAGGTTTCGTCGAGGAACGCCAGGGTGCGGTTGGGGAAGGCCCGGCCGACCAGCTTCATGGCCACCGCGCCGCTGCCGATGTCGATCAGCTCGTCGGACTTGTAGACCACCTGGGCCTGGTCGTCCTGCGCCACGTCCATGGAGAAGAACTCCACCAGCGACATGGGGATGCCGCCCAGCACCTTCTTCAGCGAGCTGATCGAGGGGCTGACGCTGTTCTTCTCGATCATCGAAATGGTGCTGTTGGTCACGCCGGCCCGCTTGGCCAGCTCGCGCTGGGACAGGCCCTTGAGTTTGCGGATGGCGTACAGACGGGCTCCGACGTCCAAGGCTGGCGTCCTCCTCGATCGTTCAGGCTGATGGGGGTTGTTGCGTATAGCATGGCAACGCCGTGCAGTATTTTCAACAAAGCGGCCGACAGGGCGCGGCGCAGCACCGGCCTGTCGGGGCACGCACGCTTACGGCAGGGCGGCGATCACCATCATCTCCACGCGCACCTCCGGCGCGTACAGGCGGGCCTCCACCGTGGCGCGCGCCGGCGACGCACCGGGGGCGACCCAGGCGTCCCACACCTCGTTCATGCCGGCGAAATCGGTGGCGATGTCGCGCAGGTAGATGGTGGTCGACAGGATGCGGGTCTTGTCGGTACCGGCCTCGGCCAGCAGGCGGTCGATGCTGGCCAGGGTTTCGCGGGTCTGCTGGCGGATGTCGCCGGACAGGTCGTCGGCCAGCTGCCCGCCGAGGTGGACGGTGCCGTTGTGGATGACGATCTCGCTGTAGCGCGGCTCGCTGTGCAGGCGCCGGATGGCCATGGGGGAGTCTCCTGGTGGTGGCCCCGGCGAGTGCGGCCGGGGCGGGCATGGGAAGCGCTGCGGCAGTGGCTTTCACTGGCGGCGAGGCGCTATTTTGCGACAAATCGCAGAGCAAATGCGCCCCGGGAGGGGCATCCCCCATGAGCAGTCCGCACAAGTCCCGCCGCGACCTGGACCGCATCGACCGCAACATCCTGCGCATCCTGCAGGAGGAGGGGCGGATCTCCTTCACCGAACTGGGCGAGCGGGTCGGCCTGTCGACCACCCCCTGCACCGAGCGGGTGCGCCGCCTGGAGCGCGACGGGGTGATCCTCGGCTACCACGCGCGGCTCGACCCGCCGCAGCTGCGCGCCGGCCTGCTGGTGTTCGTCGAGCTGAGCCTGGACTACAAGTCCGGCGACACCTTCGAGGAGTTCCGCCGCGCGGTGCTGCGCCTGCCGCAGGTACTGGAGTGCCATCTGGTGTCCGGCGACTTCGACTACCTGGTCAAGGCGCGCATCTCGGAGATGGCCTCCTACCGCAAGCTGCTCGGCGACATCCTGCTCAAGCTGCCGCACGTGCGCGAGTCGAAGAGCTACATCGTCATGGAAGAGGTGAAGGAGAGCCTGGCGCTGCCGATTGCCGACTGATTGGCGCGCGCCGGCGGACGACCTATGCTCGGGACAATCGCCAGCCATTGCGGACCCGCCCATGTCCCCGCGCCTTGCCACCCATAGCGCCGCGCACGCGCCCTCCTGGTACGCCGCCAGCGCCAACCGGGCGCTGGCGTTTCCCGCGCTGGACGGCGAGGTCGGCGTGGATGTGTGCATCGTCGGCGGCGGCTACACGGGCTTGAACTGCGCCATCGAGCTGGCCCGCCGCGGCTACGCGGTGGCGCTGCTGGAGGCGCGGCAGATCGGCTGGGGCGCCAGCGGGCGCAACGGCGGCCAGCTGATCCGCGGCGTCGGCCACGAGGTCGAACGCTTCCTGCCGCTGCTCGGCACCGACGGCGTGCGCCGCCTCAAGCTCTACGGCCTGCAGGCGGTGGAGCTGGTGCGCCAGCGCATCACGGAGTTTGCCATCGACTGCGACCTGCGCTGGGGCTACTGCGACCTGGCCAACCGCCCCGCGCACCTGGAAGGCTTCGCCCGCGCCCGCGACGAGCTGCTGGCGCTCGGCTACCGCCACGAGCTGCGCCTGCTGCAGGCGGAGCAGATGCACGAGGTGGTCGGTTCGCAGCGCTACTGCGGCGGGCTGATCGACATGGGCTCCGGCCACCTGCACCCGCTCAACCTGGCGCTCGGCGAGGCTGAAGCCGCCGCCGGCCTGGGCGCGCGGCTGTTCGAGCGCTCGG
>DATCUN010000096.1:0-8432 GCA_036561825.1 Pseudomonas sp.
CCAGTGGTCAACCAGCTCATCGACGCGATCAGGAATGCGCGGGGTTTTGCTGAGCACAAGGCAGCGTGTGGTGCCCACGTACTCCTCGATCAGGTACAGCGAGTCCCCGACGTCGACCCCCATTTCCTGCAGGGCTTCATCAGGAATGCGAATACCGCCATCGCCATCCCAGTCTTCGATCACGACCTGTCGGGTTTCCATGGGTGGCTCCTGGGTGAGTTAGATCAGGCGTCCGCGGGGGGAGGCGACGGCGAGCCGACGCCCACGGATCCCACGGCACAGGCGTTCAGGGTAGCGAAGCGGCCGCCGGCCGAAAAGTGACGATAACGGATTTTATCGTCACTTTCCGGCCATGGGAGGGAACCTTGGGCTATGCACTAAAAGTGCCTGTGCTCGGTGAGGTCGCGTTTAAAAGTGGCTCGGAATGCCCCATTAGGGCCAGTACACTCCGCGCCATCGTCACTTTTCGTCTTGCGTGACCTTCGTTCAGCTGACTTTTCGGACAGAACCCAGAGTCATGCTTACGGAGCGGGTTTAGCTGGGGGCATCCCCATGTAGTGTTGGTGCCACATCATGTGATCCATCATCATCTGCTGCATCCCCATGTACCTGTCCATCATGTACTGACGCTGTGCTTTCTGCTCCTGGGGCAAGTTCGAGTAGTCCTGCCAGCCCATCATGTGGCCGCCCCCCATCATGCCGCCACCCATCATGTGCCCGCCCATCATGCCGCCTCCCCACATTCCCATGCCCATGCCGTGCATCATTCCCATATTTCCTTGCATCGTATTCCAATGCTCCTGAAGGAGTTTTTGCCGTTCCTTCGGGTCTTGGGTCTGACGGATTTTCTCCATCTGGGCCTGCATCTTCTGGAGGTTTTCCTGCGCTTGAGCCATCTGTTTGTCGAACTCAGCAATATTCGGAGCTTGCTGCTGCGCCTGGGGCGTAGAACTTTTGGCTGGGGTTGGGTCTGCCGCCAGCGCCCATGCGGGTGACAGTGATGCGGCTACGAGGAGTACTGCCAGCTTGGTTTTTTTCATGTCGAGCTGCCTTTGTGGTGGTGAGCTGAACCAACATGCCTACGAGCCGTAGTGATTACGTTGACAACATGGCTTTCGTCTAGAACTTTAGCGTCCCTTGGCTGGGTTTCCCCATCGTGAGTCAAGGGGAATAGGCTCAATCAGCTTTCTGAATGGAAATGATCCGGGCCGCCATGCCTTGGCTCAGGAATTCGAAGCTCACTTCGTCACCGACCTTCAGCCCCTTCAACTGCTCGGGCGTTGCGGTAAAGCCCATGGTCATTGGTGGCCATTTCAAGCTGGGAACGGGGCCGTGCGAAAGCGTGATGGTCCCTTTGGCAGCGTCGATCCCCTTGATCGTGCCGGTGGCCTTGGCGGTCGGGGCCGCGCTGTCCGGCTGTTCCACCTGCATGGGCTGTTCCATTGGCATCCTGTCCATGGGCTTGTCGTGCATGTCAGCCGCTGTGGCGGTCTGGACGAGCGTGGCGGTCAGGATGGTTACGAGGACTTGTTTCATGACTGGGTTGCTCCTGTGGAATTGGATGGTTTCACAGCCGATGCTGTGAGGAGATGCGAGCGGCGCATCAGCCGATAGGCCGCCGGGATGACGAACAGGGACAGCAAGGGCGCGCTGAGCATGCCGCCAACCATGGGAGCGGCGATGCGGCTCATGATCTCGCTGCCGGTGCCGCTGCCCCAGAAGATCGGCAGCAGGCCGGCGACGATCACCGCCACGGTCATCGCCTTGGGCCGCACGCGCTGCACGGCGCCCTGGCGAATCGCCGCCAGCAGTGCCTGCTCGCTGCGCTCGCCGGCCGCCTCGCGCTCGGCCCAGGCCTGATTCAGGTAGAGCAGCATGATCACACCGAACTCGGCGGCCACCCCAGCCAGGGCGATGAAGCCGACGCCAGTGGCCACCGACAGGTCGTAGTCCAGCAGGTAGAGGAACCACACGCCGCCGGTGAGGGCGAATGGCAGCGTCGCCATGATCAGCAGGGCCTCGTCGACGCGGGCAAAGGTCAGGTAGAGCAGCACGAAGATGATCGCCAGGGTCGCCGGCACCACCAGCTTGAGCCGGGCGTTGGCCCGTTCGAGGTACTCGAACTGCCCAGAATAGCTGATGCTCATGCCTGGCTGCAGGCTCACCTTTTCGCTGACGGTCCGGCGCAGGTCACCCACCACGGCAGCGATATCCCGACCACGCACATCGATATAAACCCAACCCGATGGCCGGGCGTTCTCGCTTTTCAGCATGGGCGGTCCGTCGCTGACCGCGATCCTCGCCACCGTGCCCAGAGTGATCTGGTTGCCTTGCGGGGTATAGATCGGCAGCTGCTCGAGAGCGCCGAGCGAGTCGCGCCACTCGCGTGGATAGCGCACATTGATCGGGAAGCGGGCCAGGCCCTCGACGGTCTCGCCGACGTTTTCGCCGCCGATGGCGCTGGCCACTATCGACTGCACGTCGGCGATGTTCAGCCCGTAGCGGGCAGCCGCGCGACGGTCGATGTCCACATCGACATAGCGCCCTCCGGTCAGGCGCTCGGCCAGCGCCGAGCTCACTCCGGGCACGCTCTTGGCCACGCGCTCAATCGCCTGGGTGGCTGCGTCGATATCCACCAGGCTTGTGCCGGCGACCTTGATCCCGATGGGGCTCTTGATCCCGGTGGCGAGCATGTCGATGCGATTGCGGATCGGCGGAATCCAGATGTTGGTGAGCCCTGGGATCCGCACCACCCGATCCAGCTCTTCCACCAGTTTTTCCGGCGTCATGCCTGGTCGCCACTGCTCGCGCGGCTTGAACTGGATGGTGGTTTCGAACATCTCCAGCGGTGCCGGGTCGGTGGCGGTTTCGGCACGTCCGGCCTTGCCGAACACGTGCTCGACTTCCGGTACCGTCTTGATCAGGCGATCTGTCTGCTGCAACAGCTGCGCGGCCTTTTGCGCCGACAGTCCGGGCAGCGCCGAAGGCATGTAGAGCAAGTCGCCTTCGTCCATCGGCGGCAGGAACTCGCCGCCGAGGCGGGAAATCGGCCACAGTGCGCTGAGAAACACCAGCAGCGCAGCCAACAGGGTGACTTTGGGCCGGCGCAGCACTGCATCCAGAGCCGGCCGGTAGAGGCGGATCAGCCAGCGATTCAGCGGGTTGTGCTCCTCCCGGGGGATCCGCCCGCGAATCCAGTAGCCCATCAGTACCGGCACCAGGGTTACCGACACCCCGGCGGCGGCCGCCATGGCGTAGGTCTTGGTGAAGGCCAGCGGGCCGAACAGGCGGCCTTCCTGGGCCTCCAGGGTGAATACCGGGATGAACGATAGGGTGATGATCAGCAGACAGAAGAACAGCGCCGGGCCGACCTCGGCGGCGGCGTCGGTCATCACCTGCCAGTGGCGCTCGCCCGCCAGCGTCTCCCCGGGGTGAGCCGAGTGCCAGGCTTCGACCTTCTTGTGAGCGTTCTCGATCATCACCACCGCCGCATCCACCATGGCTCCGATGGCAATGGCGATGCCGCCGAGTGACATGAGGTTGGCGTTGATGCCTTGGTGGCGCATCACGATGAACGCGATCAGCACGCCAATCGGCAGCGAGATGATCGCTACCAGGGATGAGCGCAGGTGCCAGAGGAACAGCGCGCAGACCAAGGCGACGACGATGAACTCCTCAAGGAGCTTGTGGCCGAGGTTGGCCACCGCGCGGTCGATCAGCTTGCTGCGGTCGTAAGTGGTGACGATTTCCACCCCGGCGGGCAGGCTGCCCTTCAGCTCGTCGAGTTTGGCCTTGACCGCAGCGATCGTGTCGCGGGCGTTCTTGCCGCTGCGCAGGATCACCACGCCGCCGACCGTTTCGCCTTCGCCGTCGAGTTCGCCGATGCCGCGGCGCATCTCCGGGCCCAGCTGGATGCTCGCCACGTCGCCGAGGGTCACCGGTACACCGCCGGCACTGAGCCTGAGCGGGATGGCGCGGAAATCGTCGAGCGTCTTCAGGTAGCCGGAGGCGCGCACCATGAACTCGGTCTCGGCCATTTCCAGCACCGCGCCGCCGGTTTCCCGGTTGGCCTGGCCGATGGCCGCGATCACCTCGGCCTGGGTGATGCCCAGGCTGGCCAGCCTGGTCGGGTCGAGCAGGACCTGGTACTGCCTGACCATGCCGCCGATGGTGGCCACCTCTGCGACGTTGGCGACGGTCTTCAGCTCGAACTTGAGGAACCAGTCCTGCAGGGCGCGCAGCTGCGCCAGGTCGTGGCGGCCACTGCGATCGACCAGGGCGTACTGGTAGATCCAGCCGACCCCGCTGGCATCCGGTCCCAGCGCCGGCCGGGCGCCTGCCGGTAGGCGGCTCTGCACCTGGCTCAAGTACTCCAGCACCCGCGAGCGCGCCCAGTAGAGGTCGGTGCCGTCCTCGAACAGCACGTAGACGTAGCTGTCGCCGAAGAAGGAGTAGCCGCGTACCGTTTTCGCTCCCGGCACCGAGAGCATGGTGGTGGTCAGTGGATAGGTTACCTGGTTCTCGACGATCTGCGGCGCCTGCCCCGGATAGGGGGTGCGCACGATCACCTGTACATCGGAGAGGTCCGGCAGTGCGTCGAGCGGGATGCTGCGCACCGACCAGACGCCCCAGGCGGTGACGAACAGGGTTGCCAGCAGGACCAGGAAGCGGTTGGCTACCGACCAGCGGATCAGCGCGGCGATCATGGCTGGTCTCCCTGTTTCTCCAAGCGCTCGACCACCAGCCCGGCGTCGCTCTCGCGCACCGCGAAGCGCACCCGGTCGCCGACCTCGAGTCCGTGCAACAGGGCCGGATTGCCCAGTGGGAAGCTCATGGTCATGCCGGGCATCCCCAGTGTCCGGAAAGGACCATGGGCGAGGGTCACGCTCCCGTCGCCGATCTCGACGACCCTGCCCTCGGCCTCATGCAGGACGGGGGTGTTGGTGGCAGGCTCCGGTCTTGCCACGGTTCCCACAACCAGCCCTCGGAGACTGGCTTCGGAATCGAGTAGGAACTGTCCGGAGGCGACCACCTGTTGGCCTTCCTCCAGGCCGCTCAGTACCACCGTTCGGCCGTAGCTTTCCGCACCGGGGCGCACCTCGACGGGGCGGAAGCGCCCTGCGTCTTCGGCGAGCATGACCAGAGCCCGTCGGCCGGTGCGGATGACGGCCTCGCTCGGCACCCACAGCACGCCTTGCTCGCTCGCCCGGCTCAGCCGTACCTGCGCCGTCAGCCCCGGCCGCAGGCGTCCGTCGGGGTTGGGCAATTCGACCCGCACGCGAAGGGTGCGACTGTCGGTGTTCGCCGCTGGCAGGATGGTGGCGACCCGGCCCGTCAGCACCTCGCCAGCGAGCGCCGGCAGGCGCGCCTCGACCGTCTGGTCGGCGAGCAGTGCCCCGGCTTCGGCCTCGGGCACGGCCAGCTCCAGCCAGACGCTGTCCAGAGCGTTGATGCGCGCCAGGGTATCGCCGGCCGCCATGCTCATGCCCGTCCGCACAGCCAGCTCCTGCAACACGCCACCGATGGGGCTGGTGATGGTCAGGGTCGGCTGGGCCTTGCCGCTGCGCTCCACCCGGGCGATCAACGTCGCTGGCATGCCGGTCAGGCGCAGGCGCTGGCGGGCCGCCGCCAGCAGCTCGGCATCGCCGCTGCGCCGGAGGGCGAGAAACTCTTCCTGGGCAGCGGCCCACTCGGGCACCAGCAGGTCGGCCAGCGGCGCACCAGCCGCCAGTACGTCGTCTGGTGCGCGGGCGTAGACCCGCTCGACGAAGCCGGCAGTACGCGCCTGAACCACTGCGACATCCCGTTCATTGAAAGCCAGCACGCCGGTTACCTCCAGACTGGAGGCGATGGCCCCACGGGTGACGGTCGCCAGGCGCAGGCCGAGATTCTGGGTCAACCGCGGATCGATGCTGACGGCGGCGCTGTCCGCGGCGGCATCGGCATAGCGAGGCACCAGCGGCATGTCCATGAAGGGCGACTTGCCCGGCTTGTCGAACCGCTGCTGCGGGTACATCGGATCGTACCAGTACAGCACCGGACGTTCGTCCTGCGCCGCGGGCACGGGTATCGGAGCAGGGCGCTGCTGGGCGAACCAGTACCCCCCGCCAGCGCCGAGAACGAGCGCCAAGCCGCACAACGCGGCTGCCGGGCCAATTCGCATGCTCATGGGTGCTCCTCCCCGTAGGCAAAATGCAACCGTGCAGCGGTCTTGGCGCCCTTTGCCTCCAGTTCGATCTGGCGCAGGCGAGCTTCGATCAGCTCCTGACGGGCGGTGATGACGCTGAGCAGATCGCCCTTGCCGGCGCGGTAGCTGGCCAGGCTGAGCTCCACCTTCTCCCGGGCCAGTGGCACGAAGCTGTTGCGGTTGCGATGCAGTGCCCGCTGTAGTCGCTGGTATTCGGCGAGATCCTCTTCCAGTTGCTGGGCATGTTCGCGTAGCAGGGCTTCGCGCTCGGCTTCCAGCTGGTTGAGTTCGGCGTGACGGGTGGCGATTTTTGGATCCTGCCGAGAGCCAGGGAACAGTGGCAAGTCGAAACTGACCTGCACACTGACCATGTCGCCGAACTCGCGGCCACGACGCTGGTAGTCGAGCTCCCAGCTCCAGTCGGAGCTCTTCTCCGCCTGCGCCTCGCGCACCTTGGCTTGCGCTTCGCGCGTCATCGGCTCGAAGGAGGCCAGCGCCGGGTGGCGTGGCAACTGGTGGCCGTAGCGAGCGTGATCGATGGGCCATTCTGGCCAGTCGCCAGCAAGCGGCTGGTCGGCGGCCACGCCTATCCAGCGACGTAGGGCCGCGCGCGCCCGAACGTGTTGCTGGGCTAGTTGGTCCTGCTGTTCGTCCAGGCGGGCCGCCTCCTGTTTCGGCCGCACTGCGTCGGCAGCTTGCCCGCGTCCGCCGGCGATCTGCGCCTGCACGGCGGCAGCGAGCAGACGGTTCTCGCCGAAGAACTCGGTGAACAGCGCCTGCTGGCGTTCCACCGCGAGGCGGTCGATCCACGCCAGCGCGGTGGCCTGGCGGACGTTCAGTCGTTCAACAGCGCTTTCGGCGGCGGCGCGCTCTACCGCCGCATCGGCTACCTCGACCCGAGCCCGGCGCTTGGCGCTGTTGGGCATATCCTGCATGACTCCGACCATCTGCATGGTCATGAAATCGCGGTCGATGCTCCAGCGGTCGGGGCCGCCGACGGGATAGTTCTGCACCCCCAGCCGCAGCTGGGGATCGGGCAGTTCGCCGGCGGGAATGGCGGCACTACTGGCGGCTTGCAGTTTGGCCTGCTCGGCGGCCAGCGAAGGGGCGTTATCTTCAGCCAGGCGCAAGGCCTCGGCGAGGGTCAGCGAGGCTGCCTGGCTCGGCAATGCCAGCACGGACGCCGCCAGCGCGGCGGCGAGGGGCCAGCCCGGACAGTGACGTGGGATGTTCATGCTCTCGATTCCTGTGATGTTCCGTGTCGCGCGAACGCGCGCAGCCCTGCTGTCCTGATCAGGCGGGATAGCGTTCAGTGTGGGGCAGGAATCAGGCGCAGGGTGGTCGCCAGAGCCCGGATGGGGGGCGCTCGGGCAGGAGATCGCTGGTGTAGGATGCCGCTATTGGGGCGGACAAGGGGACGGGGGGCTTGATGACTGCAACTTGCAGCAGGCTGGCGGTCTTGCATTCCTGCCCCGGTTTGCAGGGTTTACCAGGCTCGGCGGGGTCGCCCATGTCCTGGCAGCAGTCCGGAGGCACGACCGCCATGTCGGTCATCGCCGCCATGGCGGTCGCCTGCATCGGACAGGGTTCTGCCGGCGGCTGGACTCCCGCCATTCCCGTGAGGGGAAGCGTCAGACTGAGCAGGAAAACCAGGCAGAGCCGCAGGTGGCGTTTCATGGACGGGAGTCTAGTCCTGCACGGTGGGGTACACAATTGCAGGCGCACCACTCGGCACAGCAGTTAAGGAGCTTCGAGCAGAGCTCGTTATTGCGTGGTCCCGGTTTGCCGCTGATGGGAGGGGCCGCCCGGATGTGCGCAGCGCAGGTGATTGCCCTCGCTCGTTGCGCCTTCGCACAACGGCTGCGACAACTCGTGGAGGATGCCGCAATGGGCGGCGGTACTCGGCTCGTTGCAGCATTCACGCAAGCTCTTGAGCTGTTGTTCCAGCTGGCGGAGCTCCTCGATGCGCGCGGTGACATGGCCAATGTGCGCGTCCAGCAGGGCGTTCACATCGCCACAGTGTTCGCTGGGGGCATCCTTGAAATGGAGCAGTCCTCGAATCTCGGCGTGCGTCATATCCAGCATGCGGCAACGGCGGATGAATGACAGCCTTTCGACATGCGCTTCGGTGTAGATGCGAAAGTTGCCGTCGCTGCGTGCTGGCGAGGCGAGTAGCCCCTCGCGCTCGTAGTAGCGGATGGTTTCGACCTGGGTGCCCGTAGTTCTGGCCAGTTGACCGATTTTC
>DATCUN010000097.1:0-4801 GCA_036561825.1 Pseudomonas sp.
TGAATGCCGCCATGTATTCGTCGCGCGGCGCCACCTTGAGTGCGGGCAACGCCACGCCCTGGGACACGGCGGCCGTCGCGACCGGGGCCACCGGCGCAGCTGACGCAGGCGCAGCAGGTGCCGCAGGCGCCTGACCGACCGGACTGACCTCCACCTGAGCGCCGGCGCGCTCGAGGGTCAGGCGATACTTTTCGGCGCTGGCCGCATCCAGATTGCTCTTGATCACCGTGCGCCGTCCGGAAAACAGCGCGGCAATCCGCTGCGGATCGGCCTGGAACAGACGCGCCAGGTTGGCCCGCACCTGCGCCGCATCGGCTCCCGCCACCAGCTCGCCCGCGAAGGCTACTTCATAAAGATTGCTCAACCGTCACACTCCTGTCCTTTTTCCTGCGCAGTATGGCGCTGGTTTTTTTCCTGCAACATTCCCGCAACAACACGTTGCAGCCCTTGTTGCGATTGTTACACTCGGGCATCCAACGGAGTCTTGGCATGATCTTTCCGGCGTCCATAATAAGAACCCTCGGCCTCTTGCTGCTTCTGCTCGCCGGTCATGGCCTGAGCGGCTGCGCCAGCGCGCCGAGCGACACTGTATTCAAGAACCCCGACGTCCAACTGGTCAATGTCGAACTGGTTCGCGCGCGCCTGCTCGAGCAGGAGTTCCGCCTGCGCTTTCGCATCGACAACCCCGACAACGTCGACCTCTCGGTACGCAGCCTCAAATACACGGTTTTCCTCGAGAAGGTGAAGCTGGCAAGCGGCAAATACTCGACCTGGCTCACGGTTCCGGCCCGCAGCTATCGGGAATTCGACGTACCGGTGAACACCAACCTCTGGCGGCAGATGAAAGACATCGCCAAACTATTGAAGAAGCCCGACAATCCGATCACCTATCGCCTCCAGGGCGATCTGACGGTCGGGCTGATGTTCCGCCACCACGTCAATATAAAACGTAGTGGCACCATTGTTCCCGGCGCCTTCATTCCGGAGTAAGTGATGACCCAGCAAGACCATGTGCATGGCCCCGACTGCAACCACGACCATGACCACTACCACGAGCCGCACGTCCACGGCCCGCACTGCAACCACGAGCACCAGGAGCCGGTGCGCAATCCGCTGAAGGATGTCGGCCGCAACGATCCCTGCCCGTGCGGCAGCAACAAGAAGTACAAGAAGTGCCACGGCGCCTGAGCCGAGCATGAGCGCACTGTCCATCGGTCTGCTGCTGGCCGGCCTGCTCGTCGTGCTGGCTCTGGGCGGCTATGCCCTGCACCTGTGGCGCCGGGTGTGGGCCCAGCAGAAGGCCTATGCGAGCGCCGAAAGCGCACGCCAGCAACGCCTCGGCGGCGATCTGCGCATCCTTGCCGGCAGCCTGCTCGACGAGCAGCTGCCGCTGATCGAAGGCGCCATCCGCATCAAGGTCCTGCTCGACAACTACAACATCCAGCTCAGCAACCACGCGCATTGCCGGGTCTTCCACACCCTGTTCGACGCAACCTCCGGCATCCCCACCCATGCCGCATGGAAGGCACTGACGGCCGCCGAACGCCGCCAGCACGACAAGCGCTTCAGCGAACTCGAACTGCAACACAAGGCTGCCGCCCGCAAGGCCGCCCGCTGGCTGCTCGACGAAGGCCTGCAGCAGCACCCCGCCCACGTCTGAAAGAGCCGGCCCCGACAGCTCTTGTCAGGCGCCTGCCGTCCCCCTAACGTAGCGCCCTTTTCCGGCATGGCTCCTTGCGCTGTGCTGAACTGGTCTTGCCTGCCCGCTCCTGGAGCCTCGCCATGTCGCTGCGTTCGTTTCGTCCCCTCGCCCCGCTGGCGGGTGCCGCCGCCCTGACCACGCTGGTCAGCCTGAGCGGCTGCCAGACCTGGCTGGACAGCCGCTACCAGGACAGCCTGCCGCCCAGCTCCGGCGTGCAGCCGCTCAAGGGGCTGGCCGACACGGTGTCGGTGCGGCGCAACGCGCTGGGCATGCCGCTGATCGAGAGCCGCAGCTTCCACGACGCGCTATTCGCCCTCGGTTACGTGCACGCCAGCGACCGCCTGAGTCAGATGGTTGGCCTGCGCCTGATGGCCCAGGGCCGCCTGGCCGAGATGGCCGGCCCCGGCGTGCTGGAGATCGACCGCTTCATGCGCGCGGTGAACCTGCGCCAGAGCGCCGACATCGTCTACAAGAACGCCTCGCCGCGCCTGCACAAGTTCTTCGAGGTCTACGCCCGCGGCGTCAACGCCTACCTGTTCCGCCATCGCGACAAGCTGCCGATGGACCTGGCCGCCTCCGGCTACCGCCCGGAGTACTGGAAGCCGGAAGACTCGGCGCTGATCTTCTGCCTGCTCAATTTCGGCCTGTCGGTAAACCTGCAGGAAGAAATCTCCAGCCTGGCGCTGGCGCAGAAGGTCGGCGCCGAGCAGCTGGCCTGGTTGCTGCCGACCTACCCGGACGAGCCGCTGCCGGTCGACGAGGCGGCCAAGCTCAAGGGCCTCAGCCTGAGCGGCAAGATCCCGGGGCTCGCCGCGCTGGATGGCGTCGCCGGTCAACTGGCGGCGCTGAACATGCTCGGCGTCGCCGCCTCCAACAACTGGGCCATCGCCCCGCAGCGCAGCCGCAGCGGCAAGAGCCTGCTGGCCAACGACCCGCACCTGCCGCTGACCCAGCCCTCGCTGTGGAGCTTCGTGCACCTGCGCACGCCCAAGTACCAGGCCGCCGGCGTCTCGGTGGCCGGCATCCCCGCGGTGGTCGCCGGCTTCAACGGCAAGCTGGCCTGGGGCATGACCATGGTCATGGGCGACACCCAGGACCTGTTCCTCGAACAGGTGCGCCACCAGGGCGGGCGCCTCGAGTACCTCGCCGACGGCCAGTGGCAGCCGGCGCGCGCGCACCAGGAAACCTTCTTCGTCAAGGGCCAGGGTCCGGTCCGCGAAACCTTCTACGAAACCCGCAACGGCCCGTTGCTGAACAGCGTGCTCGGCGAACGCAAGCACGCCATGCAACCCATCGCCTTGGCCAGCGGCTACGGCCTCGCCCTGAAGACCAACCAGTTCGAGGCCGACCAGACCCTCGACGCCGTCTTCGACCTGTCGCGCGCCCAGTCGGTGGAGGATGCCCACGAGCCGGTGCGCAACATCCGCGCCCTCGGCCTGAACATGCTGTATGCCGACGCCCAGCACATCGCCTGGCAGGTCACCGGTCGCTACCCCAACCGCAAAGGCGGCCGCGGCCTCGTGCCCTCGCCCGGCTGGGACAGCCAGTACGGCTGGGACGGCTACGCCGACACCATGCTGCATCCCTACGACCAGGACCCGATGCAGGGCTGGCTGGGCACCGCCAACCAGCGCAGCGTGCCGGCCGGCTACGGCGTGCAGCTGTCCAACTCCTGGTTCTATCCCGAGCGGGCCGAGCGCATCGCCGAACTGGCCGGTGCCAGCGCGCGCCACGATGCGCGCAACATGATCGCCATGCAGTACGACCAGCAGACGCCGTTCGCCGCCAAGCTCAAGGCCATGTTCGCCGATCCGCTCATGGCTCAGCCGCTGCAACGGGCCATCGAGGCCCTGCCGGCCGGCGAGCGCGACCAGGCGCGCGAAGCCCTCAAGCGCCTGCAGGCCTTCGACGGCCAACTGGCTGCCGGCTCGGCCGACGCCGCGCTGTACGCGATGTTCCTCCAGGAAAGCGCGCGACAGACCTTCCTCGACGAACTGGGACCGGAGGACAGCCCAGCCTGGCAAGGCCTGGTGGAAATCGCCAAGCTCAGCTACTCGGCGCAGGCCGACCACCTGCTCGGCCGCGTCGACAGCCCGTTCTGGGACGACGTGCGCACGGCGCAGAAGGAGGACAAGCCGGCGATCCTCGCGCGCAGCCTGGCCGCCAGTGTGGCCCAGCTGGAAAGCCGGCTGGGCAGCAATCGCAGTGACTGGCAGTGGGGCAAGCTGCACCGCTACCAGTGGGACAGCGACAGCTCCCGTCTGGCGCCGTACATGAGTGCCGGCCAGCGCGCCAGCCTGGCGACCATCAAGGACTATCTGGATCGCGGCCCCTATCCGGCCGGCGGCGACCACAGCACCCTGAACGTCTCCGCCTGGCTGTGGGGCAAGAACTTCGACACCTGGCTGGTGCCGTCCATGCGCATTGTGGTCGACTTCGGTCAGGACGAGCCGCTGCAGGCGGTCAACAGCTCCGGCCAGTCCGGCAACCCGGCCAGCAAGCACTACGCCGACGGCATCGACGCCTGGCTCAAGGGCCGCTACCTGAGCTTCCCGTTCCAGAGCCACAACCTCGACCGCAGCTACGGCAGCCAGCGCCTGCTGCTGACGCCGGGGCGGTAGGCGAGCACGGACAGGTGGCGCGCACGGCGCACCCTGCTGGCGACTCTCGTAGGGTGCGCCGTGCGCACCAGGGCATTCACAACAGGGGCTCTGTAGGGGTATTCCCGCATCGGAGGCCAGCGCATGCCCACCGAACGAGCGGCCCAGCTCGAACGCTACCGCCGCAACCTGCAGGGCGAGATCGACAGCGCCGCGCTGTACCGCGCCCTTTCCCGCTGCGAGAGCCGCCCCGAGCTGCAGGAACTGTACCGGCGCCTGGCGGACATCGAGGAACGCCATGTCGGCTTCTGGAGGCAGCAATTCCAGCAACTCGGCGCCAGCGCGCCCAGCCTGCGCCCCGGCTGGCGTACCCGCCTGCTGATCCGCATCGCCCGCCTGCTCGGCCCGGACTGGGTGGTCGGCGCCGCCGCCTCGCTGGAGCAGATCGACCGCTGCCAGTACGACGACCAGCCGGAAACCTGCGCTACCGGCATGCCCG
>DATCUN010000098.1:0-10396 GCA_036561825.1 Pseudomonas sp.
ATGCCCACCGCCGGCGGCGCGATGCTCGGGTACTGGTTGATCGGCAGCTTGAGGATCGACAGCCCGCCGGCCAGCATGATCACCAGGGCGATCACCCAGGCGAAGATCGGCCGGTCGATAAAGAATCTAGACATCAGCGAATCCCCTTAACGGCTCTGCGCCGGCTGCTGGGCAGGCTTCGGCTCGGTCGGCGCGGCCGTGGCCGTGGCCGGCGCTGCCAGCGCCGGTACGTTGCTGGCCGGCTGCACCTGGACCTCGACACCCGGCTTGACGAACTGCAGACCCTCGGTGATCAGCCGGTCACCGGCCTTGAGTCCCTCGCTGACCAGCCAGGCACTGCCGGCGGTACGCTCGGCCTTGAGGACGCGCACTTCGACCTTGTTCTCGGCATTGACCACCATCGCCGTGGCCTCGCCCTTGGCGTTGCGCGTCACCCCCTGCTGCGGCGCGAGGATCGCCGCGCTCTTGCTGCCGGCCTGCAACTGCGCGCGGACGAACATGCCCGGCAGCAGCACCTGCTCAGGGTTGGGGAATACCGCGCGCAGCGTCACCGAGCCGGTGCCCTGGTCCACCGACACCTCGGAGAACTCCAGACGACCGTCATGGGCATAGGCGCTGCCGTCCGGCAGGGTCAGGCTCACCTTGGCCGCATTGGCGCCGACCTTTTCCAGCTGCCCGCTGGCCAGCTCGCGACGCAGGCGCAGCAGCTCGCTGGCCGGCTGGGTCACGTCGACGTAGATCGGGTCGAGCTGCTGGATTTCCGCCAGCGCCGTACTCTGCCCGTTGCTCACCAGCGCGCCTTCGGTGACGGCCGAGCGGCCGATGCGCCCGCCGATCGGCGCCAGCACTTTGGTGTAGCGCACATCGATGCGCGCCTTTTCCAGCGCCGCTTCGGCCTGCAGCTGGGCGGCCCGCGCCTCGTCGTACTGCTGGCGACTGACCGCCTGATCGGCCACCAGCACCTGGTAGCGCTCGGCCAGCGAGCGGCTCGACAGCACACTGGCCTCGGCACTCTTCAGCGTCGCCTCATAGGTCGCCGGATCGATCTGGTACAGCTGCTGCCCGGCCTTGACCTCGCTGCCCTCCTTGAACAGGCGCTTGTGCACGATGCCATCGACCTGCGGACGCACCTCGGCCACCCGGTAAGCGGCGGTGCGCCCGGGCACCTCGGTGGTCAGGGTGAACGGCTGCGTCTCGAGGGTCACCACGCCCACCTGGGGAGCCGGGCGGGCCTGCGGAGCGGCCGCCTCTTTCTGGCAACCAGCCAACAGCAGAAGCGACAGCAGGGCAGCCGTGCCCAGCGTCGCGCGTGTGGATACGCTATTCATCGGAAAGCCTCGAATTCGTGTGCACGGGCAAGGGGAGAAGTATGGGGGAGATGAAATCTCCGATGGCGCCCAATATACTTACATCCGCGATTGTTTGTAAGATCGCAACTGTTACAATTTTCCAGTAGCGCGACAAAACCACGGATCGTCCGCACCCGGCCAACCCTGCCCCACTGGCGCACGCAGGTCCGGACGCCAGCGACGAATCTGCCACGACCGGCTCAGAGAACCCCCATGGCCCGCAGAACAAAAGAAGACGCCGAAGCCACTCGCCAGCAGATCCTCGACAGCGCCGAACACGTGTTCGCCGCCAAGGGCGTGGCCCACACCACCATGGCCGACATCGCCGCCGACGCCGGCGTTTCGCGCGGCGCCCTGTACTGGCACTTCACCAGCAAGACCGACATCTTCCACGCCATGTTCATCCGCCAGCACGACGCCAACAAGGTCGTCTGCGCCGCTGCCCGCAACCCCGAGGAAGCTGACCCGCTGGCGCAGATGCGCAGCATCCTCAGCCACTTCCTGCGCAAGGTGGTGGACGATCCGCAGCAGCGCCGGGTCAGCGAAATCCTCCACCATAAGTGCGAGCTGGCCGGCGAGCAGGCCGACCTGCGCCAGCACCTGCAGGCCACCGGCGACGAGATCGACCAGGACATCGCCCTGTCCCTGCGCAACGCCGTGCAGCGCGGCCAGCTGCCCGCCGACCTCGACCTGCGCCGCGCCGCCATCGCCATGCATGCCTACATCCACGGCCTGATCAACAACTGGCTGCTGCACCCCGACAGCTACCCCCTCGACCGCGAAGCGGAAGCCTTGGTGGATGCCCTGCTCGACATGCTCAGGTTCAGCCCGGCGCTGCGCCACCCGGCGTAAGGCGCCCCACCCCGCGTTCGCGATGCGGGGTGCAGACGCCTCAGCGCCGCTCCTGAGCTGCCCGCCAGGCCGCGAACTCCGAGGGTCGCAGACCGTAACGCGCCAGCACGCCCTCGTGCAGCCGACGCAACTCCTCGACGATCAGCGCCTGCACCGCCTCGCGCTCGGCTGTCGGCACCTCCCGCTCGACCTGCCGACGCACCAGCAGCAACGGATCTGCCTCCACCTGCGTCACCACCTCGCGAATGCTCGTGCGGATCAGCCCGCGCCAGGCCAGACGCAGCGGATCGGGCTCGGCCAGCGTCTGCCGCAACGCCAGATACTCCTGGGTCGAGCGCTCGTAGGCCCAGACATACAGATCGCGCAGCAACTCCACCCGCGTCAGCTCGTAAAGGCCAATGACTGCCCGGCTGTAGGCCTGTTCCGGCACCCCGATGAAGGTCAGCGGACAAAGGTTGGCGCGAAACAGCGGCAGGTTGGCCGCCAGGCGCGAAGTGCGCTTGTTGATGTCGGCGAACGGCTGCAGATAGGGCAGATGCACCATCACGAAGAACGACTGCTCGAACGGGTCGGCGATCCGGCTCGCCTTCTCCAACAGCTGATCCAGCAGCTCATCGATCTGCTGAGGTGCGGACAATGGTCGATAGACGCTATTGCCGATCTCCACCGCATGCTGACGCACCCGCCCCTCGTCCGCCGGGTTGGGCAGCAGGTTCTCCGCCAGTGCGCTGTGCAGATTGAGCAGGGTGAAACGGTTGAAGCCCACCGTATCGGCATTCTCCACCAGCAGCTCGATGGCGCTTTTGTGGTTCAGGATCATCTGCGTTTCCAGGGCAGCCTTGCCTTGTGCCGCCTGGCCATGCTCGATCAGCTCCACGGTATCCAGCCGCGAATAGGTGTTGCCCTCCAGGTGACTGGACGCCCAGGACAGGTCGATCAGCAGCCGGCCAAGCATCGCCCTCCCATAGGTGCCGGCTGGCGCCGCGCCCTGCCCCGTCTCGCCCATCCGCCGCAACTGGCGGCGCAGGGGTTCGGGCAGATACCAGGTGCGGTTCGGCTCATAGGCCTCGAGGAATTCGCGCTGATAACCCACCGGCCGCCGCGCCGCCAGTGGTTGATCAACATAGGCAAGAATGTCGCGACTGTCGGCGGACAGCGGAATCCACGACGGAAAGGCATCGCCCCCCTCTGGGGACGGCGCCACCCCTGTCAGCGCTCGGTAGCGGCGAGCGCGACCATTGCCTTCTGCGGCGACTTGTTCCGCCTCGATCAACCGGGCAAGCCAGCGCTGCGCCGTACGCCTCACTACATCGGGATGCTGCTCCAGCAACTCGCTCAACGTCAGGCCCGCAGGAGTACCCTGCAGGGTGTGCAGCAGATCAGTGGCAAGCGTCATGGCAGCCTGGCTCCCCGGCAGTGTCGCGATTCATCAAACCGATGACGCGATAATGACGCGAAACACCCAATCGCGTCACCCGAAGTGTCGCGATTCCCGACACGGATGACGCGATTCCCAGCAACCAGTACCTCACTCAACCAACAAACACCTGCTGCCGATGCCAGGCGACGAACTCGACGCTGGGCATGAAACGCTCGGGCAGCTCGATCTGCCGGCCGGCCAGCGGGCGGAGCACCTCGCGCACGAAGGGTTCGTCGCGCTGGCGCAATTGTTCGGAGAGCGTGATGGTGAAGTCGTCCTCAAGGGTAATCAGCCCCTGATCGAAGGCGCGGTCGTGCAACGCCGACAGGCACAGGCCATTGGCCGGATTCAAGCGGTTCGCCTTGTCCGCACGCCAGGGCACGATATGGCTGGCCAGCAGCAGGCGCGGCTCGGCCAGCCCGGACATGCAGCAGCGCCCGCGATAACTACCGAGCACCGCGCGGCGGAAGAACTGCTGCTTGATGCGCTGCTCGACCAGCACTTGGCGGGTGGCGTCGGTGAAGTCGGCCAGCGCCAGCCCGTCGCCGACCTCGTCCCCATCCAGGTCGTCAGCCGGCATGTTGTGTTCGCTGCGCAAGGCCGCCAGCAGACCGGCGCACTCCAGCGCCAGCCCTTCCCAGTCGGCATGGAACTGCGCCCAGATTTCCCGATCCAGCTTGGACGCGCCATCCAGCCCCTTGCGTCCGCTGGAGGTAATCGCCGGATCCAGACTGGCCAAGTTATTCAACTTCATTGCCACTGCTCCAGGCTTTCGACCAATCAACCCAGCCAGTTCGATAACTTGCGGAGTCCGCTGATCCAAACGGCCAAAGGGCAGTTGGCAATACAGATGCAGCGCCAGCTTGACCTGATCCGTGGTCCATAAATCCTTGCGCATAGTGCCGCCTCCCTGCTGATTGCGCCGACTCACTTGGTTCAGTTGGGCAATTCGAATACCACGCTCATCGGCGCGCTGCCGCTATGACTGCGGTAGCGTACCGGGCCGTGATAGGTGAAAGGCGCGGCCTTGCCGGCTTGCTTGCGATCCTCTCGGACAAACAAGTGAATGCTCAGCCCGAGCTTTTCATGCTCGATGATCTCCCGACCACGTCTGCTTTCCGGAGTAGTCGAATTCTGGCTTTGCCAGTGGAAGGTGCGCTCGTCGATCCAATGATCCAGATAACGGTGCTCTTCGGCCTTGCCCTGCTTATTCAGGGTCACCAGCAATATGTGGGATTTAGCCTCAGCCAGGAGCACGTGCCCGACATTCCAACTGCCGGTATTGAACTCCACGCCGAACAGCGGCGGAATCTCCTCGCGCATCAGCCGCTGGCCCACCGCCATTTCCAGGGGATCGAGCACTGCCCTGAGGCGGGCGAAGGTGCGCAGCTGTTCCTGCAACTCATCGGTGACTGGGATATCGGCGAAATCGGGGTTGTTGGCGCGCAGCACATAGCTGCCGTCGCGCTCCTTGAGGATGACCCGCAGCAGGTATTGGTTGTCGCCAGCACCGTCCTGGCGCTCGATGGCCATGGTCGAGCCGGTGATGGCACCCGCGCTGCTCGGACTGATCTGCTCCAGCAACAGGTAGTCGCCATCATGGATCGGTTGCTTGCCGCCATTCATCGAGTTACCCGAGGCGCGGGCGATAAAGTGGCGGGACGGATCGAGACGGCCATGGCCTTCACCGAGTCGCCGATACTCCTCGCAATCGGCCGTACCGGTCTTGAAGTGGCCGCAGGCGATTTTCAGGTTGGGGAAGAACGGCAGTTCGCTGCCTAGACGACTAGGCGGTGGAGGGGCAAGCGGGAGGGTTTTGTAGGCCGCCAGCCGGTAGTCCACCAGCTCCTGCAGCCACTCGGCAAACGTCTCGCGGTGCGCCTCGGCAACCGCCTGCGTGGGGCGCAGCGTTTCGCCGTCGATGCGGAAAAACACCCGCTCACCGGGTTTGCGCTGGCTACCGGTCCAAATCGCAACGGGATTGCCCATCCAGTGACGCTGCCATGCCGCATCCAGACCGCTACTGCCCTGGCGCAACGCTGCAGGCAGATCGGCCTGCAGCGCGCGGCGGCGCTGCAGAGTCTGCCAGCCGCGTTCGGCCAAGGCGCTCAGGGACGGCGCCACGCGCCAACCGTCCAGTTCCTGAAACGCCTCCAGCAGGATCATCGTCAGGCTGTCGTCGATCTTGCGCACCTCGACTTCTACCAGCAGCGCATGCTGGGCGCTCAATACCTCGCGCTCGGCGTCAGTCAGATCGCCTATTGCCTCGACCAGCGAAAACCAATCACCGAACTGCTGGCGCATCTCGCGCAGACTGGCGCCGAAGCGATAGAACTCGCTCAAGGTTGGCCGCCGCCCCAGGCCTTCGCGCAGCGCCTGATAATCCTTCTGCACGCCCTCGCCATCCAGCGCCTTGAGAAAGTCGATCAGTTGCAGGTCGTAGTTGATGAAACAGCCGTCCGGCAGTTCCAGGCGATGCTCCTCGGCAGCACGCGCATAGTCGGCCAGTTGCCGATGGTTCATGCTGTGGCCCATCAATGCCTGCGGCTTGTGCAGGAAACTCTGGTGGTTGCCGATAAAGTCGAGCACCACCAACTGGTCCTTGCCCGGCGCCTTGCGCAGACCGCGACCCAGCTGCTGCAGGAAAAGGATTTTCGACTCGGTTGGGCGCAGCAGCATCACCGTGTCGATGGCCGGCAGATCGACACCTTCGTTGAACAGGTCCACCGAGAAGATCGCCTGTAGCCGACCGTTCGCCAATTGCTCCAACGCCTCGCCGCGCGACAGGGGCGAAGTGGCATACACCGCCGCGGCCCGCACACCCTGCTGCTGGAAATACTCGGCCATGAACTCGGCGTGGCGAATCGATACACAGAACGCCAGCGTCTTGCTCTGTGCGTGGCTGCGCCACGTCTTCAAGGCGTGCCGGGCGCGGCTCAGGGTCGCCAATTTGCTGCTTAGCTGCGTGGGATCGAAACGGCCATTGCGCCAGGGGATTTCCGCGTAATCCACGCTGTCATCGAACACCCCGTAATAGTGGAAGGGCGCGAGCAACTGGCTGTGGATGCCGGCGAACAAGTCGCGGGTAAACACCAGATTGTCGTCGCACAGCGACAGAATATCCGACTGGTCGGTGCGATCCGGCGTGGCGGTCAGGCCGAGCAGGAAGCTTGGCGCAAAGTGGGTGAGCAGGCGGTGATAGGTCGGCGCGGCAGCATGGTGGAATTCGTCGATCACCACGTAATCGAAGTGCTGCGGTGCAAAACGCTCCAGATGGGCGACGCGACCCAAGGTCTGCACCGAAGCGCACAGCACATCCACCAGGCAGTCGCGCTGCTGGCCCCGATAGAAACCAACCCGCGCGGTCGGTCGAATGCGCAGGAAGGTTTCCGCCGCTTGATTGAGAATTTCCTCGCGATGGGCGACGAACAGCACCCGCCGCGCACCGAACTGCTCGGCATCGAAGGCCGCCAGCCAGGTCTTGCCCAGGCCGGTAGCGAGGACCACCAGGCCGCGGCGGTATCCCTCGGCGCGGCTGTGCAGCAAGGCCTGCAGCGCCTCGACCTGAATCGCGCTCGGCTGCGGTGGCAGCTCCTGCTCCTGACTCCCCGGCGCAATCGCCCGCGGCGGCGGGATGCGCCGGGCTTCGTAGGCGTCGATCCAGGCATCTGAAAGCGGCTTGGCGCGCGGATAGGCGAACAACTGGTCGAAGCGCAGCCGCGCCTCGAGAAAACCCGCATCGCCCGGATAGTCGATGCGGTAGTTCCACTCCAGGCCATCCTGCAGCGCCTGGCGGCTGATATTGCTGGAGCCGATAAAGGCTTGGCCGCGTAACTGGCCATGCTGATCCACCGCGGCAAACAGATAAGCCTTCATGTGAAAGCTGCTGCCGGCGCTTTCATAGACGCGTACCTCGGCGCCCTGCTCTTGCAGCAGCATCAGCCGGCGCAGCGCGTCGGGATCGGTGATGTCGAGGTAATCGCTGGTGATGATGCGCAGCCGCGCCGGCTGCAGCGCCGCCGCAGCCTCGTCACTGCGGGTCAACGCGCCCAGCAAGTCAGGCAACAGCAGGCGCAGACCGGTGCTTTTGACGAAGGCCACCGCCATGTCGATCTCGCTGGCGGCGTTGATCGCCGCGCACAGATGCGGCAGGAAATGATCGGCTTCGCCGCCAGTGACCAGGCGTGCCGGTGCGACGGCGCCACCACCGCGGTTATCTTCGCAAGGCTCCCACTTATCGTTCACCCGTCACGTCCTTGCCCTGTTTCACGTCCATCGAGCAACCATGCTATCACCCCGCCAGCCCCTGTTCGCCGCTACCACCGCCCCCAGCGCCTCGCGCCAGCCGATCCATCCGGCCATCCAAGCGCCTGAAAGCCTGACGGTAGTGAGCCGCTGACTGCCGCCCGGACACTGCAGTCCGGCGCGCCGCTCTTGCCTGCCCGGCGAACATGCCCAACACTCGCAGCAAGCGGTGGCGCCCAGGTGTGCCACCTCGTTCAATCCAGGAAAATGTGAGCACTACCATGTCGGACAGAACAGGCAGCAGCGCCAGCTACAGGCAGCGCGAATCGGGGTACCGGGACAAGGCCCTGAAGATGTATCCGTGGGTCTGCGGCCGCTGCGCGCGGGAATTCGCCTATTCCAACCTGAGCCAGCTGACGGTCCACCATATCGACCACAATCACGACAACAATCCGGCCGACGGCAGCAACTGGGAGCTGCTCTGCCTGTATTGTCACGACCACGAACACTCCAAGTATTCGATCTACAACGGCGAGAACGGCAGTGCGGTGATTCCCGGCGAGAAGTCGCCGCAGGTTAAGCACAATCCGTTCGCCGACCTGAAGGCGCTGCTGGACAAGCAGCAGAAATAATTCCGGCCGGGGCGCAGGGCGCGCACGGCGCCCCGCATGGCCTCTGTTAATATTCGCCCCATTCCCAACTCCAGGAAAATTCTCATGCAAGAACACGAAAAGCCCCTCGACGAGGCGGAAATCGACGAACTGAACGAACTGCTGTTCAGCTACTCGGAAAAGGCCGAGCAGGAACATGGCAAGGAAGGCGAGGAGGTGGATTGCATATTCAGCATCTCCGAGCTGGACGGTTTCCTCACCGCCGTGCTGACCGGTCTCAATCCGATTTCGCCGTCGGAATGGTTGCCGGCGCTGTGGCGCGGCAAGCTGCCGAAGTTCGAATCGGAAGCCGAGCTGCAAAAACTCACCGACCTGCTGATGCGCCACATGAATGCCCTGGCCAACAGCCTGTTCGAGGATCCGGACAGCTTCGCGCCGATCTTCGAGATCGGCGAAGACGAAGACGACGTGCTGGTCGACGAGTGGTGCTACGGCTACATGCGCGGCGTCGAGCTGCGCAACAACGACTGGCAGGCCCTGCGCGACCAGCAGCCGGAACTGCTGCTGCCGTTCATGCTGCTGAGCGGCGCCTACTCGCTGGAAGACGGCGAGGAAGTGTCCGATGACGATATCGCCGAGATGAGCGACAACCTGCCGGACCTGGTGTTTGCCGTGCGCGATTTCTGGCTGGCCGAGGCGGAAAAGCCCAAGGCGCCGAAGACCGGCCGCAACGATCCGTGCCCGTGCGGCAGCGGCAAGAAGTTCAAGCAATGCTGCCTGCACTGAGGCGCCACTGAAACTCTCCACCCCGCTGCCCGCCGTCGCTTGCACTACTCTTTGCACTATTGACGGTGGGCAGCCGCCCCGATAAAAAGCACACGCTTATCCGCAGCGAAAACAATTGGATGCAGGGATTGCACGGCTTTCGCGCATGCGGACTTTCTTATTGCAGACCCTTCTTCTACATCCTGGAGACACTTGATGTCCAAACTGCTGGAATTTCGCAAGGCCGAACAAGCCCTCAGGGAGCAACTCGCGCGACTGGAATCGCTCAAGCACGACACCGAACTGAAGCGCGAAATGGAGTTCGAGGACAAGCTCAAGGAATTGCTGCAGGAATACGGTTTCAAACTGCAGAATATCGTCGATATTCTCCAGCCGCAGCCGCTGCATATCGCGGAACTCGACCTCCTGGAACAGGACAGCGGTCGCCGCGTACGCAAGACCCAGATCTGGACGAATCCGATCACCGGCGAAGTACTGGAAACCAAGAGCGGCAACAACAAGACCCTCAAGGCCTGGAAGGCCGAACACGGCGAGAAGTTCGTCGCCACCTGGCTGCAGAAGGACTGAAGTCCGCCAGCCGGCCCTGATCGCTCCCATATTCCTCTATGGGAGCGGCCAATGCCGCGTGGCTCACGCCCAGAGCGTGGCACGCGCATCCCCGCCCCTGCGACGCCCCGGCCTGTAGCCGGCCGACCGATTTTCTCGCACACTGCCGGCCATCCATACCGGTCCTGTCAGGGAGTGATACGTGTCGCCTGCCGCCTTCCGCCGTCGCCCTGCCCTCCTGCTGATGGTCCTGCCGCTCGCGCTGCTGGCCTTCCTCGCCTGGCGCCACTGGCAAGGCCCGCTATTGCCCGGCTATCGGGTCGAGGCGCGGCCACTGGTGCAGCGGGTGGTGGCCAGCGGCGAGGTCAGCAGCCAGTCGCTGGCGCGCATCGGCAGCGAGCTGACCGGGGTGATCAAGGCCCGGCATGTGCGCGAAGGCGATGCGGTAAAGCCGGGCGACCTGCTGCTGGAGCTCGACGACGCCGAGCAGCAGGCCAAGCTGCGCGAGGCCGAGGCGGCGCTGCGCCAGCTGATCGACTCCGAACGCCCGCAGGCCCGCGCGGCGTTGCGCGAGGCAGAGAGCCTGC
>DATCUN010000099.1:0-10506 GCA_036561825.1 Pseudomonas sp.
CGAACAAGGCCAAATCCCTGGTTGCACAACCGCTGTTCCGCTGCCGCCAGGAACGCCCGGCCAAGGGCAAGGGCAGCTACCAACGCGAAGCCTTCCGGTTCACCGACCGGGAGGCTTCTTCCTTTCCGGGCCAGGAAAAAGCCACCGCCTGAGCGACGTCCCCTCCCCGGCTCATGGCCCGCTGATTAGCCCAACCACGGTGGCGGCGGTTCCTCGCGCTGCGGCGGCGCATCTTCCGCCGCCAATGCCGCCTGGCGGCGCTCTTCGTCGGCCAGTGCCGCGTTGATCTCGCGCATCACCGCGTCGACATCCGCCTCTTCTTCCGGCTCATCGAACTCGCCGGTCAGCTCGCTCTCCGCCGTCAGCTTGCCGGCCTCGAACAGCGCCCACATTTCCTTGGCATGCTTGCGCGTCAGCAACTCGGGCGCGAAGTGGCCGAAATAGGCGTTCATGTTGGCAACGTCGCGCTCGAGCATCTTGAACGCATGATTGTTGCCGGCGGCATCCACGGCCTGCGGCAGGTCGATCACCACCGGGCCGTCCGGACCGAGCAGCACGTTGAACTCCGAGAGGTCGCCATGCACCAGGCCGGCGCAGAGCATCAACACGACCTGGCGGATCATGAAGGCATGGTATTCACGCGCCTGCTCGGGCGTCAGGTCGACATCGTTGAGGCGTGGCGCCGCATCGCCGTCGGCACCGGCCACCATCTCCATCAGCAGCACGCCGTCGAGAAAGTCGTAGGGCTTGGGCACGCGCACGCCGGCACTGGCCAGGCGGTAGAGCGCGGCCACCTCGGCGTTCTGCCAGGCTTCCTCCTGCTCCTTGCGGCCGTGCTTGCTGCCCTTGGCCATGGCCCGCGCATCGCGGCTGTTGCGGACCTTGCGGCCCTCCTGGTATTCGGCGGCCTGGCGGAAGCCACGCTTGTTGGCCTCCTTGTAGACCTTGGCGCAGCGCAGCTCGGTGCCGCAGCGCACCACGTACACGGCTGCTTCCTTGCCGCTCATCAGCGGACGCAGCACCTCGTCGATCAGGCCATCCTCGGCCAGCGGCTCAAGACGTTTGGGTATCTTCATCGGTTTTACTGCAGGTCCTTGCCATGAAACGGGGGGAAACCGGCGTGCCGATACCTCGGCAGGCGTGGTCGGCACAAACTAGCTGCACGTTATACGCCAAACACCCCGAGGCCGCCCAGCACCGGGCGACCGCAGCCCGGCCAGGCGCGCACGCCCGCGACCCCGCACTGGCGTCCGGTTTTCCGAACGCAATTGGGCCAGGTGTCCGGCCAGCCGGACGAAGAGCGCCCGAACGGCCACCGCATTGAAATTAAAACTCTTTATTTTCAATTACTTATGAATATAACCAGGCCAGGAAAAAGCTGGCCCGCATCCTGCACCTAGACTTGTCATAAGCGCGATACGCCTGCCACTCGAGCCTGGTGCCCGCACGTCAGGTAGCCGTTCCCACAATGGAGCGAGCGGTATCGCTGTTTACGCACCCAACAACAAGTCGAGGAAACACTCATGCGTATCGCCCCCCGTTTGCTGAGCAGTGCCATCGCCATCGCCCTGCTGTCCAGCCCGGCCTTTGCCGAAGAGCTCAGCGGCACCCTGAAGAAGATCAAGGAGTCCGGCACCGTCACCCTCGGCCACCGCGATTCCTCGATTCCCTTCTCCTACCTGGGCACGGAGCCGGGCCAGCCGATCGGCTACGCCCACGACCTGCAGCTCAAGGTGGTCGAGGCGCTCAAGCAGAAGCTCGGCATCCCGGAACTGAAGGTGCGCTACAACCTGGTCACCTCGCAGACCCGCATCCCGCTGGTGCAGAACGGCACCGTCGACCTCGAGTGCGGCTCGACCACCAACAACCTGGAGCGGCAGAAGCAGGTGGATTTCTCGGTGGGCATCTTCGAGGTCGGCACCCGCCTGCTGACCAAGAAGACCTCCGGCATCGCCGACTTCGCCGACCTCAAGGGCAAGAACGTGGTGACCACCGCCGGCACCACCTCCGAGCGCCTGCTCAAGTCGATGAACGCCGACCAGCAGATGGGCATGAACATCATCTCGGCCAAGGACCACGGCGAGTCCTTCCTGATGCTCGAATCCGGCCGCGCGGTGGCCTTCATGATGGACGACGTGCTGCTCTACGGCGAAATGGCCAAGGCGCGCAAGCCGGACGAGTGGACCGTGGTCGGCACGCCGCAGTCCTACGAGATCTACGGCTGCATGCTGCGCAAGGGCGACCCGGCGTTCAAGCAGGTGGTCGATGACGCCATCACCGCCACCTTCAAGTCCGGCGAGATCAACGCCATCTACGACAAGTGGTTCCTCCAGCCGGTGCCGCCGAAGAGCCTCAACCTGAACTTCCCGATGAGCGAGCAGTTCAAGAAGCTGGTCGTCGAGCCGACCGACAAGTCGGCCGAACAGCTGTAAGCCGTGCCTGTCCGCGGGGCGTGCGCGCCCCGCGCCACGGCCAGCCTTGCGTCACATAACGAGAAGGGGTAACCCGCATGAACTACAACTGGGACTGGGGCGTGTTCCTCAAGTCCACCGGCATCGGCGACGAGATCTATCTGGACTGGTTCATCACCGGTTTCGGCTGGACCCTCGCGGTCGCCCTGGTGGCCTGGACCATCGCCCTGCTGCTCGGCTCGCTGCTCGGCGTGCTGCGTACCGTACCGAACCGCTGGCTGTCCGGCATCGCCACCGTCTACGTGGAAACCTTCCGCAACGTGCCGCTGCTGGTGCAGCTGTTCCTCTGGTACTTCCTGGTGCCCGACCTGCTGCCCACGCCGCTGGAAACCTGGTTCAAGCAGGACCTCAGCCCGGCCACCTCGGCCTACCTGAGCGTGATCGTCTGCCTCGGCCTGTTCACCTCCGCGCGGGTCTGCGAGCAGGTGCGCACCGGCATCCAGGCGCTGCCCAAGGGCCAGGCCGCCGCCGCCTGCGCGCTGGGCTTCACCCTGCCGCAGATCTACCGCCAGGTACTGCTGCCGCAGGCCTTCCGCATCATCATCCCGCCGCTGACCTCGGAGTTTCTCAACATCTTCAAGAACTCCGCGGTGGCCTCGCTGATCGGCCTGATGGAGTTGCTGGCGCAGACCAAGCAGACCGCGGAGTTCTCCGCCAACCTGTTCGAGGCCTTCACCCTGGCCACGCTGATCTACTTCACCCTGAACATGAGCCTGATGCTGTTCATGCGCTTCGTCGAGAAGAAGGTCGCAGTGCCGGGCCAGATCTCCGCAGGAGGTAAATGATGGATTTCAGCGCAATTCCCGCGGCCCTGCCGGGACTCTGGGACGGCATGCAGCTGACCCTGCAGCTGCTGGTGCTGGGCGTGTTCGGCGGCGTGGTGCTGGGCACCCTGCTGGCGATGATGCGCCTGTCGCACAACAAGCTGCTGTCCGGCCTGGCCACCGCCTACGTCAACTACTTCCGCTCCATCCCGCTGCTGCTGGTGATCACCTGGTTCTACTTCGCGGTGCCGTTCATCCTGCGCTGGATCACCGGCGAGGACACCCCGGTGGGTGCCTTCACCTCGTGCCTGGTGGCCTTCGTGATGTTCGAGGCGGCGTACTTCTGCGAGATCGTCCGCGCCGGCATCCAGGCGGTGCCCAAGGGCCAGATGAGCGCCGCCCAGGCGCTGGGGATGAACTACGCGCAGACCATGCGCCTGATCATCCTGCCCCAGGCGTTCCGCAAGATGACCCCGCTGCTGCTGCAGCAGAGCATCATCCTGTTCCAGGACACCTCGCTGGTGTACACGGTCGGTCTGATGGACTTCCTCAACGCCGCCCGCTCGCGCGGCGACATCCTCGGCCAGCCCCATGAGTTCCTCATCTTCGCCGGCCTGGTGTACTTCATCATCAGCTTCGCTGCCTCGCAGCTGGTCAAGCGTCTGCAGAAAAGGTTAACCGTATGATCTCGATCAACAACGTCAGCAAGTGGTACGGCGACTTCCAGGTCCTGACCGACTGCACCACCCAGGTGAGCAAGGGCGAGGTGGTGGTGGTGTGCGGTCCGTCCGGCTCGGGCAAGTCGACCCTGATCAAGTGCGTCAACGCCCTGGAGCCGTTCCAGAAAGGCGACATCGTGGTCGACGGCACCTCGATCGCCAATCCGCAGACCAACCTGTCCAAGCTGCGCTCGCGGGTCGGCATGGTGTTCCAGCACTTCGAACTGTTCCCGCACCTGTCGATCACCGAGAACCTGACCCTCGCGCAGATCAAGGTGCTCGGCCGCAGCAAGGAGGAAGCCACCGCCAAGGGCCTCAAGCTGCTCGATCGGGTCGGCCTCAAGGCCCATGCGCACAAGTATCCCGGCCAGCTGTCCGGCGGCCAGCAGCAGCGCGTGGCGATCGCCCGCGCGCTGGCCATGGCCCCGGTGGTGATGCTGTTCGACGAACCGACCTCGGCGCTCGACCCGGAGATGGTCAACGAGGTGCTCGACGTGATGGTCCAGCTCGCCCAGGAAGGCATGACCATGATGTGCGTGACCCACGAGATGGGCTTCGCGCGCAAGGTGGCCAACCGGGTGATCTTCATGGACCGTGGGCAGATCGTCGAGGACTGCGCCAAGGAGGAGTTCTTCGGCGACGTCAACGCCCGCTCCGAGCGCGCCCAGCAGTTCCTCGCCAAGATCCTCCAGCACTGAAGGCCCGGGCGGCGGGGTCATCCCGCCGCCCGGCTCCGGCCACCCAGAAACGGCCAGCCCGGCGCCACACTGGCCGCACGGACCCGATTGTGATGCAATCCCCCCATCCCAGCCCCTGCGCGTTGCCGCCCTCGCTGACCGTGAACCCGCGCCTGCTCCCGCCCCTGTACCTGCCGCTGCTGGCCATCCTGCTGATGTTCGGCTGCGGCTACCTCGCCTACCACCTGAGCGAGCAGGCCGGCCTGCGCGCTCTGGCGGATAACGGCGAGCGCCAGCTGGAGCTGCACGCCCGCGCGGTGGAAAGCGCGATCAGCACCCACACCTACCTGCCCAGTCTGCTGGAGCTGGAGGATGGTGTCAGCCGCCTGCTGCTGGCGCCGAGCGAGGCGAGGCGCACCCGGGTCAACCAGTACCTCGAAGGCCTCAACCAGCGCAGCGGCAGCCGCGCGATCTACCTGCTCGACCGCAGCGGCCGGGTGCTGGCCACCAGCAACTGGCGCGATGCCGACAGTTTCCAGGGCGAGGACCTGTCCTTCCGCGCCTACTTCCAGGACGCCCTGCAGGGCAGGCCCGGGCGCTTCTACGGCGTCGGCAGCACCACCGGCGAGCCCGGCTACTACCTGGCCCACGGCCTGCGCCACGATGGGCAGATCATCGGCGTGGCAGTGGTGAAGATCCGCCTCGACCCGCTGGAGCAGCGCTGGCAGCGCGCCCAGCTGGAGGCCTTCGTCAGCGACGACAACGGCATCGTCATCCTCTCCAGCGACCCCGCGCGCCGCTTCAAGTCGGTGCAGCCCCTCGACGCCGAGCGCCGTGCGCAGCTGGCCGCCAGCCTGCAATACCGCTGGACCCGCTTCGAGGAGCTGCAGCCGCTGGGCCGCCAACGCCTGTCCGCCGACACCGAACTGCTGACCCTGCCGGGCGCCAACGGCGCGCGGCCGCTGGCCTACCTGGCGCAGACCCTGAGCCTCAACGACCCGCCGTGGCAGTTCACCCTGCTCTCGCCGGTACAGGAGGTGCGCCGCGCCGCCACCAGCCACGGCCTGCTCGCCGCGGTGGCCTTCGCCCTGCTGGCCTTCCTGCTGATCGCCTGGAACGAGCGACGCAAGACGCTGGCCACCCGCCTGGCCGCCCGCGAGGCGCTGGAGCAGGCCAACAGCCAGCTGGAGCGGCGCATCGCCGAGCGCACCGAGCACCTGCGCGCCAGCAACGAGCACCTCAAGGCGCAGATCCGCGAGCGGCGCCAGGCCGAGGAAAGCCTGCGCCGGACCCAGGACGACCTGGTGCAGGCCGGCAAGCTGGCGGTGATCGGCCAGATGTCCACCTGCATCGCCCACGAACTCAACCAGCCGCTGGCCGCCCTGCGCACCCTGTCCGGCAACACCGTGCGCTTCCTCGCCCGCGGCGACAATGCCACCGCCAGCAGCAACCTGCAGACCATCAACGAGCTGGTCGACCACATGGGCCGCATCACCGCCAGCCTGCGCGCCTTCGCCCGGCGTTCCGACGACCGCGGCGAAGCGGAGCTGGGCAAGGCGGTGGACGCCGCCCTGTTCCTCCTCCATCCGCGCCTGGAGCGCACGCCAGTGACCCTCCACCGCGCCTGTGCCGAGGCCCGCCTGGCCATCGACCAGACCCGCCTGGAGCAGATCCTGGTCAACCTGATCGTCAACGCCATCGACGCGATGAGCGCGCAGAGCGACCGCCAGCTGTGGCTGGACGGCCAGCGCGAGGACGGCCACTACTGCCTCGCCGTGCGCGACAACGGCCCCGGCATCCCGCCGGCGCTGCGCCGCCAGCTGTTCGAGCCGTTCTTCACCACCAAGCCGGGCGAACAGGGCCTCGGCCTCGGCCTGACCCTGTCGGCCAGCCTGGCCGCCGCCGCCGGCGGCAGCCTGACCGCCCAGCACCCGGAAGCCGGCGGCACCCTGTTCGAGCTGAAGCTGCCGCTGCTCCCCCCTTCCCCTGCCGAGTCCCCCCGCGATGAATGAGCCACTGACCGTCCTGATCGTCGAGGACGACCCCCACGTGCTGCTCGGCTGCCAGCAGGCGCTGGCCCTCGAGGACATCCCCAGCGAGGGCGTCGGCAGCGCCGAGGAAGCGCTGGCGCGGATCGGCGCGGACTTCGCCGGCATCGTCATCAGCGACATCCGCCTGCCCGGCATGGACGGCCTGACCCTGCTCGGCCAGCTCAAGGCGCGCGACCGCAGCCTGCCGGTGGTATTGATCACCGGTCACGGCGACATCTCCATGGCGGTCGGCGCGATGCGCGACGGCGCCTACGACTTCATGGAAAAGCCGTTCTCCCCCGAGCGGCTGGTCGACGTGGCGCGCCGCGCCCTCGAGCAGCGCAGCCTGGCCCGCGAGGTGTCGGCGCTGCGCCGCCAGCTGGCCGGCCGCCAGACCCTGGAAGAACGCCTGATCGGCCGCTCGCCGGCCATGGCGCAGCTGCGTGCGCTGATCGCCAACGTCGCCGACACCTCGGCCAACGTGCTGATCGAGGGCGAGACCGGCACCGGCAAGGAGCTGGTGGCGCGCTGCCTGCACGACTTCAGCCGGCGACAGTCCCGCCCGTTCGTCGCCCTCAACTGCGGCGGCCTGCCGGAAAGCCTGTTCGAGAGCGAGATCTTCGGCCACGAGGCGCACGCCTTCACCGGCGCCGGCAAGCGGCGCATCGGCAAGATCGAACACGCCAATGGTGGCACCCTGTTCCTCGACGAGATCGAGAGCATGCCGCTCAACCTGCAGATCAAGCTGCTGCGCGTGCTGCAGGAGCACAGCCTGGAGCGCCTCGGCTCCAACCAGAGCATCGCCGTGGACTGTCGGGTGATCGCCGCCACCAAGGCCGACCTCGACGAGCTGGGCCGCCGCGGGCAGTTCCGCAGCGACCTGTACTACCGCCTCAACGTGGTCACCCTCGAGCTGCCGCCGCTGCGCGAGCGCCGCGAGGACATCCCGCTGCTGTTCGAGCACTTCCTCCAGCAGTCCTCGCTGCGCTTCGACCGCCCCGCCCCGGAGCTGGACCGCCAGACCCTGGCCAGCCTGCTGGCCCACGACTGGCCGGGCAACGTGCGCGAGCTGCGCAACGTCGCCGAGCGCTTCGCCCTCGGCCTGCCGGTATTCAAGAAGGGCGGCGCCAGCGCGGAAAGCGTCGGGCCGAACTTCGCCGAGGCGGTGGAAGCCTTCGAGAAACGCCTGATCAATGATGCCCTGGAGCGCCACGGCGGCAACCTCAGCCAGGCCAGCCAGGCGCTGGGCATGGCCAAGACCACCCTGTTCGACAAGGTGAAGAAGTACCGCCTGCAGTAGGGTGCGCCCTACCCGGACTTGCAGCCCGCGCGCTCCCGGCCGAAGCTATGCGCCATCAAGGAGCGCCCATGAACATCGATGAACTGACCCGCCGCCTGCACGCCATCCGCGACCACAACGACTGGCGGCGCTTTCACAGCCCGAAGAACCTGGCCATGGCCGCCAGCGTGGAAATGGCCGAGCTGGTGGAAATCTTCCAGTGGCTGAGCGAAGACGAGGCGCGCGCCCTGCCGCCCGCACAGCTGGAGCACGCCGGCCAGGAGATCGGCGACGTGGTGCTCTACCTCCTGCTGCTGTGCAGCGAGCTGGGCCTCGACCTCGACAACGTGGTGCGCGCCAAGCTGGCCGACACCGAACGGCGCTACAAGGCATGAGCGGTCACGACATGCAGCAGCCCGCCCCCCACGACCGCCATTTCGACGAACTGGCCACGCGCTTTGCCGAGAAGATCTACGGCGGCGCCAAGGGCGCGATCCGCCTCGCCGGGCTGCAGGCCGACCTCAAGGAAGTGCTGCCCGAGCGCCCGCTGCGGGTGCTCGACGTCGGCGCCGGCCTCGGCCACATGAGCCTGTGGCTGGCCGGCCACGGCCACCAGGTGACCCTCGCCGAACCGGCCGCACCGATGCTCGACGGCGCCCGCGCGCGCTTCGCCGAGGCCGGGCTGCAGGCCAGCTTCATCCAGGCGCCGTGGCAGGAACTGCTCGGCCAGTTCGAGCAACCGTTCGACCTAGTGCTCTGCCATGCCGTGCTGGAATGGCTGGCCGAGCCGCCGGCGATCCTGCCGGTGCTGCACCAGCTCACCGCGGCGGACGGCTGGCTGTCGCTGGCCTTCTACAACCGCGACGCGCTGATCTACCGCAACCTGCTCAAGGGGCATTTCCGCAAGCTGCGTAAGGAGCGCTTCGCCGGCGAGGGCCAGAGCCTGACCCCGCAGCGTCCGCTCGACCCGCGCGAGCTGGCCGGGCAGCTCGACGACTGGTTCCGCGTCGAGCAGCAGAGCGGCGTGCGGGTGTTCCACGACTACATGCCGGCCGAGTTCCAGGCCCGCGCCGAGCTGACCGACCTGCTGGAGATGGAACTGGCGCACCGCCGCCATCCGGCCTTCGCCGGGCTCGGCCGCTACCTGCACTGGCTGTGCCGGCCGCAGCCCTGAGCAGCGATTGCCAGCGGGCCCGCACAGTCGCAAGCTATTCGCAGCCCCACCCGCTATCCGGAGCTGCCGCCATGGCTGTCCGCGCGCCCACCCTGTTGCTGCTCGTCCTCCTCAGCGGTTGCCAGAGCGGCAACCCCTACACCGCCAGCCACCTGCCCTACCCGCCGCCGCCGCGGGAAGCGGCGGCGCTGCAGGTCGACCCGGGCAGCTATCCGCCCACGCCGCGCGACTTCGCCCAGTACCGCAACTGGCAATGGGCGGCGGCGGTCGACGAGCCGCTGGCCGGCATCGTCTCTGCCGAACTCGACCAGCGCGGCCTGCGCCCGGCCACCGCGCAGAGCCCGGCCACCCTGAGCGTGCGCGCGCAGCAGCGCAGCGTCACCCGCCAGCAGCAGGTCTACGACGATCCGTACTTCGACGCCGGCTACGGCCACTACAGCCATCACCACGGCTACTGGGGCGGCACCGGCTACCCGCTGGTGCGCACCATCAGCTACCGGGTCGACGAGGTGCAGCTGGAGCTGTTCGATGCCCGCAGCGGCGAGCGCGTGTGGAGCGGCAGCGGCGAGGCCGAAAGCGGCCGTGCCCGGGACGACAGCCTGCGCCGCGCGGTACGCCAGGCGCTGGACGGTTTCCCGCCGCCTTGACCACCGCCCCCGGCACGACCACGCTTAGTGCTACGACGCTGCCCCGGCGCCCCCCTGCTTCCGGGAGACCCCCATGTTCCGCCGCCTGCTCCTCATCGCTACCCTGCTCGCCCTGGCCGCCTGCCAGAGCGCGCAGCTCGACAGCGACTACGACCCCAACCGCGACTTCGCCGCCCTGCAGACGTGGAGCTGGCAGGAGCCGGCCGTGCAGTACCGCCCGGACGATCCGCGGCTACGCAGCGACCTGACCGAACAGCGGCTGCGCCAGGCGGTCGCCGCACAACTGGAACAGCGCGGCCTGCGCCAGGCCGCCGCGAACGCCGCGGCCGATATCCGCGTGCAGGCCTTCCTCATGGTCGAGAACCGCCAGCAGCAGATGGCCACCTACTACGGCAGCGACATGATGAGCGACCGCTGGGGCGGCCACTGGGCCTCGCCCGGCTACACCGAGGTGCGCACCCTCGACTATCAGGTCGGCACCCTGCAACTCGACTTTCTGGATCGCGACGGCAAACTGGTCTGGCGCGGCAGCGCGGCGCAGATCGTGCCGCGCCATGCCGGCTCGCCACAGGAGCGGGCGGCGTCGATCCAGCAGACGGTGGCGAAGATCCTCGCCCAATACCCGCCGCGGGGGCGCTGAGTTCGCCATGGGCCAGCGCATCCTGATCCTGGTCGCCAGCGGACCGAGTACGCCGCTGCGCTGCGCCGCGCCCTTCCACATCGCCACCCTGCTGGCGTGCATGGA
>DATCUN010000100.1:0-6203 GCA_036561825.1 Pseudomonas sp.
GGCCGAGGCCTGCGGCTACCGCTGCCTGCCGCTGGCCGCGCGCCTGCATGACTGGCCGCAGCCGGCGGACAGCGCCGGCCTGATCGTGCAGCCGCTGCTGCTGGCGCTGCTGGTAGTGGTCTGGCTGGGCACCGCGCTGGCCTGCCTCGGCCCCGGCTTCGACTGGAGCCTGCGCATCCTCGCCGAAGCGGGCATCGCCGGCTGGCCGGCACGGATCGCCGTGGTCAGCGGTGCGCTGCTCGATGGCGCACTCGGCCTCGGCCTGCTGTGGCGGCGCTGGCGCCGCCGCGCCCTGCAGGCGCAGATCGCCCTGATGCTCGGCTACACGGCGCTGATCACCTGGCTGCTGCCGCACTACTGGTTCGATCCGTTCCAGGGCGTCAGCAAGAACCTGGTGCTGCTCGGCGCCAGCCTATGGTTGCTGTGGCTGCAGACCTCTAGCGAACGGACTCGCGCATGACCCTCTACCTGCTGCTCAAGACCCTGCACATCCTCTCCTCCACCCTGCTGTTCGGCACCGGCCTCGGCTCGGCCTACTACGCCTGGCGGGCGTGGAAGAGCGCCCAGGTGGCGACCATCGCCACCACCTTCCGCCACCTGGTCAGCGCCGACTGGCTGTTCACCACCCCGACCGCGGTTATCCAGCCGCTCAGCGGCCTGGCCATGGTCCATCTGGGCGGCTGGCCGCTGAGCCAGCGCTGGCTGCTGGTCACCCTCATCCTCTATGAGCTGGCCGGGCTGTGCTGGCTGCCGGTGGTGTGGCTGCAGATCCGCGTGCGCGACCTGGCGGTGCAGGCCGAACGCGACGGCACGCCGCTGCCGGCCAGCGCCGGGCGCTACATGGCCTGGTGGTTCGCTCTCGGCTGGCCGGCATTCATGGCCTTCGTGGCGATCTTTTTCCTGATGGTGGTCAAGCCAACCTGAATCCGCAAACGAAGACGGCGCCCATGGGCGCCGTCTTCGTTGATGTCACCGGGCGTCAGCCGCGCAGCGAGAGCACCGGCCAGCCGCGCTGCTCGGCGATGGCGCGCAGTTCCGCGCAGGGATCGACGGCCACCGGGCGGTCGACCAGCTCCAGCAGCGGCAGGTCGTTGCGCGAGTCGCTATAGAAGCAGCTGCCCTCGAGGCTCAGGCCGTTTTCCAGCAGCCAGCGCTCCAGGCGGGTCACCTTGCCCTCGCGGAAGCAGGGGATATCGGTGGTGCGCCCGGTGTACTGCTCACCCTGCATCTCGCACTCGGTGGCCAGCAGGGTGTCGACGCCGAGGCGCGCGGCAATCGGCCCGGTGACGAAGCGGTTGGTGGCGGTGATGATCACCAGCTGGTCGCCGGCGGCGCGGTGCTCGGCCAGCAGCGCCTCGCCCTTGGCGAGGATGATCGGCTCGATGCACTCGGCCATGAACTCGCGGTGCCAGGCGTCCAGCTGCGCCCGGTCGTACTGGCCGAGCACGGCCAGGCAGAAGTTCAGGTAGGCGCTGATGTCCAGGCGCCCGGCCAGGTAGTCCTCGTAGTACTCGTCGTTGCGCGCCTTGTAGACGGCTTCGTCGAGGATGCCGCGCCGGCACAGCCAGTCGCCCCAGGCGTGGTCGCTGTCGCCGGCCAGCAGGGTGTTGTCGAGATCGAATAGCGCCAGACGCACGGATAGGCTCTCTCAAGGCAGGATGGGAATGGGCTAGCGTACCCCGTTTTGGCTGGACTGCCCATGCGCGGACGCACGCGCGTTGCCGCTGTGACGGGCTTTGTGGAACAATCCGGGCATATATGATTTGAGGTGCCTGCCATGATCGATCCCGATGGCTTCCGACCGAATGTCGGCATCATTCTGGCCAATGAGGTCGGCCAGGTGATGTGGGCGCGGCGCATCAACCAGGATGCCTGGCAGTTCCCGCAGGGCGGGATCAACCCGCAGGAATCGCCGGAAGATGCGCTGTTTCGCGAACTGAATGAAGAAGTGGGCCTCGAGCCCGAAGATGTGCGCATCATCGCCTGCACCCGCGGCTGGTTGCGCTATCGTTTGCCGCAGCGTCTGGTGCGCACCCACAGCCAGCCGCTGTGCATCGGCCAGAAGCAGAAGTGGTTCCTGCTGCGCCTGACCGGCGACGAACGGCGGGTGCGCATGGACCTGACCGGCAAGCCGGAGTTCGACGACTGGCGCTGGGTCAGCTACTGGTACCCGCTGGGTCAGGTCGTTTCCTTCAAGCGCGAGGTGTATCGTCGTGCCCTGAAGGAGCTGGCCCCGCGCCTGCCGCTTCGCGACTGACCACCACCACCCGACCACCGACTGCTACTGGGAGCGACGCCCCTTTGACCATGCTCCACACGCTGCGCAAGATCATCCAGGAGGTCAACTCCGCCCGGGATCTGGACACCGCCCTGACGATCATCGTCGAGCGCGTGCGCGCAGCCATGGGCACCCAGGTCTGCTCGGTGTACCTGCTCGATCCGCAGAGCAATCGCTTCGTGCTGATGGCCACCGAGGGCCTCAACAAGGCCTCCATCGGCCAGGTCAGCATGGCCCCCAGCGAAGGTCTGGTCGGCCTGGTCGGCACCCGCGAGGAGCCGCTCAACCTCGAGGACGCCGCCAGCCACCCGCGTTTCCGCTACTTCGCCGAGACCGGCGAAGAGCGCTACGCCTCCTTCCTCGGCGCGCCGATCATCCACCACCGGCGGGTGATGGGCGTGCTGGTGGTGCAGCAGAAGGAGCGCCGCCAGTTCGACGAGGGCGAGGAAGCCTTCCTGGTCACCATGAGCGCCCAGCTCGCCGGGGTCATCGCCCACGCCGAGGCCACCGGCTCGATCCGCGGCCTCGGCAAGCAGGGCAAGGCCATCGAGGACACCCGCTTCGTCGGCGTGCCCGGCTCGCCCGGCGTGGCCCTGGGCAGCGCCGTGGTGGTGCTGCCGGCCGCCGACCTTGAAGTGGTGCCGGACCGCCAGGTGACCGACATCGACGGCGAGATCGCCTACTTCTACAACGCCCTCGAGGCGGTGCGCGCCGACATCCATGCGCTGTCCGCGCGCCTGGCCAGCCAGCTGCGCCAGCAGGAGCGCGCGCTGTTCGACGTCTACCTGATGATGCTCGACGACGCCTCGCTCGGCGGCGAAGTGATCAAGGTGATCGAGACCGGCCAGTGGGCGCAGGGCGCCCTGCGCCAGGTGGTCAACGGCCACGTGCAGCGCTTCGAGCAGATGGACGACGCCTACCTCAGCGAGCGCGCCTCGGATGTGCGCGACATCGGCCGGCGCCTGCTCGCCTATCTGCAGCAGGCCCGCCAGCAGAAGCTGGTATACCCGGACAACACCATCCTGGTCAGCGAGGAGCTGTCGCCGGCGATGCTCGGCGAAGTGCCGCCCGGCAAGCTGGTCGGCCTGGTTTCGGTACGCGGCTCGAGCAACTCGCACGTCTCCATCCTCGCCCGCGCCATGGGCATCCCCACGGTGATGGGCGCGGCCGACCTGCCCTACAGCATGGTCGACGGCATCGAGCTGATCGTCGATGGCTACCGCGGCGACGTGTTCACCAACCCCTCGCCCGGCCTGCGCCGCCAGTTCGCCGAGATCGCCGAGGAAGAGCGCCAGCTCAACCTCGGCCTCGAATCCCTGCGCAGCCTGCCCTGCGAAACGCTCGACGGCCACCGCCTGCCGCTGTGGGCCAACACCGGCCTGTTCGCCGACATCGCCCGCGCCCACGAGCGCGGCGCCGAGGGCGTCGGCCTGTACCGCAGCGAAGTGCCGTTCATGACCAACGAGCGCTTCCCCAGCGAGAAGGAGCAGGTCGCCCTGTACCGCCAGCAGCTGGCCGCCTTCCACCCGCTGCCGGTGACCATGCGTACCCTCGACATCGGCGGCGACAAGGCGCTGTCGTACTTCCCGATCAAGGAGGACAACTCCTTCCTCGGCTGGCGCGGCATCCGCATCACCCTCGACCACCCGGAAATTTTCCTGGTCCAGGCGCGCGCCATGCTCAAGGCCAGCGAGGGGCTGGACAACCTGCGCATCCTGCTGCCGATGATCAGCGGCCTGCCCGAGCTGGAAGAGGCGCAGCGCCTGCTGCACCGCGCCTGGAGCGAAGTGCGCGAGGAAGGCGTCGACGTGCCGATGCCGCCGGTGGGGGTGATGATCGAGATTCCCGCCGCGGTGTTCCAGACCCGCGAGCTGGCCCGCCAGGTCGACTTCCTCTCGGTCGGCTCCAACGACCTGACCCAGTACCTGCTGGCCGTGGACCGCAACAACCCGCGGGTGGCCAACCTCTACGACTACCTGCACCCGTCGATCCTGCACGCCCTCAAGCGCGTGGTCGACGACGCCCACAGCGTCGGCAAGCCGGTGAGCATCTGCGGCGAGATGGCCGGCGACCCGAGCGCCGCCATGCTGCTGATGGCCATGGGCTTCGACTCGCTGTCGATGAACGCCACCAACCTGCCCAAGGTGAAGTGGCTGCTGCGCCAGGTCTCCCTGCAGCAGGCCCGCGAGCTGCTCGACCAGGTGCTGCTCATCGACCATGCCCCGGTGATCCACAGCACCCTCAGTCTGGCCCTGCGCCACCTCGGCCTGGCACGCATGCTCAACCCGGGCGCCTCCAGCCAGAGCTGAAGGCCGGCCGCCGCAGCTGCGGGCGGCCGGCGCTTCCGCTACCATAGCCGGCCGTTCTGGAGGCCATCGATGGAATTTCTTCTCTACTTGCTGCTGGGTGGCGCAGCCGGCGTGCTGGCCGGCCTGTTCGGCGTCGGCGGCGGCATGATCATGGTGCCGGTGCTGATCTACAGCTTCCAGGCCCAGGGCGTCGCCCCCGAAGTGCTCACCCACCTGGCGGTCGGCACCTCGCTGGCGACCATCGCCTTCACCTCGATCAACTCGATCCGCGCCCACCACAAGCGTGGCGCGGTGCGCTGGGAGATCTTCCGCTGGCTGGCCGTCGGCATCCTCGGCGGCAGCGTGCTCGGCGGCCTGACCGCCTCCCTGCTGCAGGGCCCGCTGCTGCAGAAGATCATCGGCGTGTTCGCCATCGTCATGGCCGCGCAGATGGCCTTCAACCTGCAGCCCCAGGCCAGCTCCGCGGTACCCGGCAAGGCCGGGCTCGGCGTCGCCGGCACGGTGATCGGTTGGGCCTCGGCGATCATCGGCATCGGCGGCGGCTCACTGACCGTGCCCTTCCTCAGCTGGCGCAGCGTGCCGATGCAGCAGGCGGTGGCCACCTCGGCGGCCTGCGGCCTGCCGATCGCCGTGGCCAGCGCGCTGAGCTTCATGTGGCTGGGCCACAACGAGCCGCAGCTGCCGGAGTGGAGCATCGGCTTCGTCTACCTGCCGGCGGTGGTCGGCATCGCCTCCACCTCGATGTTCTTCGCCCGCTTCGGCGCGCAGCTGGCCCACCGCCTGTCACCGCTCATGCTCAAGCGCCTGTTCGCCCTGCTGCTGCTGAGCGTGGGCCTGAATTTCCTGCTCTGAGGACCTGACATGCTGGTTTACCCGCAGATCGACCCGGTGGCCATCGCCCTCGGCCCGCTGAAGATCCACTGGTACGGCCTGATGTACCTGATCGGCATCGGCGGCGCCTGGTGGCTGGCCAGCCGCCGGCTGGCCCGCTTCGACGCCACCTGGACCCGCGACACCCTGTCCGACCTGGTGTTCTGGGCCGCCTGCGGGGTGATTCTCGGCGGCCGCTTCGGCTACGTGGTGTTCTACAACTTCGAGCAGTTCCTCCAGGACCCGCTGTGGCTGCTGCGCGTCTGGGAAGGCGGCATGTCGTTCCACGGCGGCTTCCTCGGCGTGATGCTGGCCATGTGGTGGTTCGGCAAGCGCCACGGCAAGAGCCTGTTCGAACTGCTGGACTTCATCGCCCCGATGGTGCCGATCGGCCTCGGCGCCGGGCGCATCGGCAACTTCATCAACGCCGAACTGTGGGGCAAGGCCAGCGATGTGCCGTGGGCGATGGTGTTCCCGGCGTGGAGCGATCCGCAGCAGCTGGCGCGCCACCCGTCGCAGCTGTACCAGGCCGCGCTGGAGGGCGTGGCGCTGTTCGCCATCCTCTGGCTGTACTCGCGCAAGCCGCGACCGACCATGGCGGTGTCCGGCCTGTTCGCCACCTGTTACGGCCTGTTCCGCTTTATCGTCGAATTCGTCCGCGTGCCGGATGCCCAGCTCGGCTACCTCGCCTTCGGCTGGCTGACCATGGGCCAGGTCCTCAGCCTGCCGATGATCCTCGGCGGCCT
>DATCUN010000101.1:0-3037 GCA_036561825.1 Pseudomonas sp.
ACTGGGAGCACCACAGATGGCACTTATCAGCATGCGCCAGATGCTGGATCACGCCGCCGAATTCGGCTACGGCGTGCCGGCCTTCAACGTCAACAACCTCGAGCAGATGCGCGCCATCATGGAAGCGGCCGACAAGACCGACTCCCCGGTGATCGTCCAGGCCTCCGCCGGCGCGCGCAAGTACGCCGGTGCGCCCTTCCTGCGCCACCTGATCCTCGCTGCCATCGAAGAATTCCCGCACATCCCGGTGTGCATGCACCAGGACCACGGCACCAGCCCGGACGTCTGCCAGCGCTCGATCCAGCTGGGCTTCAGCTCGGTGATGATGGACGGCTCGCTGATGGCCGACGGCAAGACCCCGGCCGACTACGACTACAACGTGCGCGTCACCCAGCAGACCGTGGCCATGGCCCACGCCTGCGGCGTGTCGGTGGAAGGCGAGCTGGGCTGCCTGGGCAGCCTGGAAACCGGCCAGGCCGGTGAAGAGGACGGCGTCGGCGCCGAGGGCACCCTCGACCACAGCCAGATGCTCACCGATCCGGAAGAAGCGGCGGCCTTCGTCAAGGCCACCCAGGTCGACGCCCTGGCCATCGCCATCGGCACCAGCCACGGCGCCTACAAGTTCACCAAGCCGCCGACCGGCGACGTGCTGGCCATCGAGCGCATCAAGGAAATCCACAAGCGCATCCCCAACACCCACCTGGTGATGCACGGCTCTTCCTCGGTGCCGCAGGAGTGGCTGGCGATCATCAACCAGTACGGTGGCGACATCAAGGAAACCTACGGCGTGCCGGTCGAGGAAATCGTCGAGGGCATCAAGCACGGCGTGCGCAAGGTCAACATCGACACCGACCTGCGCCTGGCCTCCACCGGCGCCATGCGCCGCATGATGGCCGAGCAGCCGAGCGAGTTCGACCCGCGCAAGTTCTTCGCCCAGACCATCGTGGCCATGCGCGACATCTGCATCGCCCGCTACGAAGCCTTCGGCACCGCCGGCAATGCCTCGAAGATCAAGCCGATCTCCCTGGAAGGCATGTACCAGCGCTACGCCAAGGGCGAGCTGAACGCCAAGGTCAACTGATCAACGCGTCCTGCCGCAATCCCACAAGGCCCGCCTCGCGCGGGCCTTGTGCATTCTGGCGGGTAACTCGGCGGCGCCTGCGCATGGCTGCGCTGGGGGGGGATTCGGAGGGCGGCGCTGGGGCCTGAGCGGGCAGGCAGCCGCTCGCGGCGAGCGGCCGGGGCGGGCTGGGGGCTAGGCGTTCTTGAAGCGGCCCAGCTTGAAGGTCCGCTTGAAGGCGGCCTTGAGGCGTTCACCGAGCTGGGCGTGCTGCTGGCAGGCGCCATCGCCGAGATTGGCGCCCTGGACCCGGGCGAACTCGAGCACGCGCTCGCTGGCGACCGGACGGCCACAGGTCGAGCAGGCCGGCGCACAGCGGTCGCACACCGGGAAGATCCCGTGCACGGCGTCGACGGACATGGACAGCACCATGAACCCCTTGGGTTCGGCATCGTCCCGCGAGTAGGACTGTTGCAGGACATGAAAGGCCAGCGGGCGAGCGGTGGTGCCGCAAATGGCACAGGAGCACCCATCGCTTTCGCGATGCATAAACTCTTGATGGGGCTGCTGGGCGATTGCTTCGGAGGTCATAACGTCTTTTCCTGGTTGGAGTTCCATGGCTTGAATTGCGCGGTTCCACTGCCGGCGGGGCTCTGGCCCGGCCGGCGTGGATCGCGAGTCAAGCACTCAGCCGCGCCGCGCAGGCTGGCGGACTGATGTGCCGCGGCGCTGAGTGGCGCCGCTGGCGGTTGTCGTCGGTTTTGCTGTATTCAAGCACGTTTCACCCCTCGGGGGTGCCTATTGCGCCGCGCTGCGTTGTTGCGCGTGCAGCCGCAGCCCTGCCGGCGCGCTATAGTCGGCCCCGTGTTCCGCTGCCAGACCTGCACTCATGGACGAGTTCAACCCCTATGCCCCGCCGCGCTCGCGCGATCCCGCGCCCCTCGATCCGTCCGCCGCGCCACCCGGCTTCGCGGTCTATCGCTGGCTGAACTGGCTGTATGCCGGCGTCATGCTGGTCGCCCTGCTGATCCTGCTCGGCGGTGGCACCCTGCGCGCGGAGTTCTCCCATCTGCTGGTGGTGGCGATCTTCCTCGCGCCGTCGTTCAGCTTTGCCCTGGTGCTCGCGCGGCGCGCGGCCTGGTTCCGGCGCTGGTCCTGGGTCCAGGGCCTGGGCAGCGCCGTGTTGCTGCTGTTCTGTTTTCTCGACATCACCGGCGGCCACGGGCTGCGCGGCATCGGCGTGTTCATGACGGCGGTGAACGCCGCCGCGCTGTTCGCCGGCGAACACTTCCTGCGCCTGCAGCGGACGCCGGGCATGCCGGCGGAGAGTCCCCAGCGGCACGCCTGAAGCGGTCGCGGCCGGGTAGAATGAGCGCTTCCTCGCCTGCCGCCCCGCTGCCCATGACCCCGCTCAAATACCTCAACGCCTATCCCTCCCAGCTGCAGGACCAGGTGCGCCGGCTGCTCGCCGAACAGCGCCTGGGCGACTACCTGCACAAGCGCTATCCGGGGCGTCACACGGTACAGAGCGACAAGGCGCTGTACGCCTACACCATGGAGCTCAAGCAGCAGTACCTGCGCAACGCGCCGGGCATCGACAAGGTGCTCTACGACAGCAAGCTGGATGTGGTGCGCAATGCGCTCGGCCTGCATACCGCGGTCTCGCGGGTGCAGGGCGGCAAGCTCAAGGCCAAGAAGGAGATCCGTGTGGCCGCGCTGTTTCGCGAGGCGGCGCCGGAGTTCCTGCAGATGATCGTGGTGCACGAGCTGGCGCATCTGCGCGAGTTCGACCACAACAAGGCGTTCTACCAGCTGTGCGAGCACATGCTGCCGGGCTATCACCAGCTGGAGTTCGACCTGCGCGCGTACCTGACCTGGCGCGAGCAGGCGGCGGGCTGATGGCCGCGTAGCCCGCGTCAGCGCCGGGTGTGGCTGGATCAGGGCTGTTGCGGGGCTTGCCCCTTGGCGCTGCGTGGT
>DATCUN010000102.1:0-6537 GCA_036561825.1 Pseudomonas sp.
GGCAAGCCTGCGCTGGCTGAAGCCATTGCACAGGCCGATCTGGATCGTGACGCGCTCTGTGGCGCTGAGTTCGTGATAGGACATGGGGCAACACCTTACCGAAATGGTCGGGTGTTGCACTCAGTTTTTGCGGCCGCCCAGGGTCTTCAGACCGTACTTCTCGGCGGCCACTTCGGCGTGGCGCAGGAAGCTCGAGTACACGCCGGCGTAGCCGAGGCCGAGGGTCTCGCGGTCGACGCGCACCGGGCGGTCCTGCAGCGGGCGCACCAGGTCGTCGGCGGCGTCCATCAGCCGGTACAGGTCGGTGCCGTGGTTCCAGCCCAGGCGCTCGGCGGCGGCGATGAACACTTCCAGCGGCGCGTTGCCGGCGCCGGCGCCCATGCCTGCGAGGCTGGCGTCGATGCGGTCGCAGCCCTCTTCCACCGCGGTGATCGAGTTGGCCACGCCGAGGCTGAGGTTGTGGTGGGCGTGCATGCCGGTCTGGGTTTCCGGGTTCAGCACGGCCTTGAACGCGCGCATGCGGTCGCGGATGTCCTGCATGTTCATCGCCCCGCCGGAGTCGGCCATGTAGATGCACTGCGCGCCGTAGCTTTCCATCAGCTTGCCCTGCGCGGCCAGCTGCTCGGCGGGGATCATGTGGCTCATCATCAGGAAGCCGACGGTGTCCATGCCGAGCGAACGGGCGTATTCGATGTGCTGCTTGGAGACGTCCGCCTCGGTGCAATGGGTGGCGATGCGCACCGAACGGGCGCCGGCGTCGTAGGCGGCTTTCAGATCATGGACGGTGCCGATGCCGGGCAGCAGCAGCACGGTGATCTTGGCGTGCTCGATCACGTCGGCGGCGGCCTCGATCCACTCCAGGTCGGTGTGGGCGCCGAAGCCGTAGTTGAAGGAGGAACCCTGCAGGCCGTCGCCGTGGGTGACTTCGATGGAGTCGACCTTGGCCTCGTCCAGCGCGCGGGCGATGTCCTGCACGTTCTGGATCGAGTACTGGTGGCGCACGGCGTGGCTGCCGTCGCGCAGGGTGACGTCGGAGATGTACAGCTTCTTGCTCGGGTCGAAGGTCATGGCGGGTCTCCTTACGCGTTCAGCATCGACAGCGCCATGCGCTCGGCGGTGGCCAGCGCAGCGGAGGTCATGATGTCGAGGTTGCCGGCGTAGGCCGGCAGGTAGTGGGCGGCGCCTTCGACCTCGAGAAATACCGAGGTCTTCAGGCCGGAGAACTGGCCGTGACCGGGGATGGTCAGCGGCTTGTCCTCGGGGATCACGTCGAACTGCACCCTCTGCTTGAGGCGGTAGCCCGGCACGTAGGCCTGCACGGCCTGGGCCATTTCCTCGACGCTGGCCTCGACCTTGGCCTGGTCGACCGCTTCGGAGAGCACGAACACGGTGTCGCGCATGATCAGCGGCGGCTCGGCCGGGTTCATGACGATGATCGCCTTGCCCTTGGCGGCGCCGCCGATCACTTCGATGGCCTGGGTGGTGGTCTCGGTGAACTCGTCGATATTGGCGCGGGTGCCCGGGCCGGCCGACTTGGAGGCGATCGAGGCGACGATCTCGGCGTAGTGCACCTTAGCGACGCGGGACACCGCAGCCACCATCGGGATGGTGGCCTGGCCGCCGCAGGTGACCATGTTGACGTTCAACGCATCCAGGTGCTCTTCCAGGTTGACCACCGGCACGCAGTACGGGCCGATGGCTGCCGGGGTCAGGTCGATCAGGCGGATGCCGGGCTTGAGCGAGCGCAGGAAGGCGTCGTTCTTCACGTGCGCACCGGCCGAGGTGGCGTCGAAGACGAAGTCGATGTCCTTGAACACGTCCAGGCGGGTCAGGCCTTCGACACCCTCGTGGGTGGTGGCCACGCCCATGCGCGCGGCGCGGGCCAGACCGTCGGAGGCCGGGTCGATGCCGACCATGGCGCCCATTTCCAGGTGCTGGCCGTGACGGAGGATCTTGATCATCAGGTCGGTGCCGATGTTGCCGGAGCCGATGATCGCGGCCTTGAATTTCTTGCTCATGTTCAGGCTCCCGATCAGACGAAGCGCACGCTGGCGCTGCCGATGCCGCCGATGTCGACGCGCATGAAGTCGCCGGCCTTGACCGGCTCCAGCGGTACCAGCGAGCCGGAGAGGATCACTTCGCCGGCCTTCAGGCCGATGCCGAAGTGGCCGAGGGTGTTGGCCAGCCAGGCCACGCAGTTGACCGGCGAGCCCAGCGCGGCGGCGCCGGCGCCGGTGCTGATCTGCTGGCCGTTCTTCTCCACCACCATGCCGCAGGTGACCAGGTCGACCTGGCGCGGCGAGACGGCCTGGTCGCCGAGGATGAACAGGCCGCAGGAGGCGTTGTCGGCGACGGTGTCCTGGATCTTGATCTTCCAGTCCTGGATGCGCGAGTCGACCACCTCGAAGCAGGGGATCACGCACTCGGTAGCGGCCAGCACGTCGGCGTTGGTGATGCCGGGGCCCATCAGGTCCTTCTTGAGGATGAAGGCGATCTCGCCCTCGGCCTTGGGCTGGATCAGGCGGTCGCTGATCGGCATCACCGCGCCGCTGCTGAACACCATGGCGTCGGTCAGGTAGCCGAAGTCCGGCTGGTTGACGCCGAGCATGGTCTGCACGGCCTTGCTGGTCAGGCCGATCTTCTTGCCGATGATGCGCTCGCCGGCGGCCAGGCGTCGCTCGAGCATGCGCAGGGAGATCTGGTAGGCGTCGTCGATGGTCAGATCGAAACGGCTGGTCAGCGGGGCGACAGCCTCGCGGCTGAGCATGGCCTGGTAGAGCTCGTCGCCGAGCTGGTTGATCAGTTCGATATTCATGCAAAGGGTTCCTGATGGGTGGCGGGGTCCGCTGGCACCGGACTGCGGGCAGGCCAGCGGGCCGGGGCCGGCGAGGCGGGACGGAGTCGCCCGCGCCTCGCGGCCGTGGTTCATGGCTGGCTTACAGCTTCACGCAGATGTTCTTCAGCTCGGTGTAGAACTCCAGCGAGTGCACCCCGCCTTCGCGACCGATGCCCGACTGCTTGGCGCCTCCGAAGGCGGTGCGCAGGTCGCGCAGGAACCAGCTGTTGACCCAGACGATGCCCGCCTCGATCTGCCCGGCGACGCGGTGCGCGCGCGAGCTGTTCTCGGTCCAGATCGCCGAGGCCAGGCCGTAGGGCAGGCTGTTGGCCAACTCGATGGCTTCCTCTTCGCTGTCGAACGGACGGATGTGGCAGCACGGGCCGAAGATTTCCTCGGTGACCACCGCCGAGTCGTCGGCCAGGCCGGTCCAGATGGTCGGCTGCACCCAGGCGCCGCCGGCCAGGTGCGCCGGCATGTCCGGCACGCCGCCGCCGGTGACGATGGTGGCGCCCTCGTCCTTGGCCTTCTGGTAGTAGCTGAGCACCTTCTCGCGGTGCTTGTGGCTGACCAGGGAGCCGAAGTTGGCGCTCGGGTCGTTCGGCTCGCCGATCTTCAGTGCCTCGGCGCCGGCCTTCAGGCGGGCGACGAATTCGTCGAAGATCGGCCGCTGCACGTAGACCCGCTCGGTGCCCAGGCACACCTGGCCGCAGTTGGCGAACGCCGAGCGCAGGGTGCCCTCGATGGCCTTGTCCATGTCGCAGTCGGCGAACACGATGCCGGCGTTCTTGCCGCCCAGCTCCAGGGAGACCTGGCGCACGCCCTTGGCAGCGGCGCGCATGATGGTCTCGCCGGTGCCGGTCTCGCCGGTGAAGGTGATGGCGTCGACGTCCGGGTGGGCGGTGAGGAAGGCACCGGCCGAGTTGCCGCCGAAGCCGTGCACCACGTTGTACACGCCGGCCGGCACGCCGGCGGCGTTCATCACCTCACCGAGGAGGGCGGTGGTGGTAGGGGTTTCCTCGGACGGCTTGACCACCACGGTGTTGCCGCAGGCCAGCGCCGGGCCGACCTTCCAGGTCATCAGCAGCAGCGGCAGGTTCCACGGGCTGATCACGCCGATCACGCCCTTGGGGCGGCGCACGCCGTAGTTGAGCGCGCCGGTGCCGTCCGGGGTGGCCATCTCGAAGGCCTCGGTGGGCACGTTCTTGACCAGGTCGGCGAACACCGAGAAGTTGGCCGCGCCGCGCGGGATGTCGATGTGCGAGGCGAGGGATTTCGGCTTGCCGGTATCCAGGCACTCGGCCTCGAGGAACTCGTCGAAGCGCGCGGTGATGCCGGCGGCGACGCGATGGAGGATCTCGGTGCGCTCGGCGACGGTCATCTTGCCCCACGGGCCCTTCAGTGCGGCGCGCGCGGCCTTGACCGCGGCGTCGACCTCGGCCTCGCCGGCTTCGTGGATCTTGGCGATCACCTGGCCGTTGGCCGGGTTGACGTTGTCGAACAGCTTGCCGCTGACCGAGCCGACGTATTCGCCGTTGATGAAGTGTTTGATTTCTTTCATGGGCACGCTCTTGTCGAAGGCAATCAGGTCAGGACGGTGAGGAAGCGCTCGTTGAGCTGGCGGTCGTGGTAGAAGATCGCCTTGCCCAGGTCGGCGGCGTTCCAGGTCACCGGCGGGTGGTCCGGATAGTGGTAGTCACCACCGCAGAACACCTCGTTGCGGTTGCCGGACGGGTCGAAGAAGTAGATGGTCTTGCCGTGGGTCAGGCCGTGGCGGGTCGGGCCGATGTCGATCGAGGTGTCGGTCATGCTGATCAGGTCGGCGGCGCGCAGCACATCGTCCCAGGTCTCGAGGAAGAACGAGGCGTGGTGGAACTTGCCCTTCTCGGCGTGCTGGATGAACGCCACGTCGTGGGCCTTCATGCTGCAGGTGAGGAACTGGGCGACGCGGGTGCCTTCGGGGTCGAGCACCTGCTCGGCCAGATCGAAGCCGAGCACCTCGGTGAACAGGCGCAGGGTTTCCGCCAGCTCGTCGCCATACAGCAGGGCGTGGTCGAAGCGGGTCGCCTTGATACCCTTGAGGCCACGCGGCCAGGCTTCCGGGTTGATCTCGGCGATGCCCCACTTGCCGGTCTGCTGCTTCTCGGCGAACAGCTCGAAGCAGTGGCCGGAGGGCGCGCTGAAGCGGATGCGCCGGCCGCAGCCCTTGAGCTCGTCGGCGGGGATGCTCTCCACGGCGCAACCGAAGGCCACGAGATCCTCGGTCAACTGGCCGAGGGCGGCTTCGTTGATCACCTTGAAACCCATGAAGTCCATGCCTGCCTCATCGGCCTCGCGCAGCACCACGGAGAACTTGTCGACTTCGGTCCAGCCCTTGAGGTAAACGCGGCCCTTGTCGTCGCGGTCGACCTCGATCAGGCCGAGCAGCTCGACGTAGTGTTCCAGGGCCTTGGCCATGTCCAGTACGCGCAGCTGGATGTGACCGGGACGCATCACGCCTTTTTTCATTTCGGCACCTCTTGTATTTATCGTTGTTGTTTAAAAACTGGTTGGCTGTTTAGGGGCGCGGCCCTCAATCGTGAGGTCGCTCAGCGGATACAGCCGGCAGGCCAGCACCTCCCCCGGCAGCGTGCGCAGCGGCCGGGGCATGGCGGCTGCTCATTGGCTCGCAGTGATATTCACCGTGCAACACGCGCACTTTGCACAGGCCGCAACCGCCGCTACGTCAGCCAACCGGCAGACAACGCCGCCCTCTTCGCTCCATGGCATGCAACACAGAATGATCACCTGGGCACGGAAAGCGGATACCACTGCATTGCTCGTTAATCTCGAAAATACTGTTCATCCATAATCCCGGCGTTTGTGCGCACCTCTCACAGCTCTTGAATGGCGCGCAACTGAACTCGTTACAAGAAATGGATCGAAGCACTTGCTCAAGCGGCGCTGAAGATGCGGTGCGGGTCGATGACGGCCGGCGTCACACGTCCTGCCAAGGCTCCGGCGTACGGTCGGCGACCTGCAGATAGGCATCGCCTAGACCCAGGCCGGCGATGGCGCTCATCGCGTTGGGGCCGAAGGACACGCCGGCACCCACCTCGCCGAACGCCGGCGCGGACTCGAACAGCTGTACCTGGCGATGGGAATGGCGGCACAGATCCAGTGGCAGGCTGACGCCGATGATGCCGATGGGCAAGGCAGGTTTGTTGTTCATGCTGGTACCCGTGATGGTTTTGTTGTTTGGGTATGACCGATCATGGCGAAGCCAGCACTATTGATAAATACACCAAACACCATACAGACTATTAGAGTTGTGAATGTTCCTGCCGACCCGGCGGAGCTTTGGCGATGACCCAAGCGAGGTTCCATGGAACTGCGTGATCTGGAGTTGAAGCTGCTGGTGGTGTTCAACCAGTTGCTGGTGGATCGACGCGTCGAATTCGCCGTAGCACTTGGGCGCCTCGTCGAGGCCGATTCACCTGCACGCCGACGATGTCGGCGATGTTCAGGCGATCCCACATGATCGCCTGCATCAGTTGACGGTTGTACTTCATCACCGGGGGCTGGCCGGTGTGACGGAGTTGTACTTTTCGACCATCTGGCGAGCCTCTTTGAGCAACCCTATGCCGTTGGCGTATCCCTGCTTCCCGGCCTCACTTACCCAGTCTCCGTCTAGACTGCGAGCGAGCTCCATCCACCGATTC
>DATCUN010000103.1:0-4224 GCA_036561825.1 Pseudomonas sp.
ACAATGCGCTGCTCTCAAGGGCGCGGGTCTATGTGCTGAAGAGCCTCGATGAGGCGGCGCTGCGCCAGTTGCTGGCGCGAGCCCTGAGCGAAGAGCGCGGGCTGGGCAAGCGGCGTCTGACCATCAGCGAGGAGGCCAGCAGTCTGCTGCTGGCGGCAGCCGACGGTGATGGCCGGCGGCTGCTCAATTTTCTGGAGAATGCCGCCGATCTGGTGGAGGACGGCGAAGAAATCGGTGTCAGTCTGCTAGAGAACCTGCTGGGCGACAGCCGCCGGCGCTTCGACAAGGGAGGCGAGGCCTTCTACGACCAGATCAGCGCGCTGCACAAGTCGGTGCGTGGCTCCAATCCGGATGCCGCCCTGTACTGGTTCGCGCGCATGCTCGACGGCGGCTGTGACCCGCTGTACCTCGCCCGCCGCGTAGTGCGCATGGCCAGCGAGGATATCGGCAACGCCGACCCGCGGGCGCTCAACCTGTGTCTGGCCGCGTGGGAGGTGCAGGAGCGTCTCGGCAGTCCCGAGGGCGAGCTGGCGATCGCGCAGGCGATCGTTTATCTGGCCTGCGCGCCGAAGAGCAATGCGGTGTACATGGGCTTCAAAGCGGCGATGCGCGATGCCGGGGCCCATGGGTCGCTGGAGGTGCCGCTGCACCTGCGTAACGCGCCGACCAAGCTGATGAAGACGCTGGGCTACGGCGACGAATACCGCTATGCCCACGACGAGCCGGAGGCCTACGCGGCTGGGGAGGATTACTTCCCCGAGGGGCTGGAGCCGCAGCGCTACTACCAGCCGGTGCCGCGGGGGCTGGAGCTGAAGATCCGCGAAAAGCTCGAGCATCTGGCTGCTCTTGATCGCAACAGCCCGCGGCGGCGGAGAAAGTCATGATCGCCCTGTTTGTCGCCGTTGCCATGGGCGGCGCGGCGGGTACCTTGCTGCGTTTTGTCACCAGCAACTGGATCAGCGCCCACTGGCCACAGCATTTCTATACCGCCACCCTGGCGGTAAATCTTGTCGGTTGCCTGCTGATCGGTTATCTCTACGGCATGTTTTTGATTCGTCCGGAAGTGCCGCTGTTGCTGCGCGCCGGGCTGATCGTCGGCTTTCTCGGTGGCCTGACCACCTTTTCATCCTTCTCCCTCGACACGCTACGCCTGCTGGAAAGCGGCCAAGCACCGCTGGCGCTCATCTATGCGACTGCCAGTGTGCTGGGCGGCTTGCTTGCGACTTGGGCGGGGCTGTCTTTAACCAAACTCTGATTGACGAGAATTCTCCATGCTCGACTCCAAACTGGTTCGTGGCCAACCGCAGGAAGTGGCGCAGCGTCTGGCTACCCGCGGTTTTCAACTGGATGTGGCGCGTCTCGAGGCGCTGGAAAGCCGGCGCAAGGAAACCCAGACCCGCACCGAGCAGCTGCAAGCCGAGCGTAATTCCCGCTCCAAGAGCATCGGCCAGGCCAAGCAGCGTGGCGAAGACATCGCGCCCTTGATGGCCGATGTCGAGCGCATGGGTGGCGAGCTGGCGGCGGGCAAGCAGGAGCTGGAGACGATCCAGGCCGAGTTGGATGCGTTGCTGCTGACCATTCCGAATCTACCGCATGAGTCGGTGCCGGTCGGCGGCAGTGAGGAGGAGAACGTCGAGGTGAGCCGCTGGGGAGTCCCGCGCGAGTTCGACTTCGAGATCAAGGACCACGTCGCTCTTGGCGAACAGCACGGCTGGCTCGACTTCGAGACCGCGGCCAAGCTCTCCGGCGCGCGTTTCGCGCTGATGCGCGGCCCGATCGCCCGTTTGCATCGCGCCCTGGCGCAGTTCATGCTCAACCTGCACGTCGGTGAGCACGGTTACGAGGAGGCCTATACGCCTTATCTGGTCCAGGCGCCGGCGCTGCTGGGTACTGGTCAGCTGCCGAAGTTCGAGGAAGATCTGTTCAAGATCAGCCGGGAAGGTGAAGCAGACTTCTACCTGATCCCCACTGCGGAAGTGTCGCTGACCAACATCGTCTCCGGCGAGATCCTCGAGGCCAAGCAGCTGCCGCTGAAATTCGTCGCCCACACCCCATGCTTCCGCAGCGAAGCCGGGGCTTCTGGTCGCGACACCCGCGGCATGATCCGCCAGCACCAGTTCGACAAGGTCGAAATGGTGCAGATCGTCGAGCCGGCGAAGTCCTTCGAGGCCCTCGAGGAGCTGACCGGCCATGCCGAAAAGGTGCTGCAGCTGCTCGAGCTGCCGTATCGCAAGCTGGCGCTGTGCACTGGCGACATGGGCTTCGGTGCGACCAAGACCTATGACCTGGAGGTCTGGGTGCCGAGCCAGGACAAGTACCGCGAGATTTCCTCCTGCTCCAACTGCGGCGACTTCCAGGCGCGTCGCATGCAGGCGCGCTGGCGCAATCCGGAAACCGGCAAGCCGGAGCTGGTGCACACCCTGAACGGTTCCGGCTTGGCGGTCGGCCGTACTCTGGTGGCGGTACTGGAAAACTATCAGCAGGCTGATGGCTCCATTCGTGTGCCAGAGGTGCTCAAGCCGTATATGGGTGGGCTCGAGATTATCGGCTGACTGGGCCGGCAATCCACCGAGGGCTTGTCGCCGGCAGGCCCTCTCCGCGCGATGACGGTTGCCCCGTCACCCTGCCACAAGCAACGTGGCGACTGTCAGAGGCTTGCGATGGACTTTCTTCCGCTCTTCCACAATCTGCGTGGCCGCCGGGTGTTGGTGGTCGGCGGAGGTGAGATCGCTTTACGCAAGGCGCGGTTGCTGGCCGAGGCGGGTGCCACGCTTCGGGTGGTGGCGCCCAGGATCGAGCCCGGCCTGCGCAGCCTGGTGGAACAGGGCGGCGGCGAGCTGATCTTGCGCGGCTATCGGGAGGCGGATCTGTACGGCTGCGTGCTGGTGATTGCAGCTACCGATGACGATCAGCTCAATGCCCGGGTGTCCGGCGATGCCTATGCCCGCAATCTGCCGGTCAATGTGGTGGATGCGCCGGAGCTCTGCAGTGTGATTTTTCCAGCCATCGTCGACCGCTCGCCGCTGATGGTGGCGGTTTCCAGCGGTGGCGATGCGCCGGTGTTGACCCGTCTGATGCGTGCCCGCCTGGAGACGTTGATTCCGTCGGCTTACGGTCGCCTGGCTGGGTTGGCACAGAAGTTCCGTGGGGCGGTAAAGCAGCGCTTCGCTGATGTGCAGCAGCGCCGGGTGTTCTGGGAAGAGGTTTTCCAGGGGCCGGTCGCGGAGCAAGTGTTGGCGGGTCGCGAGGCGGAAGCTGAGCGCTTGTTGGCCGACAAGCTGGCAGGTAGCCGTGAGCGAGAGCTGGGCGAGGTTTATCTGGTTGGTGCGGGCCCGGGCGATCCGGATCTGCTCACTTTTCGGGCCTTGCGCCTGATGCAGCAGGCTGACGTGGTGCTTTATGACCGACTGGTTGCCCCGGCGATCGTCGACATGTGCCGGCGCGATGCCGAGCGCATCTATGTCGGCAAGCGCCGCAGCGAACATGCCTTGCCGCAAGAACAGATCAACCAGCAATTGGTGGTGCTGGCCAAGCAGGGCAAGCGGGTGCTGCGCCTGAAGGGCGGCGACCCGTTCATCTTCGGTCGTGGTGGCGAGGAGATCGAGGAGTTGGCTGCGGAAGGCATCCCCTTCCAGGTGGTGCCCGGCATTACCGCCGCCTCCGGTTGCTCGGCCTATGCGGGCATTCCTTTGACCCACCGCGATTACGCGCAATCGGTGCGCTTCGTGACCGGACACCTGAAGGACAATAGCTGCAACCTGCCATGGGGTGATCTTGTTGCGCCGGGGCAGACCCTGGTGTTCTACATGGGGCTGGTTGGCCTGCCGGTGATCTGTGAGCAGTTGATCCGTCACGGCTGTGCGGCGGATATGCCGGCAGCGCTGGTGCAGCAGGGAACCACGCCCAGCCAGCGAGTGTTCACTGGTACTCTGGCGGATCTGCCGCAGCTGGTGGCTCAGCACGAAGTGCATGCGCCGACACTGGTGATAGTAGGAGAGGTGGTCCGGTTGCGGGACAAGCTGGCCTGGTTCGAGGGGGCAAGCCAAGCCTGAATGGCGATGTTTGTGAGAGGGTGTTGACAGCGTTTTTAAAGGCTGTATTATTCGCCACCTCGCTGCGGCGGCCTCCGGGTTGAAGCTAGCGCAAGTGGTTGAAACGAAAAGAAATTTTCACGAAACGCTTGACAGGTTGTAAGGCTGCTGTAGAATTCGCGGCCTCGGTTGA
>DATCUN010000104.1:0-3884 GCA_036561825.1 Pseudomonas sp.
GTTGCTGTGTCTGCCGCGCGGCGACGGGCATGTCGACCTGCGCCGCCTGCTCCTCGAGCTCGCTGGCGGCGGTGCCAACGAGGTGCTGGTGGAGGCAGGCCCGCGCCTGGCTGGCGCCTTCGCCCGCGAGGGGCTGGTGGACGAATACCGGATCTTCATGGCGCCGCAGTTGCTCGGCTCCAGCGCCCGGCCGCTGCTCGACTGGCCACTGCAGCGCATGGCCGAGGCGCCGCAGCTGGCGATCCGCGAGATCCGCGCGGTCGGTCGCGACTGGCAGATCATCGCGGTACCGACGTAGGGCCACGGGCGGTGCGCGTGGCGCACCCTACGCGTGGGGCGCCCTGCGGGTAGGGTGCGCCGTGCGCACCAAGCGCCATCCGCGCAAAATATGGTACAAAGTCCCACGCGGTCGCCAACGGCCGCGACGTTCTCAGGGCGGGGTGCAATTCCCCACCGGCGGTGATGGCGCAGCCTGCGCCCAGCCCGCGAGCGCTTGCCACCTTGGGCGGCAAGGTCAGCAGATCCGGTGCGATTCCGGGGCCGACGGTTACAGTCCGGATGAGAGAGAGCGGGATTCCTTCCTCGGGGCGGCCCATCCGTGCCCGCGAAATCCCCTTCGATCCAACGCCCTGTTTTATCCAAAACAGGAGTTCGACCATGCAAGTGAATACCCTCTTCGCGCTGCGGGAGGCCTGATGTTTACCGGAATCATCGAAGCCATCGGCAGCATTCGCGCCATGACCCCCAAGGGCGGTGACGTGCGCGTCTACGTCGCCACCGGCAAGCTCGACCTCGGCGACGTCAAGCTCGGCGACAGCATCGCCGTTAACGGCACCTGCCTGACCGCGGTGGAGCTGCCGGGCGACGGTTTCTGGGCCGACGTCAGCCGCGAGACCCTGACCCGCACCGCCTTCGGCGACCTCAAGGTCGGCAGCCCGGTCAACCTGGAGAAGGCGCTGACGCCGACCACCCGCCTCGGCGGCCACCTGGTCAGCGGCCACGTCGACGGCGTCGGCGAGATCGTCTCGCGCGCCGACAATGCCCGCGCCATCCAGTTTCGCGTGCGTGCACCGCGCGAACTGGCCAAGTACATTGCTCTCAAGGGCTCGATCACCGTCGATGGCGTCAGCCTGACGGTGAACGCGGTGGATGGCGCCGATTTCGAGCTGACCATCGTCCCGCACACCCTGCAGGAAACCATCATGGCCGACTACCGCAGCGGCCGCCGGGTCAACCTCGAGGTCGACCTGCTGGCGCGCTACCTGGAGCGCCTGTTGCTTGGCGACAAGGCTGCCGAGCCGGCCGGTCACGGCATCAGCGAGGCGTTCCTCGCCGAACACGGCTTCCTCAAGGGCTGAGCCGCTTTTCCATCACGAATTCACAAGGGGGTGCCTGTGGCGCTCAACAAGATTGCCGAGCTGGTCGAGGACATTCGCCAGGGCAAGATGGTCATTCTCATGGATGACGAGGATCGCGAGAACGAAGGCGACCTGATCATGGCCGCCGAGTGCGTGCGCGCCGAGGACATCAACTTCATGGCCAAGCATGCGCGCGGCCTGATCTGCATGCCGATGGACCGCGCGCGCTGCGAGCGCCTCGGCCTGCCGCTGATGGTGCAGCGCAACGGCTCCGGCTTCGGCACCAAGTTCACCGTCTCCATCGAGGCGGCCGAGGGGGTGACCACCGGCATCTCCGCCGCCGACCGCGCGCGCACCGTACAGGCCGCCGCGGCGCTGGAGGCCAAGGCCGAGGACATCGTCAGCCCGGGCCACATCTTCCCGCTGATGGCCCAGCCCGGCGGCGTGCTGGCGCGTGCCGGACACACCGAGGCGGCCTGCGACCTGGCGCGCATGGCCGGCTTCCAGGCCAGCGGGGTGATCTGCGAGATCATGAACGACGACGGCAGCATGGCCCGTCGCCCGGAGCTGGAACAGTTCGCCGAAGAGCATGGCATCAAGATCGGCACCATCGCCGACCTGATCCACTACCGCCTGGTCCACGAGCGCACCGTCGAGCGCGTCTCCGAGCGCCAGCTGGACAGCGAGCTGGGCCAGTTCAAGCTGTTTACCTACCGCGACGCGGTCGAGGGCCAGGTGCACCTGGCGCTGATCAAGGGCGAGATCAAGGCCGACGAGCCGACCCTGGTGCGCGTGCACAACATGGACCCGCTGCGCGACCTGCTCAGCGTCAAGCGCCCGGGGCGCTGGAGCCTGCGCGAGGCGATGCTCAAGGTGGCCGAGCAGGGCAGCGGCGTAGTCCTGCTGCTCAACCATGCGATGAGCGGCAACGAGCTGCTGGCCCTGCTCGAGGAGCAGCTCGGCGGTGCCAAGCCGGCCGAGCCGACCACCTACAGCACCGTCGGTGCCGGCTCGCAGATCCTCCGCGATCTGGGTGTGCGCAAGATGCGCCTGCTCAGCTCGCCGGTCAGGTTCAACGCGATATCCGGCTTCGATCTGGAAGTTGTAGAATACGTCACCTGCGAATAACGCTATCTGTGAATAACACCTCGGGGCGCACTGGCGCCCCGGCTCTTTATCTGGAATCCGTCATGACCCTGAAGACCATCGAAGGTACCTTCATCGCCCCCAAAGGCCGTTACGCCCTGGTGGTTGGCCGCTTCAACAGCTTCGTCGTCGAAAGCCTGGTACAGGGCGCCATCGACGCCCTGGTGCGCCACGGCGTCAGCGAGAGCGAGCTGACCATCATCCGCGCCCCGGGCGCCTTCGAGATTCCGCTGGTTGCCCAGAAAGTCGCCCAGCGCGGCGAATTCGACGCCATCATCGCCCTTGGCGCGGTGATCCGCGGCGGTACTCCGCACTTCGAATACGTCGCCGGCGAGTGCACCAAGGGCCTGGCCCAGGTGTCCCTGCAGTTCGGCGTGCCGGTCGCCTTCGGCGTGCTGACCGTCGACTCCATCGAGCAGGCCATCGAGCGCTCCGGCACCAAGGCCGGCAACAAGGGCGCCGAAGCCGCCCTGTCCGCCCTGGAAATGGTCAGCCTGCTGGCGCAGTTGGAGGCCAAGTGAGCGAGCACGATAGCGGCACTCCGGCGCCCAAGGCAGCCCGACCGAACAAGATCGCCATGCGCCAGAAGGCCCGCAGCCTGGCAGTGCAGGCCCTCTACTCGTGGCAGCTGGCCGGTCAGTCGATCAACGAGATCGAAGCGCAGTTCCGCGTCGACAACGACTTCAGCGATGTCGACGGCGCCTACTTCCGCGAGATCCTGCACGGCGTACCGCGCCTGAAGCAGGAGCTGGATGCCGCCTTCGGGCCCTGTCTCGACCGCCCGGTGGAAGAACTCGATCCGGTCGAGCTGGCGATCCTGCGCCTGTCGACCTACGAGCTGCTCAACCGCGCCGACGTACCCTATCGTGTGGTGATCAACGAAGGCATCGAGCTGGCCAAGGTCTACGGCGCCACCGACGGCCACAAGTTCGTCAACGGCGTGCTGGACAAGCTGGCCCCGCGCCTGCGCGGCGCCGAAGTACGCAACAAGCGCAGCTGATCCCCGCGCGATGGCCGGTCTCGGCGAATTCGAGCTGATCCGTCAGTACTTCGCCGCGGCCGTCTGCGCCACGCCGGCTTGCGGCGTGGCCCGCGGCATCGGTGACGACTGTGCGCTGCTGCAACTGCTGCCCGGCGAACAACTGGCGGTGTCGACCGACACCCAGGTCGCCGGGGTGCACTTCCCGCATTCCCACGACTCCTTCCTGCTCGCCCAGCGCGTGCTGGCCGCCGCGGCCAGTGACCTGGCGGCGATGGGCGCGGCGCCGCTCGGCTTCACCCTGGCGCTGACCCTGCCCGCCGCCGATCCGGCCTGGCTGGAGGGCTTCGCCCGCGGCCTCGACGTGATGGCCCGCGGCTGCCGCCTGGCCCTGATCGGCG
>DATCUN010000105.1:0-6742 GCA_036561825.1 Pseudomonas sp.
GGTCTCGAGCCGCTGACCCTGGTCGCCAAGGAGGGCCTGGCCCTGCTCAACGGCACCCAGGTGTCCAGCGCCTACGCCCTGCGCGGCCTGTTCGAGGCCGAGGACCTGCTGGCCGCCGCCACCGTGTGCGGCAGCCTCAGCGTCGAGGCCGCGCTCGGCTCGCGGGTGCCCTTCGATGCGCGCATCCACGCCGTGCGCGGCCAGCGCGGGCAGATCGACATGGCCACCGCCTACCGCCACCTGCTCGGCGCCGGCAGCGCGATCGCCGCCTCCCACGCCGCCTGCGGCAAGGTGCAGGACCCCTACTCGCTGCGCTGCCAGCCGCAGGTGATGGGCGCCTGCCTGACCCAGCTGCGCCAGGCCGCCGAGGTGCTGGCGACGGAGGCCAACGCGGTGTCGGACAACCCGCTGGTGTTCGCCGCCGACGACGCGGTGCTCTCCGGCGGCAACTTCCACGCCGAGCCGGTGGCCATGGCCGCCGACAACCTGGCGCTGGCCATCGCCGAGATCGGCGCGCTGGCCGAGCGGCGCATCGCCCTGCTGATCGACCACAACCTGTCGCAGCTGCCGGCGTTCCTGGTCGACAGCGGCGGGGTCAACTCCGGCTTCATGATCGCCCAGGTCAGCGCCGCGGCGCTGGCCAGCGCCAACAAGGCCCTCGCCCACCCGCACAGCGTCGACAGCCTGCCGACCTCGGCCAACCAGGAAGACCACGTGTCGATGGCGCCCAACGCCGGCATGCGCCTGTGGGAGATGGCCGCCAACGTGCGCGGCATCCTCGCCGTCGAATGGCTGGCCGCCTGCCAGGGCCTGGATTTTCGCCGCGGCCTGCACAGCTCGCCGCCGCTGGAACGCGCGCGCCGCCTGCTGCGCGAGCGGGTGCCGTTCTACGCCCACGACCGCTTCTTCGCCCCCGACATCGAAGCCGCCGATGCGCTGCTGCGCGAACGCTGCCTGTCCGGGCTGTTGCCGGCGGGGTTGCTGCCCAGCCTGGGCTGAGCGGCATGAATGCATGGGCGACGGTCGCCACCTTCGCCTGGAGGGAAGCCATGGCCCGGTGCGCCGTGCGCACCATAAAAGACTGCCTGACCACCGGCTGCTTCCGCCCCCTCCCCACGAGGTGCTGGCCGACCAGTCGACCGCCGCTGGGCATCGACACCGCTGTCGATGATCCGCCGCACCTGATCGGGGGAGAACCTGATCAGCTACGCGCGGCTGATTCATCCGGGGGATAGGTACAAGCTGCGGCCGTCGATATGGGGGGTGGGGGTGGCCCTACTTGCCGCTGTGGGAAAAACCCATACTGGACTTGAGAAACGCACTCATAGCTGTATTGGCTCCCCATAATGTCTCGGCTCCGAATGAAGGACCTCTACATCAACTACTGCCCTGACTCTTGAAAATACCTCTCGCACCTTTGTGCGCAATCCACTGTAAGCACCCACTTCCCTGGCATTGAAGCCTGTGAGATTGACACCATTGGCCTTGCCTATGTAGATGGCCCTCGCATTGTGGAACTCCTGAGAAATCACGATGCCTGAAGCTTGGCCAAAGACATGCTTGAATCTCACTACCGAGTCCAAGGTTCTACCTCCAGCATAGTCACAATAAATGTCGGCTACTGGAACCCCCTGTTCCACCAGGCTTTTCCTCATCTCTTCAGGTTCGTTGTAGTCATGATGTCGATTGTCTCCAGAGACGACGATTCTGGAGCACTTGCCTGCCGAATACACCTGCCTTGCAGCCTCGATCCTGAACTTGTAGAACAGGTTCTCGCCGCCACTTTTCAGATATTTGGAAGTTCCAAGCACCAAGCACGCTTTTTCTGTGGGAAGCTCACCTACCACATTGCCGGAAAAATCCTGATACCGGATCACTTTCAGGTTTGCATAGGCAACAAAAGCCACCAGCAGCGAAATAGAAACAAGCAGTAATTTCTTGAAGAGCATCCCTGTCGAACCTCATCCTGATGTATATAACGAAGCAAGTAGGGTAGACAACGGCGCAGCCTTGTCTACCGATGCCAGCGGTGGCTAATCGCTGCGCGAGTTACCCGCCCTGCCGGACCGGGCCGGCATCGCTCCCGGCGCCAGCAAGAACCCCAGCCCCTTCCTCCAACACCTTCCACAACCTCCTCACCGCCGGCTTGTGCAGCAGCGCGCAGCGGTGCAGGCGGATTTCCAGCGGCACCTGCCAGTGCTCGCCGCCGCACACCACCAGCTCGCCGCGCGCCAGCTCGGCGGTCACCGACAGGCGCGGCACCCAGGCCACGCCGAGGCCCTGCAGGGCCATGCTTTTCAGGCTGTCGGCCATCGCCGTCTCGTATACCGTGGTGGCGCGCAGGCCGCGCTGGCGCAGCAGCAGGTTGACCGAGCGACCGAGGAAGGCGCCGGCGCTGTAGGCCAGCAATGGCACGTTCTGGCCGCTGTCGAGATCGAACAGCGGCTGGCCGGCGGCATCCACCGCGCATACCGGCAGCATCGCGGTGTCGCCCAGGTGCAGCGAGGGGAACAGCTCGGGGTCGAGCTGCAGCGCGGCGTCCGGGTCGTAGTAGGCGAGGATCAGGTCGCAGGTGCCGTCGCGCAGGGCGTGCACCGCCTCGCCGACGTTGGTTGCCACCAGGCGGCTCTTGATCGGTAGGCCGGCGCGGCGCAGGCCGGCGATCCATGCCGGGAAGAAGCCGAGGGTCAGCGAGTGGGCGGCGGCAAACTGCAGTACCTCGCCCTGTTCGCCTTCGAGGTTGTGCAGGTGGCGCACCGCCTCGCCGAGCTGCTCGACCACGCTGCGCGCGGTGACCAGGAACAGCTGGCCGGCCTCGGTCAGCTCCACCGGGGTGCGCGCGCGGTTGACCAGGGTCAGGCCGAGGGCCTCCTCCAGCGTGCGGATGCGCCGGCTGAACGCCGGCTGGGTGACGAAGCGCTTTTGCGCCGCCTGGGAAAAGCTGCGGGTGGCGGCCAGGGCGACGAAGTCTTCCAGCCATTTGCTTTCCAGGTTCATCGCGCCTCCGCCGGCCGCTGCCGGACACCCGGCGTCAAGCCGCCGTTACCGTCTCATTATGCCGATTCGGCATGGCCCAGCAAGCAACAGCATTGGCCGCCGATCCGCCGCAGCCCTTAATCTATGGGCGTCGCGGTGCTTGCCGCCATTCCTTCGGAACCTCACGCCATCATGTCCGCTGCTGCATCCTTCCGCATCGAAAAAGATTTGCTCGGCACCCTCGAAGTCCCCGCCGATGCCTACTACGGCATCCAGACCCTGCGTGCGGTGCACAACTTCCGCCTGTCCGGCGTGCCGCTGGCGCACTACCCGAAACTGGTGGTCGCCCTGGCCCTGGTCAAGCAGGCCGCCGCCGACGCCAACCTCGAGCTGGGCCACCTCAGCGAGGCCAAGCACGCGGTGATCAGCCAGGCCTGCGCGCGACTGATCCGCGGCGAGTTCCACGAGCAGTTCGTGGTCGACATGATCCAGGGCGGCGCTGGCACCTCGACCAACATGAATGCCAACGAGGTGATCGCCAACCTGGCGCTGGAGGCGATGGGCCACGCCAAGGGCGAGTACCAGTACCTGCACCCGAACAACGACGTGAACATGGCGCAGTCGACCAACGACGCCTATCCGACCGCCATCCGCCTGGGCCTGCTGCTCGGTCACGACGCCCTGCTGGCCAGCCTCGACAGCCTGATCCAGGCCTTCGCCGCCAAGGGCGAGGAGTTCGCTGAGGTGCTGAAGATGGGCCGCACCCAGCTGCAGGATGCCGTGCCGATGACCCTCGGCCAGGAGTTCCGCGCCTTCGCCACCACCCTCGGCGAGGACCTGGATCGCCTCAAGCGCCTGGTGCCGGAGCTGCTCACCGAGGTCAACCTCGGCGGCACCGCGATCGGCACCGGGATCAACGCCGACCCGCGCTACCAGCAGCTGGCGGTGACCCGCCTGGCGGCGATCAGCGGCCAGCCGCTGGTGCCGGCGGCCGACCTGATCGAGGCCACCTACGACATGGGCGCCTTCGTGCTGCTCTCCGGCATGCTCAAGCGCACCGCGGTCAAGCTGTCGAAGATCTGCAACGACCTGCGCCTGCTGTCCAGCGGCCCGCGCACCGGGATCAACGAGATCAACCTGCCGGCGCGCCAGCCGGGCAGCTCGATCATGCCGGGCAAGGTCAATCCGGTGATCCCCGAGGCGGTCAACCAGGTGGCCTTCACCGTGATCGGCAACGACCTGGCGGTGACCATGGCGGCTGAGGCCGGCCAGCTGCAGCTCAACGTCATGGAGCCGCTGATCGCCTACAAGACGCTCGACTCGATCCGCCTGCTGCAGCGCGCCATGGACATGCTGCGCGAGCACTGCGTGGTGGGCATCACCGCCAACGTCGAGCGCTGCCGCCAGCTGGTCGAGCAGTCCATCGGCCTGGTCACTGCGCTCAACCCCTACATCGGCTACGAGAACGCCACGCGCATCGCCAAGCTGGCGCTGGACAGCGGCCGCGGCGTGCTAGAGCTGGTGCGCGAGGAGGGTCTGCTCGACGAGGACCTGCTGGCCGACATCCTCCGTCCGGAAAACATGATCGCGCCGCGGCGGGTGCCGCTGCAGGGCTGAGCCTGCGGATGACCGGCGTCACTGGCGCCGGCGTGGCAGGGACGCTGGTCTGCCTAGAGGCGATCGACGGGCACGAGTTGCCCGCGATCGCCTCGGCTCAACTGCCGACGATGCGGAAGCCGATCTTCACCGTCACCTGCCAGTGGCCGACCTTGCCGTTGGCGATATGCCCGCGGGTTTCCACCACCTCGAACCAGTCCAGGTTGTGCACGGTCTTGGCTGCTTCGGCCAGGGCGTTGTTGATCGCGTCCTCGATGCTGGTGCGCGAGGAGCCGACCAGCTCGATCTTCTTGTAGACGTGGTGATCCGACATGACGGCGCTCCTTGGTGCGCAGGGGGTCTCCTGAACGCTAGTCAAGGTGCGCCCAGCCGGCAAATCAGCCGCGCGGCTGCAACGCGGCCAGTGCCTGACGGCGCTGCTCCTCCGACAGGCGGGCCAGCTCGCCCACCCGCGCATAGAAGCGCGCCCAGTCGCGGCCGGCCTCGGCGAACAGCGCGGCGAAGGCCGGCACCCACTGCTCGTAGAGGCCGAACGGCAGCAGGCGGGCATTGTTCAGCGGACGGGCGAACCAGCCGTCGAAACGCCCGTCACCGTGCCAGGGTCCGTCGCGCAGGGCCTGGTAGTCGCGGCGCAGACGCTGGAACTCGGCCTGCTTGGCGGCGCGCATCACCGCCACCGGCAGCGGCTGGGCGTACAGCGTTTCCAGGCGCTGGCGGCTGCCCAGCACCAGCTCGACGAACTGCTCGCGCTGGCGCGCCAGATGCAATGGTGGTGGCGGCAGGCCGCGCGCGTGGCGCCACTGGCGCAGGCCCTCCTCCTCGACGAAGCGGGCGAAGGATTCGTTGAACGCGGTGTCGCCAGGCAGGTACAGGCGCTGGTGGGCCAGCTCGTGGAAGATCAGCCCCGCCAGCCGCGCGTCGCTCCAGGTCAGCATGCTGTTCAGCAGCGGATCGTCGAACCAGCCGAGGGTGGAATAGGCCTCGACCCCGGACACCTCGGTGTCCAGGCCCTGCACACGCAGCAGCGCGGCGGCGCCGCGGGCGCGCTGCTCGTCGAAGTAGCCGCGGTAGGCCACGCAGCCGGCGATGGGGAAGCAGTGGGTCAGCGGCTCCAGGGAAAACTCCGCGGTGGCGAACAGGTTCCACACCACGTAGGGCCGCTTGAGGTCGGCGTACAGGCGGTAGCTGCGGTTGTCCGGCAGGCCCAGCTGGCGGCTCGCGAAGTCGCGCGCCTCCTGGCTTAGGCGCAGGCGCTGGCGCAGTGCTGCCGGTTGCTGCGGGTCGGCGAGCAGCTGCGCCACCGGCCGGCGCGCATCGAGCAGCTGCCACTGGCCCTCGCCCAGCTGGGCGTAATAGCCGAGGCTGGAGCAGCCGGTGAGTACAATGAGGAGCGGGAGCAGGCGCAGGATCGACATGTCGGCCACGCTAGCCGATCGCCATCCCTGCCGCCAGCCACCTCGCGGCGCTATGCTGAACATTCAGTCCCACCGTGGAGCCCGGCATGCGTGCTCTCCCCCTGCTGGTCGTGTTGGCGCTGCTCGGCGCCTGCGCCGGGCCCATGCCCACCCCCGATCCGCAGCAGGCCTGGATCGAGCTGCGCAGCCCGCCCACCGAGCTGCTGATGGCCGAGCGGCTGGACGACGTGCGCCTGAACGATGGCCGCTACTTCCAGGTCAGCCCCGGCGCCCATCGCCTGCTGGCGACCTATCGCTTCGAGGTGTCGGTCGGCCCGATCATGACCCTCGAGCCCGTGCAGATGCTCTGCTACCTGCGCCTCGACTACGACAACTTCGTCGCCGGCCAGCGCTACCGCCTTGAAGCGCGCAGCTGGCTGTTCCAGACCGAATCCTGGCTCAGCGACGCCAGCGGCAAGCGCCTGGCCGACGGCCAGGAGTGGCACTGCATTACGCAGTGAGCGTATGGGCGAATTCATTCGCCAAAGACCGCACCAAGGCGAATGAATTCGCCCCTACAGGTTTGCCGCCAACTCCGCGCGTAACCACTCGGCCAGCTCGACGGCGCGGCGGTCGGCGCCGCGCGCCGGCACCCACAACGCCAGGCGTGCCGGGGTTTCGACGAAGCCCCAAGGCGCCTCCAGCCGGCCGGCGGCCAGGTCGTCGGCGACCAAGAGTTGCGGGGCGATGGCCAC
>DATCUN010000106.1:0-6959 GCA_036561825.1 Pseudomonas sp.
CGGGCGCGGGCACGTAGCCGGGCCCGCCATAGGTGCCCGCCGCCTTCAGGCGCGCCTCCTCTTCCGGCGAGCCCACGGCCGCCAGCTTGCGGCGCGCGGCGCCGTACGCATCGGGCGACTTCTCGGCGCCCATCTCGCCGATCCAGCCGCACCATTCGTCCGAATCAAAGTGCCCGTAGCCGTTGTAGCTGACGCTGGCAAACGCCCCGCCCTCGAACCACAGCAGGGCCGAATAGGCGCCCTGGGTCGGGCGCCGGGGATCCCAGTCACCCGTGATCGCGCGCACTCGGCTGACCCGCGTGCCGGCGAGCAGGCGCACGATGTCGACCTGGTGGGCGGCCTGGCTGAACACCACGCCGCCGCCCTCCTCCGTGCGCAGTTCCTCGGGGCGCCGCGGCCGATAGAGGAAGTCGGTGTAGTTGAGCGCTTGGATCATGCGCACCCGCCCGAGCTCGCCGCCCAGTGCGATCTCGCGTGCGCGCAGGTACGGCGTATCGAAGCTGTGGCAGTGGCCGACGATCAGGTACACGCCGGCTTCCCGGCAATCCCGGATCATCGCGTCGCAGTCGCCCAGGGACAGCGCCATGGGCTTTTCGACGAGCACGTGCTTCCCGTGCCGGGCGGCGATGCGCGCCTGCTCCGCATGGAACTGGTGCGGGCTGGCGATGTAGATCGCCTCGACGTCCGGGTTGGACGCAAGGCCCTCGATGTCCGCGTATACCGGCGCATCGAAGTCGCTCGCGAAGCGGCCGCGCGCGGGATCCCGCGGATCGCAGGCCGCCACCAGCCGCACGCGCGCGTCGCGCTGGAGCGTGGGCAGCATGAGCGTGAAGGCGCGGCCGAGGCCGGCCACGCCGAGTCGAAGCGGGCGGGCGGCGTTCACAGGTCGATCACCAGTTCGTCGGACTTGGCCCGGGAGACGCAGATCATGATCTGGCTGTCCATCTCCTCGGGCAGCAGCACCATGTCCCGGTGGTCCGCCTCGCCGCCCAGCAGCTTCGTGCGGCAGGTGCCGCAGGTGCCGCTCTCGCACGAGGACGCCGCGTTGCAGCCGTGCTCGTGGAGGACCGACAGGATGGACTTGCCGACGGGCACCTCGAACACCGCGCCCGTGCTGGCCAGCTTCACCATGAAGGGCTTGTCGTCGGGCCGCACGCCCCCGCCCTCGTTGAAGCTCTCGAAATGCACGTTGGCCGGCGACCAGTGGCCGGTCATGTCGCGCACCGCCTCCATCAGCGCGCGCGGGCCGCAGCAGTACACGTGGGCCGTGTTGGGCTTCTCCAGCACCGGCCAGAGGTCGAATGCGCGCGCGGGGTCTCCGTGGCTGTGGTGGATCCGCACGCGGCTCTTGAGCTCGGGGGCGCCGAGCTCCTCGCGGAAGGCTGCAGTCTCGGGAAAGCGCGTCAGGTAGATGAGCTTCCACGGCGCCGGCGGCAGCTCGCCGAACGACCGGATCATGGACAGGATCGGCGTGATGCCGATGCCGCCTGCGATGAAGAGATAGCCCTTGGCGTTCTCGACCAGCGGGAAGGCGTTCGACGGCAGCGACGTGGGCAGCGTGTCCCCCTCATGCAGCTCCTCATGCATGGAGAGCGAGCCGCCCTGCCCCGCGGGATCACGCTTGACGGCGATGACGTAGCGGTGGCGCTCCGCGGGATCGTTGCACAGCGAATACTTGCGCAGCATGCCATTGGGGGCCTGGACCTTGACATGCGATCCCGGCGTGAACGGCGGCAGCGCGCTGGCATCGGGTTGTACCAGCTCGAAGCTGCGGATGTCGCGCGCAACGTCGAGGATCCGCGCCACGCGCAGCGGCATCTGCGTGTCGGAATGGGTTGGGGGTGGGGTGACCGTCATGACGCGCGGAACTACTCGGCCTTCAGCTGGGCACGCGCGGCGGCGTCGGTCACCTGGGCCTTCTCGGCGCTCAGCGCCCGCGCGAGCTGTTCGGGCGATCCGCCCACCGGATCGACGCCCGCGGTGCGCAGCTGCTCGATGACCTCGGGGACCTTCACGATCTTGTTGACCTCAGCATTGATCCTGGAAATGACCGCGCTCGGCGTACCGGTCTTGGCCAGCACCGCGACCGTGAATGCGAAGTCGAAGCCGGGGATCTTCTCTGCCAGCGCGGGCATCTGCGGAGCCAGCGGAGAACGCGTCGTCGAGTTGGTGGCCAGAAGGCGCGCCTGGCCCGACTTGACGAAGCCCATGAGCGACGGCGGCGAGGCAAACACCATGTCCACCTGCCCGCCGATCATGGCGGGGACCGAGACGGCGCTGCCCCTGAACGGAATGTGCGTCATCGAGATGCCCAGGCTCGCATTCATCGCCTCCATCGTCAGGTGGTGGATGCTGCCGTTGCCGGCGGAGCCGTAGTTGAGGCCCCCCGGCTTCGCCTTGGCCAGCGCGACGAGCTCCTCCAGCGTGTTCGCCTTGACGTTCGCGTTGACGGCGAGGAACAGCGGGGCCTTGCCCACCAGGGAGATCGGCACGAAGTCGTTGGCCGCGTCGTAGGTGATCTTCTTGTTGATCAACGGCGTGATCGACAGCATCGGCCCGTCGGTCACCAGCAGCGTGTAGCCGTCAGCCGGGGACTGCAGGATCGTGGAGGCGGCGACCGAGCCACCCGCGCCGGGCCGGTTGTCGACATAGACCGCCTGTCCCAGCGTGTCGCCCAGCGACTTGGCGAGGATGCGCGCCACTGTGTCGGGAAGGCCGCCAGCGGCATAGGGAACGACCAGCTTGATGGCGCGGCTCGGATAGGCCTGGGCATGGGCCAGGGAGCCGAACGCGAGTTGGGCGATACAGGCCAAGCCGACCAGCCAGGCGGGGATCTTGTGCTTCATGGGGGATGTCTCCAGTTGTGAGTGATGCGGAATCAGATGCTGTAGGTCTCGTAGGTCGCGGGGTGGAAGAGCTCGCTGACCGACACGTGGCGCGACGACAGTCCCTGCTCATAGTGGGTCCGCACGAAGGTCTCCAGCGTCCTGGCCGAGGCCGCTACGCCGTACGACCAGAAGTCGTCCCCCATCGCCTCGCGGGCGGCCTGCAGCTGCTCCTCGACGAAGGGCAGCGTGACCTTGGTGGCCGAGGTGTCCGACAGCAGCTCCAGCGCGGCGGCCTTGGACTGGGTGAAGGCCTTGACGAGCGCGGCGGGAAGCCAGGGGTGCTTGGCAGCGAGCTCCTTCCTGACGGCCGCAACGTGCATGATCGGGAACACGCCCGTACGCCGGTAGTAGTCCTTGGCCACCGCGGTCGGGTCGTCGAACAGCCAGCCGATGTTCGGATTGGCGAGCGCCGACCGGCTCGGCGGGCGCGGCGCCATGAAGCCGTCGATCTCGCCGCGATCGAGCATCTGGGAGATCGTGGCCCCCTCGGGCGCCTGCTCGATCCGGACGTCTTCCGGCAGCTGCAGCTTGACCTTCTCGGGCCGTCCCGGCGTCTCGATGCCCCCGCGCACCCAGGTCACGTCGGAGGGGCGCACGCCGTAGTCGTCCTGCAGGATCGCGCGCGCCCAGACGTTGGCGGTGAGCTGGTACTCGGGCAGGCCGATGCGCTTGCCCTTCAGGTCGGCCGGCTCGCGGATGCGGTCCTTGCGCACATAGATGGACGTGTGCCGGAACGCCCGCGAGAGAAAGACCGGCAGCGCGATGTAGGGGCACTCGCCGCGCGAGTGCTTCACCAAGTAGCTGGAGAACGAGAGTTCCGTGATGTCGAAATCGACGCTGCGCATCGCCCGGAAGAACATCTCCTCGGGATTGAGGAGCATGTACACGGGATCGACGCCGTCGATCTGGACGCGGCCGTCAAACAGCGCACGGGTGCGGTCGTAGTCGCCCATGGCGACGGAGAGTTGGAGTTTGCTCACGGGATCAGGACTTCACGGAATAGGAGGGTTCGAACTCGGGGCGGTCTTCGCTGTCCAGCCAGACGTAGCGGGCCTCGTAGGTGCGCCAGTCGGTCGTCTTGGGGACGATGGCCTGGAAGGAACAGACGGCCGGCGTGGCCGCTTCGGCGCCGGTGCCGATCGCTGGCGCGCCCTCGTCGAACGCCTTGACCGCCTCGAGCATCTGCTTGCGGAACTCCACGATCGCCAGGTCGCTGGCGCCGAGCCGGTCGTGCGTGCGGTCGGCGATGGCCCCCATGGTCAGCCACATCGCGACATCCTGGTTCGGGAAGCCTGTGATGCCTGTGAAGTTGCCGGCCTTCATGGCGTTGCGGTCCTGCCAGAACTTGTTCGCCTCGTTGCGCAGGGGACGGTAGTTCTGGTCCAGGTCGACACCCACCGTCTGACGCAGGAACTTGCGCCAGGTTTCGGTCTCCGGGGTCTGCGACGGACGGCCCCAGGCGATGAAATAGAACGCCGTGTTCGTGTCGTCCATCGGCACGTTGACGTTGGCCACGTTGTAGAGGTTGTTGGGCGGGATCAGGGCCGTGGCCGGGGCCACGAAGACCGTCGAGCGCACGTAGTCGTTCTCCGCGGCGTTCGTGATCGGACGGCGCAGCGCGGCATAGCGGAAGCCATAGCCGGTGCGCTGCACCTGCATGCGCGGGGCCTTGTCGGTCGAGGGGCGCAGCCAGGTCTTGTCGGTGGCCTTCGCGCCATCGACCCGGGCCGGAACCATGTCGGAGGAATGGAGGCTGGAGCTGTGGGCCGAGTCGATGGCGCCCTCGAGAATCTGCGCCCAGTTGCACGGCAGCAGCACCTTCGCGATGCTCACCCGGGTGTCCGCCGTCGGCGCCCACGGCGGCGGCTGGAACTCAGGCATGGTCTCCTTCGGCCCCATGTAGGCCCACACCATACCGGCCCATTCCTTGGTCGGGTACGCGGTGTGCTTGACCTTGTCGACCATGCCGCTCGAAGCCGGCTCGGATGCCATCTCCAGCACGTTCCCGTCGACGTCCATCTTCCAGCCGTGGTAGAGGCAGCGCAGGCCGCCCTCCTCGTTACGGCCGTAGACCAGCGACGCACGACGGTGGGGGCAGTACTCATCCATGACCCCGATCCGGCCTTCGCTGTCCCGGAAGACCACGAGGTCCTCGCCGAACGCCCGCGCCTTCACCGGCGTGCCGTCGGGCTCGCTCACCTCTTCCACGAGGCAGATGGGCATCCAGTGGCGGCGCATCAGGCGTCCCATGGGGGCGTCGCCTTCGACGCGACAGAGCAGTTCGTTTTCTTCGTGAGTCATCATGGTGTCATCTCATCTATCAGGGGTGGTTGAACCAGGGGTTTGAACTAGCAGGCCAGGGCGGCCTCGGATTTGCGGCCCACGCGCAGCACCACGGGCTTGGCCCCGTGCTGTAGCTTGCAGAGCCAATGGGTAAGTGCCGAATCGAGGTGCTGGACGTGGGGCGGAAACCATGCCGCCAGCTCGTCCGCCACCCGGCGGGCCACCTTGAACTCCCCACGCTCCAGGCGTGCGCGCACGCCGCGCAGCGTGGAAAGCACCGCTTCGTGCTCGCTGATGTGGCAGTCGCGCGGCGGAAACGCCGTCGCGCGCATGAGCTCGTTCTCGGCCGCGAAATGTGAGGCCGCATGCTGGAGCACCGCATCCAGCGCCTGCGCCATCTCCGGCGCGGCGGCGCGCCGCATGCGCTCGATCAGCTCGGCCAGCTGCTCGTGCTCGCCATCGATCGCGGCATGCCCGAGAAGCAGCGAGTCTGACCAGATTGGCGCCGGGTTTTCAGAGGGCTTCATGGTGGGGAGTACTGGCACCGCTGGCGATGCCTCGTTTTGTTAGTTGCCTAATAATTCTAGGTGCACGCGTTGATCCAGGCAACGGTTTTCCCTCCGGGGTTTCCCTAGAATCATTTGGCCTCTAATAATTTTGTAAACTCGGGATCAATGTGTACGCATGGCCGTGGATTCGTGTGCGTGCGCACCGGCTCGGCCCGCCGTCGAACGCCTTCTGCCTTCTGAAGACGCGCGCGTGCCGCGAGGCCGGGAAGCGACGGTGCCGCCAGGGGCCCCTGCGGCTCCGTCCCGCACGGACGCACGCCATGGACCGGCGCGATGGCGCCCCGCCGGGACGCGGACTCCCCAGGACGGATAAAGGATCGAAAGTGACCGAGAGAGAGTTTCTGAAGCAGGTGCACCGAGACGTCGAACGCGCACTGGACGAGGATGTCGGCCCGGGAGACCTGACCGCGGAACTGGTCCCGGCGGCCGCCCGCGCCACGGCCACCATCACGTGCCGCCAGGCGGCAGTGGTCTGCGGCCGGCCCTGGGTCGAAGAGATACTGCGTCGCCTGGCGCCAACGGCGCGGGCCGACTGGCGGGTACCCGATGGCGGCACCTGCGTGCCCGGCCAGGCCGTCGTGGTGATCGAAGGCGCGGCGCGCGAACTCCTCACCGCGGAGCGCACCTGCCTGAACTTTCTGCAGACGCTCAGCGGCGTGGCGACCAAGACCGCCCGCTATGTCAAGGAGGTCGAAGGCACGCGCGCCGTCGTCCTGGACACGCGCAAGACCATCCCCGGCCTGCGCGCCGCGCAGAAGTACGCCGTGCGCTGCGGCGGCGGCCAGAACCACCGGATGGGACTGTACGACGCCGTCCTGATCAAGGAGAACCACATCGCGGCAGCGGGCGGCCTGACGGCCGCGTTCCGCGCGGCGCAGGCACTCGAGGGGCGGGTGGCCTTCATCCAGGTCGAGGTAGAGACGCTGCGGCAGTTGCAGGAAGCGCTCGACGCGGGCGTCGGCATGGTGCTGCTGGACAACATGTCCCTGGAGACGGTGCGCGAAGCGGCGCGGCTGGCCCAGGGCCGCTGCAGCCTGGAGGTCTCCGGCGGCGTCACCTTCGAGACGCTGCGGGCCTACGCCGAGACCGGCGTCGACCGCATATCCGTGGGCGCGCTGATCAAGGACGTGATGGCCGTCGACTTCTCGATGCGCTTCAGCGAGCAGCCGCTGGAGGCCTGACCCGGGAGCGCGTCGCGCCGGCGCCGGCGCGCATGCCG
>DATCUN010000107.1:0-25336 GCA_036561825.1 Pseudomonas sp.
GTGGCGTACAGGTCGCGGTCGATGATTTCCTGCTGGATCTGCGGATCCAGGGCGCCGGACATGCCGTTGCAGGTGGTGCAGGCGTAACCGACGATGCCGAAGCCGAGCTTCTCCAGTTCCGGCAGCAGGCCGGCTTCTTCCAGGTACAGCTTGGCGACCTTGGAGCCCGGGGCGAAGGAGGTCTTCACCCACGGCTTGCGCAGCAGGCCCAGCTCGTTGGCCTTCTTGGCCAGCAGGCCGGCGGCGACCACGTTGCGCGGGTTGGAGGTGTTGGTGCAGCTGGTGATGGCGGCGATGATCACCGCGCCGTCCGGCAGCAGGCCTTCGGCTTCTTCGGCGCGGGCCGCAGCCAGCTTGCCTTCGTCGGCAATGCCACGCTCGTGCAGGGCCGAGGTCGGCAGGCGACGGTGCGGGTTGGACGGGCCGGCCATGTTGCGCACGACGGTGGACAGATCGAATTCCAGCACGCGCTCGTATTCGGCCTCGACCAGGGCATCGGCCCACAGGCCGGTGGTCTTGGCGTAGTTCTCGACCAGCGCCACCTGCTCCGGCTCGCGACCGGTCAGCTTGAGGTAGTCGATGGTCTGCTGGTCGATGTAGAACATCGCCGCGGTAGCGCCGTATTCCGGGCACATGTTGGAGATGGTCGCGCGGTCGCCGATCGACAGGCTGGCCGCACCTTCGCCGAAGAACTCGACGTAGGCACCCACCACGCGCTCCTTGCGCAGGAACTCGGTCAGCGCCAGCACGATGTCGGTGCAGGTGATGCCGGGCTGGTGCTTGCCGCTCAGCTTGACGCCGACGATGTCGGGCAGGCGCATCATCGAGGCGCGGCCGAGCATCACGGTTTCGGCTTCCAGGCCGCCGACGCCGATAGCGATCACGCCGAGGGCATCGACGTGCGGGGTGTGGCTGTCGGTGCCGACGCAGGTATCCGGGAAGGCGACGCCGCCACGGGCCTGGATCACCGGCGACATCTTCTCCAGGTTGATCTGGTGCATGATGCCGTTGCCGGCCGGGATCACGTCGACGTTCTTGAACGCGGTCTTGGTCCACTCGATGAAGTGGAAGCGGTCCTCGTTGCGGCGGTCTTCGATGGCGCGGTTCTTGGCGAAGGCGTCCGGATCGAAGCCCGGGGCTTCCACGGCCAGCGAGTGGTCGACGATCAGCTGGGTCGGCACCACCGGGTTGACCTTGGCCGGGTCGCCGCCCTGCTCGGCAATCGCATCGCGCAGGCCGGCCAGGTCGACCAGCGCGGTCTGGCCGAGGATGTCGTGGCAGACCACGCGGGCCGGGTACCAGGGGAAGTCCAGGTCGCGCTTGCGCTCGATCAGCTGCTTGAGCGAGTCGGTCAGCATGGCCGGATCGCAGCGGCGCACCAGCTGCTCGGCCAGCACGCGGGAGGTGTACGGCAGCTTGGCGTAGGCGCCCGGGGCGATGGCATCCACCGCCTCGCGCACGTCGAAGTAGTCCAGCTGAGTGCCGGCCAGGGATTTGCGGTATTGGGTGTTCATCTTATTTGCGATCCTTGAGCGGCACGAACTTCAGGTCCTCGGGACCGACGTAGTTGGCGCTCGGGCGAATGATCTTGCCGTCGACACGCTGCTCGATGACGTGGGACGACCAGCCGGAGGTGCGGGCGATCACGAACAGCGGGGTGAACATGGCGGTGGGCACGCCCATCATGTGGTAGCTGACGGCGCTGAACCAATCCAGGTTGGGGAACATCTTCTTGATTTCCCACATCACGCTTTCGAGGCGCTCGGCGATGTCGAACATCTTGGTGCTGCCCTGCTCGGCGCTGAGTTCGCGAGCGACTTCCTTGATCACCTTGTTGCGCGGGTCGGCCACGGTGTAGACCGGGTGACCGAAGCCGATCACCACTTCCTTCCTCTCGACGCGGGCACGGATGTCGGCCTCGGCCTCGTCCGGATTGTCGTAGCGCTTCTGGATCTCGAAGGCCACTTCGTTGGCGCCGCCATGCTTGGGCCCGCGCAGCGCACCGATGGCGCCGGTGATGCAGGAGAACATGTCGGAACCGGTGCCGGCGATCACCCGGGAGGTGAAGGTGGAGGCGTTGAATTCGTGCTCGGCATACAGGTTCAGCGAGGTGTGCATGGCGCGCACCCAGGAGTCGCGCGGCTTCACGCCGTGCAGCAGGTGCAGGAAGTGGCCGCCGATGGAATCGTCGTCGGTTTCCACCTCGATGCGCTTGCCGTTGTGGCTGAAGTGGTACCAGTACAGCAGCATGGAGCCCAGCGACGCCATCAGCTTGTCGGCGATGTCACGAGCGCCCGGGTGGTTGTGATCGTCCTTCTCCGGCGACAGGCAGCCGAGCACCGAGGTGCCGGTGCGCATCACGTCCATCGGGTGGGCGGAGGGCGGCAGCTGCTCGAGAGCGGCTTTCACGCCAGCCGGCAGGCCGCGCAGGGACTTCAGCTTGGTCTTGTAGCTGGCCAGTTCGGCGACGTTCGGCAGCTTGCCATGCACCAGCAGGTGGGCGATCTCCTCGAACTCGCAGGTGGAGGCGACGTCGAGAATGTCATAGCCGCGGTAGTGCAGATCGTTGCCGCTGCGACCCACGGTGCACAGGGCGGTATTGCCGGCAGTGGTGCCGCTCAGGGCGACGGATTTCTTCGGCTTGAAGCCAACGGTGGTGGTTTCTACGGTAGCGGTCATCGCTGGTATCTCCTAATCCGGTTGGATATTGCTCTTGTTTTCTTCCCCTGGCCGGCCGGCGGGCCGGCCAGGGTGCCGGTCACTTCTTGGCGGCGAACAGCGCGTCGAGCTTCTGCTCGAAGGCGTGGTAGCCGATGCGATCGTACAGCTCGACGCGGGTCTGCATCAGGTCGATGACTTCTTTCTGGTGACCGTCGCGGCGAATGGCGGTGTAGACGGCCTCGGCGGCCTTGTTGGCGGCACGGAAGGCGGACAGCGGATAGAGCTGGATGGCCACGCCGACCGAGGCCAGCTCATCGCGCGAGAACAGCGGGGTGGCGCCGAACTCGGTGATGTTGGCCAGCACCGGCACGTTCAGCGCGTCGACGAAACGCTTGTAGGTCGGCAGGTCGTAGGCGGCCTCGGCGAAGATGGCGTCGGCGCCAGCTTCCACGTAGCGCAGGCAACGCTCGATGGCGGCGTCCACACCCTCGGCCTGGATGGCGTCGGTGCGCGCGATCAGGAAGAAGTTCGGGTCGGTCTTGGCGTCGGCGGCAGCCTTCACGCGGTCGGCCATCTCCTCGGTGGAGACGATTTCCTTGCCCGGACGGTGGCCGCAACGCTTGGCGCCGACCTGGTCCTCGATGTGCGCGGCGGCGGCACCGGCCTTGATCAGGCTCTTGACGGTACGCTCGATGTTGAAGGCGCTCGGACCGAAGCCGGTGTCGATGTCCACCAGCAGCGGCAGGTCGCAGACGTCGGTGATGCGGCGCACGTCGGTGAGCACATCATCCAGGGTGTTGATGCCCAGGTCCGGCAGGCCCAGCGAGCCGGCGGCCACGCCGCCACCGGACAGGTAGATCGCCTTGAAGCCTGCGCGTTTGGCCAGCAGCGCGTGGTTGGCGTTGATCGCGCCGATCACTTGCAGCGGATGCTCGTTGGCGATGGCTTCGCGGAACAGCTGACCGGGAGTCTTGTTACTCATGACTTACCTCGTTGCGTGACGTGCTTGTGGGTAGCGCCCTGGTAGTGACGCGCAATGTTTTTCTTGGATGCGGCGATATGACGGCGCATCAGCAACTCGGCCAGTTCGCCGTCACGGGCGGCGATGGCATCGAGAATGCGGTGGTGCTCGGTGAAAGCCTGCTGCGGACGGTTCGGCGTGGCGGAGAACTGGATGCGGTACATGCGCACCAGCTGATACAGCTCGTTGCACAGCAGATTGCTCAGGGTGCGGTTGCCGCTGCCCTGGATGATCCGGTAATGGAAGTCGAAATCGCCTTCCTGCTGGTAGTAGCCGCGCCCGGCCCGGAACGCCTCGTCGCTCTGGTGGGTTTCCAGCACATGGCGCAGGTCGTCGATCTCCGCTTGGCTCATGCGCTCGGCGGCCAGGCGGCAGGCCATGCCCTCCAGCGACTCGCGGATCTCGTACAGTTCGACCAGTTCGGCCTGGGTCAGCGACACCACCCGCGCCCCGACATGCGGCACGCGCACCAGCAAGCGCTGCCCTTCCAGGCGACGGATGGCCTCGCGCAACGGACCCCGGCTGATGCCATAGGCGCGCGCCAGCTCGGGCTCGGAGATCTTGCTACCGGGAGCGATGTCGCCACGCACGATGGCCGACTGGATACGCTGGAACACATGATCCGAGAGCGTACCAACCTCTTCGTCTACAATTTGGGTTTCTGCAGCAGCTTCCATCATATTGTCGACACATTGGTTGAGCGAATGACAAAAAACTACGACTCACTGCTGTAAATGTCAAACCCCCTTAGACGATTGTCGACAATCGGCCGGAAAGCGCCAACCCTGCCACAACTCTGGCACGCCACCGGAGCAACGCCGCAGCCTTCGCCCGCTAGCGCGCCCCGACTGTCGCCGGACCACTGGTCGCATGCTAGAATCCGGGCCGCCCAGCGCTTGCAGAGCCCGCGATGACGCCCCGCGCGCTCTCCCCCGCAATTGCTGCGCCCCCATCACGCCTTATCGAACGGGACCCATGAGACTCAAGCCACTCGTCCTGCTACTCAGCCTGCTGCTGCCCTGCGGCCTTGCCCTCGCGGCGGAAAAAACCGTTTACGGCCTGCACGAATATGCCCGCCTGCAGGAACTCGGCACGGTTCTGGCTGCCAAACTCGACACCGGCGCCAAGACCGCCTCGCTCAGCGCCCACAACATTAAGCGCTTCAAGCGCAATGGCGAGCCTTGGGTGCGCTTCACCCCCGGCAGCGATGAAAACGACAACACGGTGATCGAGAAACCCCTGGCGCGAATCAGCAAGATCAAGCGGCGGGCTGGTGACTTCGATCCCGATGAAGGCAAGACCTACACCGCAAGACCCGTAATCGAACTGGATGTCTGCATGGGCACTGCGTTACGCACCATCGAAGTCAACCTCACCGACCGCAGCGCCTTCGAATATCCGCTCCTGATCGGCTCCGACGCCCTCAAGCGTTTCGGCGCCCTGGTCGACCCCAGCCTCAAGTACGCCGCCGGCCAACCCGGCTGCCCTAACGTTGCACCCTCCGACGAGTAAAGTTGATGCGCTCTCTGACACTGCACCTGAAAGTCCTCATCGCCATACTGGTGAGCCTGGGCGTGGCGATCACTGCCTACCAGATTTTCGTCCTCGGCATTCCAGTCACCGAGGCGGAAACGGATAACGTCTGGAGCATCGATGCCAAGGTCGAGTTCCAGGCCAATCCGCGCAACCCCATCAAGGTGCAGATGTTCGTGCCGCCGCTGGGCCAGGACTTCGTCAGCCTCAACGAGAGCTTCATCTCCAACAACTACGGCGTCAGCGTCAACAATGTCGACGGCAACCGCCGGGTGACCTGGTCGGCCCGCCGTGCCAATGGCCCGCAGACCCTCTACTACCGCATGGCGCTGACCCAGCGCTTCACGGCGGAAAAGCCCAAGGAAGAAGGCCCGATCTACCGTGAAGGCCTGCCGCTGGCCGGCCCCGAGCAGGTCGCCGCCGAAGCCCTGCTGGCGCCCATCCGCCAGCACTCGGCCGACGTCGAGACCTTCATCAGCGAGACCATCAAGCGCGTCAACAACCTCAATGACGACAACGTCAAGCTGCTGCTGGCCGGCGACACCTCGGTCGAGAAGCGTGCCCGCGTGATCGACCTGCTGCTGTCCATCGGCCACGTGCCGCTGGAGCAGGTCCACACCATCCGCCTGATCGAAAACCAGCCGCAGACTCCCGAGCTCTGGCTGCGCAGCTTCAACGGCGAGAACTGGCTGTACTTCAACCCGGACAACGGCCAGCAGGGCCTGCCGCGCGACCGCCTGATCTGGTGGCTGGGCGACGCCCCGCTGCTCAGCGTCGACGGCGGCAAGCAGGCCCAGGTCAACTTCACCCTCAACACCAGCGAACTGAATGCCATCAGCCTGGCCAAGCAGTCCGACGCCTCGGTTGATTCCGGCTTCCTCGAATACTCGCTGTACGGCCTGCCGCTGCAGACCCAGCAGACCTACCAGATCATGATCATGATCCCGATCGGCGTGCTGGTGATCCTGATCCTGCGCAACCTCGGCGGCCTGCAGACCCTCGGCACCTTCACCCCGGTGCTGATCGCCCTCGCCTTCCGCGAGACCCAGCTGGGCTTCGGCATCATGCTGTTCACCATCATCACCGCGCTGGGCCTGTCGCTGCGCTCCTACCTCGAGCACCTCAAGCTGCAGATGCTGCCGCGCCTGTCGGTGGTGCTGACCTTCGTGGTGGTGCTGATCGCGGTGATCAGCCTGTTCAGCCACAAGCTCGGCCTCGAACGCGGCCTGTCGGTGGCGCTGTTCCCGATGGTGATCCTGACCATGACCATCGAGCGCCTGTCGATCACCTGGGAAGAGCGTGGCGGCGGCCATGCCTTCAAGGTCGCCGTCGGCACCCTGATCGCCGCCACCCTGGCCTACCTGCTGATGACCATTCCGGAGCTGACCTACTTCATCTTCACCTTCCCGGCGGTGCTGCTGATCCTGGTGGGCTTCATGCTGGCGATGGGTCGCTACCGCGGCTACCGCCTGACCGAGCTGTTCCGCTTCAAAGCCTTCCTCAAGGACTGATGCCATGTTCGGTCTGATCAAGAGATGGAAGGCCCTGAGTGCCAAGGGCATCATGGGCATCAACCGGCGCAACGCGGACTACGTGCTGAAGTACAACAAGCGCAGTCTGTACCCGGTGGTGGACGACAAGATCCTCACCAAGGAACGCGCCATCAAGGCCGGCATCCACGTGCCGGAGATGTACGGGATCATCTCCACGGAGAAGGAGATCGAGAACCTCGACAAGATCATCGGCGAGCACAACGACTTCGTGATCAAGCCGGCGCAGGGCGCCGGCGGTGACGGCATCCTGGTGATCGCCGACCGCTTCGAGGGCCGCTTCAAGACCGTCTCCGGCAAGATCGTCAGCCGCGACGAGATCGAACAGCAGATCTCCAGCATCCTCTCCGGCCTCTACTCGCTGGGCGGCGGCCGCGACCGCGCGCTGATCGAATACCGGGTCACCCCGGACCCGATCTTCAAGAGCATCAGCTACGAAGGCGTGCCGGACATCCGCATCATCGTGCTGATGGGCTACCCGGTGATGGCCATGCTGCGCCTGCCGACCCGGCAGTCGGGCGGCAAGGCCAACCTGCACCAGGGCGCCATCGGCGTCGGCGTCGACCTGGCCACCGGCCTCACCCTGCGCGGCACCTGGCTGAACAACAAGATCACCAAGCACCCGGACACCACCAACGCGGTGGATGGTGTGCAACTGCCGAACTGGGACGGCTTCATGAAGCTGGCCGCCGGTTGCTACGAACTGTGCGGGCTGGGCTACATCGGCGTCGACATGGTGCTGGACGTGGAAAAGGGCCCGCTGATCCTCGAACTCAACGCCCGCCCGGGCCTGAACATCCAGATCGCCAACGACTGTGGCCTGACTCACCGCGCCCATGCGGTGGAAACCCGCCTGGAAGAGCTGAAGGCCAAGGGCATCCAGGAAACTCCGGAGCAGCGCGTGCGCTTCTCCCAGGAGCTGTTCGGCCACGTGCAACCGGCCGAATTCTGAGCCCGCAGTGGGCGCCCAGCGGTCGGGCGCCCACTGCTTTCCGTCGTTCCCCCGCCACCACGACCCAATCCCTCTAGGCTGCGGCTTGCCGGCGCTCTAGAATCCCGGCTTGCGATAGTCCGAGCCAAGCCATGTCCATCTGCCGCGTTTACCCCCTGCCCTACCATGCCGACCCGCGTTCGCGCTTCGCCCTCGTGCGCGCAGCGCCCGGCGCCTGCCTGCTGGACGGCGGTCAACCGGCAGCCGAACGGGGCCGCTACGACCTGTTCAGCGCCTGGCCGGAACGGCACCTGCAAGCGCAGGCCGGCGAGGACGGCCGCCAGTTTCTCGCCCGCTGTCGCGTCGCGCTGGCCGAACTGGGCCGCGCCGAAGCCCCGGACGACTGCGAGCTGCCGTTCACCGGCGGCCTGCTCGGCTACCTCGGCTACGACTTCGGCCGCCGCCTGGAGCGCCTGCCGCAGCACGCCGCCGCCGACCTGGCGCTGCCGGATGCCGCGTTCGGCGTCTACGCCTGGGCGCTGGTCAGCGACCACCAGCGCCGGACCTCGCAGCTGGTGTTCCACCCGAGCCTGGCGGAGCCGCGCCGACAGGCGCTGATCGCGCTGTTCACCGGCGTGCAGCCGGCTGCCGCGCCCGGGCCGTTCCGTCTGTCCCAGCCGTTCCAGGCCGACCTCAGCGCCGCGCAGTATCGCCAGGCGATCGAGAAGATCCAGGCCTACATTCGCGCCGGCGACTGCTACCAGGTCAACTTCGCCCAGCGTTTCCAGGCGCCCTGGCAGGGCGATCCGTGGCGCGCCTACCTGGCCCTGCGCGACGCCTGTCCGACACCCTTCGCCGGCTTCCTGCGACTCGACCGGGGCACCCTGCTCAGCCTGTCCCCGGAACGCTTCATCCGCGTCAGCCGGGGGCAGGTGGAGACCCGGCCGATCAAGGGCACCCGGCCGCGCGGCCGCAATAGCGAGGAAGACCGGGCGCTGGCCGAGGAACTGCTGGACAGCCGCAAGGACCGCGCGGAAAACCTGATGATCGTCGACCTGCTGCGCAACGACCTCGGCCGCAGCTGCCGCATCGGTTCGGTGCGCGTGCCGGAGCTGTTCGCCCTGGAGAGCTACCCCAACGTGCACCACCTGGTCAGCGCGGTGACCGGCGAGCTGGCGCCCGGCCTGGATGCCTTCGACCTGCTGGCCGGCAGCTTCCCCGGCGGCTCGATCACCGGCGCGCCGAAGATCCGCGCCATGCAGATCATCGACGAACTGGAACCGACCCGCCGCTCGATCTACTGCGGCTCGCTGCTGTACATCGACAGCCGCGGCGAGATGGACAGCTCCATCTGCATCCGCACCCTGCTGCTGCAGGACGGCCAGGCCAGCTGCTGGGGAGGCGGCGGCATCGTCATGGACTCCGAGTGGCAGGCGGAATACGAGGAGTCGAAGACCAAGGTACGGGTGCTGCTACAGACGCTGGAAGCCACCCTCGACTGAATACCCATGCGCGGCCGCAAAGGCGACCGGGGCGACACTCCCCGTCGCGCCGACTGTCTACACTGCGCCCCGGCCCCGCTTCGTTGCTTAGAAAGGATCCCCATGCCCAGCCTTAACCGCATCATCCTGATCAACACCCACCTGCAGGGCGTGGTGGAACTGGTCGTGGATGACCACACCAACATCTGCGGCACCAACGCCTCCGGCAAGACCACCCTGCAACGCCTGGTGCCGGTGTTCTACGGCGAATACCCGAGCCGCGTGGTGCCGGCCACCCGCGACAGCTTCGAGCGCTGGTACCTGCCCACCGAGCAGAGCTTCATCGTCTACGAATACCGGCGCATGGACGACCAGCTGTGCCAGGCGGTGCTGGCCGCCGCCAGCGACGGCAAGGGCGTCGCCTATCGCCTGGTGCACAAGGCCTTCGCGCTGGACGACTACATCAAGAGCCGCCAGGGCGATGCGATCACCTGCCTGAACATGGCCGAACTGGGCCGCCAGCTGAAGCAGGCCGGCGTGCCGGTCAGCACCCTGCTCAACACCCGCCAGTTCCGCGCCATCATCCAGAACGACCGCAGCCTGCTCGCCGCCGACGGCCAGCGCGCTGAGCTGCGCAGCTGGGCGCGCCAGTTCTCCCTGTGCGACGCCGAGCACTCGCTGCGCCATATCGAGAAACTGGCCCGCGCCGTGCATTCGCGCGAGGGCAAGATGGAGACCGTCAAGTCGATGGTCGCCGCCATCCTCGAGGAGGACGGTGTCAGCCCGCCGGCCACCCATCTCAACCTGCAGCGCGTCGAGGACTGGATCCGCGACAGCCGGCTGATCCAGGGCTTCACCGCCATCCGCCCGGAGTTCGACAAGCTGGAGCGCGAATACCAGGACCTGCTCGCCTGCGAGGCGCGCCTGGGCGGCCTGCTGCTGGGCTACCGCGCCGACGAGCCGCGCCTCTACCAGCGCCAGGAGGAAACCACCGCGGTCATCGAGCAGACCGGCTTCCGCCTCGGCCAGCTGGAGGAGCGCTGGAAGGACCAGCGCGACACCCTCAACCAGGACCTGTCGGCGGCCAAGGGCGACATCGGCCGCATCGGCGACGAACTGGACCAGATCGACAACCAGTACCAAACCTTCCTCGACGCCGACATCGAGCAGGCCAAGGCCGACCTGGAGCAGCTCGGCGCCTGGCGCGACGACCTGGGCAACCTGCAGGCCCGCCACCGCCTGCTGACCGACCAGCATCAGGACGTGGAGCGCGCCTACCTGGAGCGCCAGCAGGCGATCAAGGACCAGCGCGAAGCGGCGCTGGAGCTTCTGCGCGGCCAGGAGGATGCGCTGCGCGAGGAGCGCGACGGCCAGAAGGCGCAGCAGGACGAGGCGCTGGGCGCCCTGGAGAAGGCCTTCGCCGCCCGCCGCCAGCAGGGCCAGGAGGACTTCACCCAGCGCGAATACGCTCTGAAGCTGGAGCGGGGGCGCCTGGAGCAGCAGATCGCCAGCGTCGGCTACAGCGAGGAGGAAAATCTCGCCCTGGCCATTCTCGACCGCCGCCTCGAAGAGGCCGACGAGAAGGGCGAGGCGGCCGAGGCCAGGGTCCGCCAGCTGGAAGGCCAGGAGCGCCAGCTGCGCAGCCGCCGCGACGAGGCCAACACGGCGTTCGCGCTGGCCGCCCGGCGGGCGGCCGAGCGCCAGGAGCAGCTGGAGGATCTCGAGCGCGCGCTCTACCCGGGCCAGCACACCCTGCTGGAATTCCTGCGCCGCGAGCAGCCCGGCTGGGAGGCGCGGCTCGGCAAGGTGATCCATCCGGCGCTGCTGCAGCGCAGCGATCTCAAGCCGGCGGTGGTCGATGTCGATCCGGACAGCCTGTTCGGCCTGCAGCTGGACCTGGCCGCCCTCGACATCCCCGAGCATGCGGCCAGCGAGCAGGAGCTGCGCCAGCGCGTCCAGCTGGCCAAGGACGCCCTGCAGGACGCCCGCAACCAGCAGCAGGAGGCGGAAAGCCGGCTGGTCGAAGCCAGCGAAGCCCTCGACGAGCTGCAGCGCCAGCTGGTGGTGGCGCGCAGCGAGGCACAGAACCGCCGCGACGACCGCCAGCGCCTCAAGGAGGAGCGCCGCAGCCAGAAGGACAAGCTGGATGCCGCGGTGCAGGAGCGTCGCTCGCAGGCGCGCAAGCAGCTGGTCGAGCTCGACAACGCCCTCAAGCAGCTCGCCAGCGCGCGCGACGGCTGGCTGAGCGAGCTGAAGGCGCAGCACAGCGAGGAGCGCCTGGAGACCTCCGCCCACTGGCAGCAGGTGATCGGTAGTCTCGACAGCCAGATCCGCCAGCTGCGGGCCGCCGCCGACGAGCGCCGGGCCAATGCCCAGGCCGAACTGGCCCAGTGCGAGCACTGGTACCAGGCCGAGCTGAAGTCCCGCGGCGTCGACGAAACCGTCATCATCGAGCTGAAACGGCAGATCAAGGGCCTCACCGACAGGATCGCCCGCACCGAACAACGCCGCGCCGACGTCCTGCGCTACGACGATTGGTATCGCCACAGCTGGCTGCAACGCAAGCCGAAGCTGCAGGCCGAACTGGGCGACAGCCGCGCCCGCGCCGCCACTCTGGAGCAGCAGCTGAAGACCGCCTCGGCCGAGTACAAGGCGGAACGCAGCCAGCTGGAAACAACCCGCCAGCAGGCCCTGCAGCAGAAGGGCGCTCTCGACGACGCCCTGACCCGCCTGAAAGCCCTGCTGCGCCGCCTCGGCGAGCTGAAACTGTCGCGCGACGGCGAGATCGCCGAGGGCGAACTGGACGAGCGCCTGCGCCTGGGCGAGGAAGTGCTGCACGGCCGCGAGCAGATGCTCGCCGCCATCAAGGCCCACGTGGAGCACTTCGACAGCCTGATCGTCGGCCAGTCCGGCTCCAGCCTGGCGGAAACCTGGGAGCGCAGCCGCGAGGAATGCACCCTGGCCAACGAGCGCGGCATCCCCAGCCTCGACTACCGTCGCCTGGTGCCGCACCTGGCGCAGCTGCTCAACGTGATGGTGCCGCAGAAACTCACCGGCCTGCGCGAGCAGGGCAAGATCTTCGGCCTCGACCTGCATGGCTACTACGAGGTGCTGGCCGACATCGACCGGCGCATCGCCACGCAGAGCGCGCGGATCACCCGCGAGGTCAGCGAGGAACTGTTCCTCGACGGCGTCTCCGAGTCGGCGGTGCGCATCCGCTCGCGGATCAGCGAGCTGGAGTTCTGGCCGGAGCTGAAGGCCTTCATCAAGGCGTTCCGCGAGTGGCGGGAAGCCGGCTTCAGCGAACTGCCCGGCGAGGAGTACACCACCAGCATGCGCCGCGCGCTGGACATCATCGGCCGCTCGGCGCTGAGCGGCGGCATCGCCGCCCTGCTGGAAATCGAGCTGCGCCTGCGCGAAGGCAACAGCGACCTGGTGATCCGCACCGACCGCCAGCTCAACGAATCCTCCAGCCACGGCATGGCCTACCTGATCCTCTGCAAGTTCCTGCTCGCCTTCACCCGCCTGCTGCGCGGCGACGCGCCGGCCACCATCCACTGGCCGATCGACGAACTGGGCACCCTGCACCACAACAACGTGAAGAAGATCTTCGACGCCTGCTCAAGCAACAACATCCGCATCCTCGGCGCCTTCCCCAACCCGGACTCCGAGGTGCTGTCGCTGTTCGCCAACCGCTACATCGTCAACAAGCAGACCCGCCAGCTGCAGGTGGTCAAGCCGCAGCTGGATGTCATCGCCGAAAAACTCAAAGGGCTGAAAACCGGGGAGGTCGCCTAAATGCTCTCGACGAAGGGACAGGTCATCGAGCGTCTGCTCAAGGGCGACTTCATCTGCCGCACCACCGACGAGGACGGCTGGCGCTTCCTGAAGACGCCGGCCAACCGCGAGCAGGTGGACGACTACCTGGCCACGCTCAACCGCATGGTGGCCACGGTCGGCAGCGGCGCCGACAGCGACGTGTTCTTCTGCGGCTACCGCCAGCTCGACGAGGACGAGCGCAAGGTCGTCGGCCAGCAGTTCCGCGATGTCTGCAATGCCCTCACGCCGCTGGTCGAATGGCTGGTGCTGGTGCAGGAAGCCGGCGCCCAGGATGCGCCGCTCACCGAAGGCAGCGCCCTGCGCCTCAACGAGCTGCAGAGCATCGTCGAGGACACCCCGGCGTTCCGCGAGCAACTGGCACGGATCAGCCACTACCGGCTGTTCGGCTCCACCAGCGCCACCGTCGACGGCCAGATCAAGCAGGTGTTCAAGCGCCTGTGCGAGCTGGGCTACCTGGTGCGGCCCAACCCGGACAAGCAGATCTACCTCGGCACCGGCAAGCTGGACTATCTGTACGAGGTGATCCGCTTCATCGACGAAACCGAGAGCCTCGATCTGGAAGAGCGCGCCGAAAGCGCCAGCCAGGGCAGCCTGCTATGAGCGGCAACCTGCATCAGGCCGGGGTGCGCTTCCTGCGCCAACTGGGCCGGCATGCCGAACCGATCATGGACGCCTACCTGGCCGGCTCCTTGCCCGACCAGGCGCTGGAGCCGGCGGTGCAGGAGCGCTTGGTCAAGGACGGCATCCTCTACCGCCCCGAACCCGGCGCCGACCTGCATTTGCGCCGGGTGGTGCGCGCGCTGCTGGAGGAGGCCCTGCGCGACGACCGCAACCGGCAGATCGACGCCAACACCGGCAGCGCACTGGTCACCTTCAAGACCCTCGCTGCGCACTACAAGGAAGCCCGTCACCAGGGCGACTACGCCGCGGCGGACGCCTACCTGGCGGACCTCAAGGAGCATGTCTACGCCTTCGGCGAAACCCTGAGCCACGGCATCCGCGTGCTGTGGAGCCGGATCAACAACGAGTTCGGCTACGTCGGCACCCTCAACGCCAAGATCCGCGAGAACGAACTGGCCCAATCGCAGGTGAGCGAACTGCTCGCCGGGCTGGAAATGATCAGCTTCGCGGAGCTGGCCGACACCGCCGGCGACCTGCGCGAACTGCGCCGCCTGCTGGTCACCAGCCTGCAGCGCACGGTCAGCGCCTGCTCCCAGGAGCTGAGCATCGTCCAGGGTCGCCTGCTGGAGCTGCTCGGCCGCTTCCGGCAGATCCGCGGCCGCACCCGTCTGCTCAAGGGCTGGCTGCTGCACATGGAGCAGCAGCCGGACTACCAGGTCGGCAACCATGCCGCCCACCAGAACGTGCCGCAGCTGTTCAACCAGGCCGCGGCGGTCCTCGCGCCGGCCGCCGTGGACATCCACAACCCGCTGCACGAGGCGCAACTGCTCGCGCTGGTGGCGCAGATCCGCGCCCTGCAGCCGCCGGACCGCTTCGCCCCCGCGCCGGCCGAGGCCGGCGAGTTCGTGCTTGGCGAGGTGGAGGCCTTCGAGATCGAGCACAACCCGATCCGCGAGGCGGTATCGGCCTACTTCTGCCAGGTGATCGACAGCGGCCAACCGATCTCGGCGCTGGCCTGGCGGGCGCAACAGGCGCTGCCCTGGGATGCGGAAAGCTGGCTGTACCAGGTGATCGGCGGCTACGAGGGCCTGCCGGAAGAGCAGAAGCGCCACTTCGAGCTGGATCCGATCGGCGAGGCGCATCCGCTGTACTCCGGCAACTTCATCGTGCGCGACGTGCGGCTGTGGCTGGCCTGAGCCGCATCCATCAGCAGGCGGTGCACGACCTGCTGCGCGGGCGCCTGGAGCGGGTCGCACTGAACGCGACCTGGCGCCGAATCCAGGTCCACTTCGAGGTCGGTACATTTGACGGCCGCTGGCTGCAGTTCGACCGCCAGCAACGGGAGATCCTGCGCCAGCTGGCGCAGCAGGAGTGGGGTTTCGATCCGCTGGAAGGTGTGCCGGACGGCACACGCCTGGAGGTTGCCGGCCAGGCCATCGACGAGAAGACCGCCCGCCAGCGCCCCGACGATAGCCACGTGCTGGTCAAGGGCGCCCTGCCCGCCCCGCTGCCGACGCTGCCGCCGGAACTGAGCCTGCGCGTGCCGCTGGCCAGCCTGGACCTCGCCGCCATCACCCAGGTGCTGGTGATCGAGAACCTCGACAGCTTCGACGACTGGCAGCACTACGTCGCACCGATTGAGCTGGCCGGCAGTCTGCTGCTCTATCGCGGCCACGGCGGCCTGGCCCGCGGCGTGCATCAACTGCTGAACAGCCTACCCGCCAGCACACGGGTAATAGTGTTCCCCGACTACGATCCTGCCGGCTTGAAAATCGCCGCGACATCGCCCCGCGCCACTGCGCTGCTGCTGCCCGAACCGGACAAGCACCTGCTGGCCAAGGGCAGCCGGCAACACTTCGACGAACAGTTCCAGGAAGCACGCTATCTGGATGGCGCGGAGCTGGGCAGTTGGCAGCCCGTGTGGGACGAGATGAAGGCGCGGCAGGTCAGCATCAAGCAGCAGCATATGCTGGCATTGGGCGTGCGACTGAGGATAGTGCCGCGCCACCCCCGCTGATTGCTCACCGCCCATAAACACCGAGGCCCGCACAGTGGCGGGCCTCGGTCTTGCTACGGCAGCGCTCGCTTACAGGCTGAGGTCGCGCACCGACGCCTTGAGGAACTCCTGCTTGAGATCCTCGTAGGTGTGTACCGCCGGGAACTGCGGGAACTCGCGGATCACGTTTTCCGGCGCGTGGAACAGGATGCCGGAGTGGGCTTCGCCGAGCATGGTGGTGTCGTTGTACGAGTCGCCGGCGGCGATCACGCGGTAGTACAGGCTCTTCAGGGCGATGACCGACTGACGCTTGGGATCCTTCTGGCGCAGCTGGTAGTCCACCACGCGGTCGGTCTCGTCGGTGATCAGCTTGTGGCACAGCAGGGTCGGGAAACCGAGCTGGCGCATCAGCGGCTGGGAAAACTCGTAGAAGGTGTCGGAGAGGATCACCACCTGGAAGCGCTCGCGCAGCCAGTCGACGAACTCCACCGCGCCGTCCAGCGGCTTCAGGGTGGCGATCACTTCCTGGATATCGCGCAGCTTCAGGCCGTGCTCGTCGAGGATGCGCAGACGCTGCTTCATCAGCACGTCATAGTCGGGAATGTCGCGGGTAGTCGCCTTGAGCGCGTCGATTCCGGTTTTTTCGGCGAAGGCGATCCAGATTTCCGGGACCAGTACACCCTCGAGATCAAGGCAGGCGATTTCCACAGGGCATTCCTCATTTATCAGCCAGTGACGGAGGCGGCACTCTAGCGACTTGCCTGCCGGGGTGCAACGCAGCGCGCGCCGGCGCGCCGAAAAAGCAGGATGGAAGCGACCAGAGCCGCACCGACCACATATTCCCAATTGTTAGCAGGTCATGGTGATTTGGTTATTTCAGCGTATAAACGCCTTGCTGTTACCATCGCGGCTACGCATCAGCCACGAATCTACCGGACACCCCGATGAGCCAGACCTTCGATGTCGCCGCCCTGGCGGCCGCCTACGCCGACAAATCCCCGCAGGAGGTGCTCAAGCTCGCCTTCGAACACTTCGGCGACGAGCTGTGGATCTCCTTCAGCGGCGCCGAGGACGTGGTGCTGGTGGACATGGCCTGGAAGCTGAACAAGAACGTCAAGGTGTTCAGCCTGGATACCGGCCGCCTGCACGCGCAGACCTACCGCTTCATCGAGCAGGTGCGCGAACACTACGGCATCCAGATCGAGGTGCTCTCCCCCGACCCACGCCTGCTCGAGCCGCTGGTGCGCGAGAAGGGCCTGTTCAGCTTCTACAAGGACGGCCACGGCGAGTGCTGCGGCATCCGCAAGATCGAGCCACTCAAGCGCAAGCTGGCCACCGTGAAGGCCTGGGCCACCGGCCAGCGCCGCGACCAGAGCCCCGGCACCCGCAGCCAGGTGGCCGTGCTCGAAGTGGACGGCGCCTTCTCCACGCCGGAGCAGCCGCTGTACAAGTTCAATCCGCTGGCCAACATGAGCAGCGAGGAAGTGTGGGGCTACATCCGCATGCTGGAGATCCCCTACAACCCGCTGCACGAGCAGGGCTTCATCAGCATCGGCTGCGAGCCCTGCACCCGCCCGGTGCTGCCCAACCAGCACGAGCGCGAGGGGCGCTGGTGGTGGGAGGAAGCCACCCACAAGGAATGCGGCCTGCACGCCGGCAACCTGATCGCCAAGAACTGAAGGCGAGCCCCTGAAAGCGAAAAGCCCGACCTGGCGAGTCGGGCTTTCTCATTCCAGCCGGGAAAACCTCAGTGGCTGGGCAGCACGACATCCGCAAACAGCTCTTCCAGCTCGGCCTTGTTGCGGCACTGCACCGCCTCGGCGACCCGCTCGCGCGTCAGGTGCGGCGCGAAGCGCTCGATGAAGTCGAGCATGAAGCCGCGCAGGAAGGTGCCGCGGCGGAAGCCGATCTTGGTCACGCTGGACTCGAACAGCTCGCTGGCATCCAGCACCACCAGATCCTTGTCCAGCTCAGGATCGACCGCCATGCCGGCGACGATGCCGACGCCCAGGCCCAGGCGCACGTAGGTCTTGATCACGTCGGCATCGGCGGCCGTGAACACCACCTTGGGCTCCAGACCGCGATGGCTGAACGCCTCGTCCAGCTTGGAGCGGCCGGTGAAGCCGAACACGTAGGTGACGATCGGCTGCTCGGCCAGCGCCTCGAGGGTCAGCTTGGGCAGGCGGGTCAGCGGGTGCCCCTGCGGCACGATCACGCAGCGGTTCCAGCGATAGCAGGGCATCATCACCAGATCGCCGAACTGCTCCAGCGCCTCGGTGGCGATGGCGAAATCCACGGTGCCGTCGGCCGCCATTTCGGCGATCTGCGATGGCGAGCCCTGGTGCATGTGCAGGGCCACCTCGGGATACTGCTTGATGAAGGCGCTGATCACTTCCGGCAGGGCATAGCGCGCCTGGGTGTGGGTGGTGGCGATCGACAGGGTGCCCTTCTTCTCGTTGGAGAACTCCTGGGCGATCTGCTTGATGCTCTCCACCTTGCGCAGGATCTCGCCGGCCGTGGTGATGATCCGTTCGCCGGCCGGGGTAACGCGGGTCAGGTGCTTGCCGCTGCGGGCGAACACCTCGACGCCCAGCTCGTCCTCGAGCAGGCGGATCTGCTTGCTGATCCCTGGCTGCGAGGTGTAGAGGCTCTGCGCCGTGGCCGAAACATTCAGGTCATGATGCGCCACTTCCCAGATGTAACGCAGTTGCTGAAGCTTCATGAGTGATCCTCAAAGCAGAAATTGGTCGGACGGCTGACCAGTGGCGGCCGCCTCTTATAACCACAATAGACTATATTTTTTCATATTAGACGAAAAATGTTGTTTTGTACGCGCATCACTGCAGCGCGGGCTCTTCCGGCAGGATAGGCACCAGATAGACGGGGACACGCCCCTGCTGCAGCAGACGCAGGCAGGTACGCCCCAGCGCCGAACAGGCGGGCATGCTCTGGCTGTGCGAGCCGATCACGATCAGGTCGACCGCCAGGTCCTGGGCTTCCTGCAGGATCACCTGCGGCGGGTCGCCGAGCTGAACCCGCACCGCACGGATCGGCACACTTTCCCCGTCGCTTTCCCGCAATTCGTCACAGAAGCCTTCGAACACCCGCTGCTCGATGCTCGCCATCACGCTGTCCAGCCCGCGCAGGCGCAGATCGTTGTAGCTGTCGCTATCCAGATAGGTCTGCAGCACCGACTCGGCGAACAGGCCGAGCGGCTCGACCACATGCAGGACATAGAGATCGGCGCGATGGGTACGCGCCAGCAACAGCGCATGCTGCAGCACGTAGGGGGCAAACAGGCCGAGGTCGGTGGCGTAGAGGATGGAACGGATCATCAAACCTCCGCTGGCGAGGTTTTTGCAGTTCTCCCTCAGCGTAGCAGGCGTTTATCCGCTCACTCGCTGGCCACGCCGTGCGGTACATGGCCACTGGGAACAGTGGCCAGCCTGATGTCGGTTGCCGTCCTATTGCTGCGCCGCCTGCAGGAAAGCCAGGGCCTGATACAGCATGCGCACCCGCGGCATGTCGACACCCGCCGCCGCCGCGGCTGCCAGTGGCGCAGCATACAGCGCCGGCAGTTCGGCCTCCCGCCGCTGGGCGAAGTCGTGGTACATGCTCGGCAGGTAGTCGGGCATGCGGTCGGTGTAGGCCAGCAGCTTCTGCGCATAGTTATCCGGCAGGCTGTAGCCGCAGGCCAGGGTGGCATCCACCACCTCCTGCATCAGTGCCTGCAGCAGCGCACGACTGTCCGGGTTGGCCATCAACGGCCGGGTGGAACTGTGCAGCAGCACCGACAGGCCGTTGTACGGCACGTTCCACACCAGCTTCTGCCAGCGCGCCTGGTTCAGGTCGGCGATCACGCTGGACTCGATGCCCGCCTCGCGCAGCCAGCTCACGCCCTGCTCGAGCAGCGCCTGGCGCTCCTCTGCAGTCGCCGGGCCGCTGTGATAGCCGAGATTGCACACGCCCTGCGCCTGATGCACCACCACCCCCGGCGCCTCGCGATGGGCGCAGATGAAGCACAAGCCGCCGAGCAGGTGCAGTGACTCCGGCAGCAGCGGACGCAGCGCGTCCTCCACTCCCAGGCCGTTCTGCAGCAGCACCACCTTCGCCCCGGGCGCCGCCACCTGCGCGATCAGCGGCGCCAGCTCGCGGTTGCTGGTGGTCTTGGCGCCAACCAGCAGCCAGTCGCAGGCCGGCATCGCGGCCGCCTCGCGCCAGGCGTTGACGTTGACGTTGGGCAGATGCAACTCGCCGAGCTGGGCATGGCGCACGCGCAGACCGTCGCGGGCGACCGCCGCGTATTCGCTGCGCAGCAGGAAATGCACCTCGAAACCGGCACGCGCCAGCATCAGGCCGTAGTAACCACCGATGGCGCCGGTACCGATGATGCCGATGCGCGGACGAGCGGATGCGCTCATGGCAATGCTCCTCAACAATAGGGATCGCGCACTATCGACGGCCAGCGTCGACGCAGGCAAGAGGCTCGCGCAGAAAACCGCGGCCAGCATGCCGATCCGGCCCAGCAAAAGGCGCCGGACGGCTGCTTCAAGCCCGGAAAAACTGCAAGTCTTTATTGTGAAGCGGCGGCCTAAAGCGTTAAGGTTCTGGCATCCCGTTGCCCCTATTTGCTGCGCTCCGCCACGGGCCTGGCTGGCGGACGGCATCCGTGACCTGACGAGTAGTAACACGATGGCTGATTTACCGATCGACGACCTTAACATCGCCTCCAACGAGGCGCTGATCACCCCCGAGCAGCTCAAGCAGGAACTCCCCCTCACCGAAACGGCCCGCCACACCGTGAGCCATGGCCGCCAGGTGGTACGCGACATTCTCGACGGCAAGGATCATCGCCTGTTCGTGGTGGTCGGCCCCTGCTCGATCCACGACATCAAGGCCGCCCACGAGTACGCCGAGCGCCTCAAGAGCCTGGCAGCCGAGGTCTCCGACACCCTATACCTGATCATGCGCGTGTACTTCGAGAAGCCGCGCACCACCGTCGGCTGGAAGGGCCTGATCAACGACCCGTACCTCGACGACTCGTTCAAGATCCAGGACGGCCTGCACATCGGCCGCAAACTGCTCTGCGACCTGGCCGAGATGGGCCTGCCGACCGCCACCGAAGCCCTCGACCCGATCTCCCCGCAGTACCTGCAGGACCTGATCAGCTGGTCGGCCATCGGCGCGCGTACCACTGAATCGCAGACCCACCGCGAAATGGCCTCCGGCCTGTCCTCGGCGGTCGGCTTCAAGAACGGCACCGACGGCGGCCTGACCGTGGCGATCAACGCCCTGCAGTCGGTTTCCAGCGCGCACCGCTTCCTCGGCCTCAACCAGCAGGGCCAGGTATCGATCGTCACCACCAAGGGCAACCGCTACGGCCACGTGGTGTTGCGCGGCGGCAGTGGCAAGCCGAACTACGATTCGGTCAGCGTCGCCCTGTGCGAGCAGGAACTGACCAAGGCCGGCATCCGCCCGAACATCATGGTCGACTGCAGCCACGCCAACTCCAACAAGGACCCGGCCCTGCAGCCGCTGGTGATGGAAAACGTCGCCAACCAGATCCTCGAGGGCAACAACTCGATCATCGGCCTGATGGTGGAAAGCAACCTGGGCTGGGGCAGCCAGTCGATTCCGAAGAACCTCTGCGAACTCAAGTACGGCGTGTCCGTCACCGATGCCTGCATCGACTGGGACAGCACGGAAAAGACCCTGCGCAGCATGCACGCCAAGCTCAAGGACGTTCTGCCCAAGCGCCATCGCGGCTGATCGCGCGCTGGACACGAAAAAGCCGGGCATCAGCCCGGCTTTTTCTTTGCCTCTTGCACCTCACGCCTGGCGTTCGCCGTTGCGCTGGCGGCGCTCCAGGTAGCGCTCCACGTAGGAGCAGGATGGAATGACCGTATAGCCCCGACCTTCGGCGAACTGCAGCGCCTGCTCGGTCAGCGCTGCCGCCACCCCGCGCCCGCGCAGGGCATCGGGAACGAAGGTCCGGTAGATATCGATGGTCTGCTTGCCCAGGTCCATATAGGACAAGTAGGCACGGTAACCATCCACCGTCACCTCGAATTGCTTACCTGCCAGATCATGCTGAATGGACAGTGGCTCGCTCATCACAACTCTCTCCTTACGCTGCGCATCGGTCGCAGGTCGCCTCGCGCAATTGGACAACCGGACCCCGGGCAAGTGCCATGCGCCAATCGGAACAGCGGGCACGTGATTATTTTTTAAACAATATCAATGTACTAAATGCGGACAAAGACAAAAATTTCGGCCTGCCTTGCCCTCGAAGCGTTTACTTACTAGAACTAATGCGTACTATATAACCCAGCAGATTTCCCCGTGAGGGAAATTGCATCACGGAAATCCACCCAAAGGGGAACACTATGAACAACGTTCTGAAAATTTCCGCTCTGACCCTGGCTGCCATCCTGGCTACCGGTTGCAGCAGCATGTCCAAAGAAACCGAAGCTCGCCTGACCGCTACCGAAGATGCCGCTGCCCGCGCTCAAGCTCGTGCTGACGAAGCCTACCGCAAGGCCGACGAAGCTCTGGCCGCTGCTCAGAAGGCTCAGCAGACCGCTGACGAAGCCAACGAGCGCGCTCTGCGTATGCTGGAAAAAGCCAGCCGCAAGTAATAGGTCTTCCGACCTGCTATTTGCAGAAGCCGACCCGCAAGGGTCGGCTTTTTTATTGCCTGCCGAAATTGACCTGCAGTATGTACTCCAGCGCAACAATCTACCGGCAATAAAAAACCCGCTGCAGCAAAACTGCAACGGGCTTTTCCGGCCAGCGATGGCTAGTGCGCGACCACGCTGGCTACCTGCTCTCGCGGGGCAGCGATCTCCACCGGCAAACCATCCTCGGCAGCCACCACTTCGCGCACCACTTCCCAGTCCAGGCGTGCATCGTCCTTGAGATCCTCACGCTGGAGCAGCGCATTGATCACCTGGGTGTGCTTGTCGACGATCGACGGCTCGCCGTGGTCGTCCAGCGGCGTGTGTGCTTCAAGATAGATCTTGCCGCCACGTATGCCGAACTTGTACGGCTCGTTGATGATGCGCACCGACGTGCCCACCGGCACAATCTTCGCCAACGCCAGCACGTTGTGGTTGAGCATGCGGAAGCAGCCGTGGCTGACGCGCATGCCGATGCCGAACCTCTTGTTCGAGCCATGGATCAGGTAGCCGGGCGTGCCCAGGGTGAACTTGAACGGCCCCAGCGGGTTGTCCGGCCCCGCCGGCACCACCGCCGGCAGCGGATCACCCTCGGCAGCATGCTCCTTGCGAATCGAAGCAGGTGGCGTCCAGGTCGGATTCGGCGTCTTCGCGGCGATGCTGGTACGGGTGATCGGCGACCCCCAGCCCTCGCGGCCGATGCCCAGCGGGTAGGTATGCACGACGTTCTGCCCCTTGGGGAAGTAGTACATGCGGTATTCGGCCAGGTTGATCACGATGCCTTCGCGCGGCCCCGGCGGCAGGATGAAGCGGGTCGGCAGGATGATCTCGGTATCCACCCCCGGCAGCCAGGGATCGACTCCCGGGTTGGCGGCGACCATCTCCAGATAGCCCAGATCGTTGGCCGTACCGATATCGGCGAAGGTGTCTTCGTACTTGGCCTTGATCACCTGGACTTCGCCGACGATGTCCTCGCCGGGTGGCGGCAGGGGCAGCTCCAGCGCGCTGGCAGGTGCAGCCAGCAGCAGTGCGGCCAGGCTGGCCAGCATGGGGCGAACGGCAACAACACGCGAGAACATCGGTAATACCTGAATAAATTGAACGATCGATTATTGTACACCGCCGCCGCCGGCAGGCGCGAGAATCAGCGCACCGGCCAGTCCCGCGGCAGTCCGTGGCGCTCGGCGCGCAGGCGCTGCAGACAGGTCGAGCACAGCCGGCGGTCCTTGAGCGAGGCCCTGTCCAGCACCTCCCAGAGCGGATGCGCCGGCAACAGGCTGCCGCACAGGGTATGGTCGCCCGGATCGCCCAGCTCCAGCTGCCGCGCGACCAGGTGCATGCGCACTTCCTGACAGGCGAACAGGTCCAGTTGCTCGTCGGGAACGAGCAAGCGGTAGGCATACAGGGACCAGGATTGGCGCGACATCGAGGGCTCCGGGGCGGCGCGGCGCGCAACCTTAGCCGAAAGCCTCGGACGGGGAAAGGGTCAGAGCAGGGGCTGCAGCGTCGGCCACACATTTTCCAGCAGGATCGACTGTGCTTCGGCCGTCGGGTGGATGCCGTCGGCCTGGATCAGCGCACGGACACCGCCGACGCCCTCGAGCAAGAACGGCACCAGTGCCACCTGCTCCTGCTCCGCCAGCTCGGCATACACCTGTTCGAAGGCACTACTGTAACGCGGCCCGTAGTTGGGCGGCAGCTTCATGCCCAGCAGCAGCACCTGCGCCCCGGCGGCGCGGCTCTGCTCGATCATCGCCGCAAGATTCTGTTGCAATTGCAGCGGCGGCTGGCCACGCAGACCATCGTTGCCACCCAGCTCGATCAGCACCAGCTGCGGCGCATGCGTCTCGAGCAGCGCGGGCAGGCGGGCCAGCCCGCCAGCACTGGTATCGCCGCTCACCGAAGCGTTCACCACCCGCCAGTCGGGGGCCTCGCGCTGCAGGCGCGAGGCCAGCAGATTGACCCAGCCGTCGCGGGTTTCCAGGCCGAAAGCCGCGCTGATACTATCGCCGACGACCAGCAAGGTTCCCGCCGCCGCATTCTGGGCCAGCAACAGCAGTCCCAGACAGCCGCGCAACAACCATGTACGCATCGGATTCTCCATGAGCGCCAGCATTCTTAATGCGCGAAACCTTAGCAAAGTGGTCGACAGCGCGGAAGGCGCGTTGACCATCCTCGACGACCTCACCCTGGAGCTGAAGCGCGGCGACAGCCTGGCCATCGTCGGCCGTTCCGGTTCGGGCAAATCCACCCTGCTCGGCCTGCTCGCCGGCCTCGACCAGCCCAGCAGCGGCGAAGTGCAGCTGGCCGGCCACGCCCTCTCCCGCCTCGACGAGGACCAGCGCGCCCGCGTGCGCGCCGAGCACGTCGGCTTCGTGTTCCAGTCGTTCCAGCTGATCGACAGCCTCACCGCGCTGGAGAACGTCATGTTGCCGCTGGAACTGGAGGGCCGTGCCGATGCCCGGCAGAGCGCACGCAGCCTGCTCGAACGGGTCGGCCTCGGCCAGCGCCTGAGCCACTACCCGCGCCAGCTCTCCGGCGGCGAACAGCAGCGCGTGGCGATCGCCCGCGCGTTCGTCGGCCAACCGGACATCCTGTTCGCCGACGAACCCACCGGCAACCTCGACAGCCAGACCGGCGAGCGCATCAGCGACCTGCTGTTCCAACTCAACCACGAGCACGGCACCACTCTGGTACTGGTCACCCACGACGCCCGCCTGGCCGCACGCTGCCAGGGCCAGCTGCGCCTGGAAGGTGGCCGCCGCGTGGAGACGCAGGGCTGATGCGCGCGCCTTCCCTGGCCCGCCTGCTGCGCCTGAGCCTGCGCCAGCTGCTGCGCGAGGCTCGCGCCGGCGAACTGCGCGTGCTGTTCTTCGCCCTGCTGATCGCCGTGGCGGCGAGCAGCGCCATCGGCTACTTCAGCGCGCGCCTGAATGGCGCCATGCTGCTGCGCGCCGGCGAGTTCCTCGCCGCCGATCTGGTGCTGCGCGGCACCGCCCCGGCCGCACCGGAGCAGATCGCCACC
>DATCUN010000108.1:0-4722 GCA_036561825.1 Pseudomonas sp.
GACGAACTGTTCTGCAGCCGCAACTTCGGCCCGGCGATCCACAAGTTCGGCGCCATCCTCGGCGGCGCGTTCAACTTCGTCGACCAGAACCTGTTCGGCGGCAAGATCCCGCTGACCCTGCACGACAACAAGCCGGACTACACCTGCCTGAAGCCGGCTGCCGAGTCGCAGAAGATCGACTACCCCAAGCCGGACGGCAAGCTGAGCTTCGACAAGCTGTCCTCGGTGTTCCTCTCCAACACCAACCACGAGGAAGACCAGCCCTGCCACCTGAAGCTGGCCGATGCCTCGATCCCGCTGAGCAAGAACCTGCCGCTGTACGACGAACCGGCGCAGCGCTACTGCCCGGCCGGAGTGTACGAGATCGTCACCCAGGAAAACGGCGAGAAGAAGTTCCAGATCAACGCGCAGAATTGCGTGCACTGCAAGACCTGCGACATCAAGGATCCGGCGCAGAACATCACCTGGGTCGCTCCGGAAGGCACCGGCGGACCGAACTACCCCAACATGTAACACGCGCGCCAGAGAGGCTCCTTCGGGAGCCTTTCTGCATTCTGGAGCGGACGCCTACTCCGGCTGCGGCGCGACCGGGAAGAACTCGCCGCCACTCCACAGCCCCAGCCAGAGCTGGCCGTCGAGCTGCCGCGGCACCAGCAGCTCGACCAGCCGGTAGAACACGTTGCGGTGGATCAGTGCCTCCAGGTTGGCGCGCACATGCACGTAGGGCGAAGGCTCCCCGGTCTGCGCGTCCAGCACGACCCGCAGCGGGTGCTCGCCCCCGGCCACCACTTCGTCCTCGACATTGGTGCGAAAGCGCAGCCGCTGCGCCTCTCCCGCGCCTTCCACCTCGACCTCGACCGCCACGAAGGGCGCGTCGTCGACGCGGATGCCGACCTTCTCCACCGGCGTGACCAGAAAGTAGTCGTCGCCATCGCGACGCAGGATGGTGGAGAACAGCCGCACCATCGGCTTGCGCCCGATCGGCGTGCCCATGTAGAACCAGCTGCCGTCGCGGGCAATGCGCATGTCGATATCGCCACAGAAGGGCGGATTCCACAGATGCACCGGGGGCAGGCCCTTCCCCGGCGTCACCGGAATTTGCTGCAGCAGGTCGCCCGCCTTGTCCGATTCGTTCATTGTCTTCCCCTGTGAAGTTTCCGCTGGCGCGCTTGCGCTTATTATTTACCCAGTAACCGAATACGTCATTCCGCTACGAACGGCAATGACGCCCGAGCGCTGCCAGCTTGCCGCCCCAGCCCCCCACCCCCGCATTGCACGGAGCCCGACATGACTGCATGGCACGACGAATTCCCCCAGGAGCCCGGCTTGCGCTACCTGAATCACGCCGCCGTAGCCCCCTGGCCACGCCGAGCCAGCCAGGCGGTGAGCGCCTTTGCCGAGCAGAACATGCGCGTCGGCGCCCGCGACTACCCGCAATGGCTGCAGCTTGAACAGCGCCTGCGCACGCGCCTGACCCGCCTGCTCAACGCCCCGTCCAGCGCCGACGTGGCGCTGGTGAAGAACACCTCGGAGGCGCTGTCCTTCGTGGCCTTCGGCCTCGACTGGCGCAGCGGCGACCAGGTGGTGATCAGCGACCAGGAGTTCCCTTCCAACCGCGTGGTGTGGGAGGCCCTGCGCCCGCAGGGGGTGGAGGTGATCGAGGTGAGTCTCGCCGGCAGCGATCCCGAGACCGCCCTGCTCGCCGCCTGCACCGCGCGCACCCGCCTGCTGGCGATCAGCGCGGTGCAGTACGCCAGCGGCCTGCGCCTGGACATGACGCGCCTCGGCGCCGGCTGCCAGCAGCGCGGCGTGCTGCTGTGCATCGACGCCATCCAGCAGCTGGGTGCCCAGCCGTTCGACGTGCAGGCCAGCCAGTGCGCCTTCGCCATGGCCGACGGTCACAAGTGGATGCTCGGCGCGGAGGGTCTCGGGGTATTCTACTGCCGCCGTGACCTGCGCGAGCAGCTGAAGCTGCACGAATACGGCTGGCACATGCTGGAGGATGTCGGCAACTACGACCGGCGCGACTGGCAGCCGGCACAGAGCGCGCGACGCTTCGAGTGCGGCAGCCCGAACATGCTCGGCGCGGTGGCCCTGGAGGCCAGCCTGGCGCTGCTCGAGGAAGTCGGCCTGGCGCAAGTGGCCAGCCTGATCGAGGCGCGCATCGCCCGGCTGCATGCGGGGATCGCCGCCCTGCCCGGCGCCAGCCTGCTGAGTCCGCCGGAGCCGGCGCGACGCGCCGGGATTCTCACCTTCAGCCTGGCCGGCTGGGAGCACCCGCGGCTGTTCGAGGCCCTGAAACAGCAGCAGGTGGTCTGTGCCCAGCGCGGCGGCGGCATCCGCCTGTCGCCGCACTTCTATACGCCGGAGCAGGTGATCGAGGAAACCCTGGAACTGCTGCGGCGACTGCGCTGAGGTCGAGCAGAGGGGAGGAATCCCGCAAACCGGGCCGCTTTGCACTCAGCAGCCGCGGAACTATTTCAAATCTGTTTTAAAACAGGGGGGATCCTGCCGGCAAAGCGCCGGATGCTGGTCAATACTGCTTATCACTGATACGGCACTTCCCCCAGTGTCCATCAGGCGGAACGGTGAGGAAGGCTTGTTCCGGTTTCACTCCTAATGGTCTTGACCCGGATTCACCCCCAGAATCCGGGTTTTTTTTGTCTGCGCGTTGCTCAGACCGCCAGGGTAAACAGGCGCTGGAAGTTGGCCGTGGTCTGCTCGGCCAGGGTCTCGAAGGCCACGCCACGCAGCCCGGCGAGGAACTCGGCGACGTCGCGCACGTACTCCGGCAGGTTCGGCTTGCCGCGGTGCGGTACCGGCGCCAGATAGGGCGCATCGGTTTCCACCAGCAGGCGATCGGCGGGGATGCGCCGCGCCACCTCGCGCAGGGCCTCGGCATTGCGGAAGGTGACGATGCCGGACAGGGAAATGTAGTAGCCCAGGTCCAGCGCCGCCTTGGCCATGTCCCAGTCCTCGGTGAAGCAGTGCAGTACGCCGGCCTGCGCCAGGTCGGCCGCGCGCAGCATGTCCAGGGTGTCCTGGCGCGCTTCGCGGGTATGCACGATCACCGGCTTGCCGGTCTGCTGCGCCGCCTCGAGATGCAGGCGGAAGCTGGCCTGTTGCAACGTGGCCGCTTCCGGCTGGTAGTGGTAGTCCAGACCGGTTTCGCCGATGGCCACTACCCGTGGATGGTCCAGCTCGTGCAGCAACCAGTCGAGTGCCGGCTCCGCGCCGGGCTCGAGATCCAGCGGGTGCACACCGATCGAGCAATACACGTCGGCGTGGCTTTCCGCCAGCTCGCGCACCGCCGCGGCGTTGTCCGCGCTGATGCCGATGCACAGGAAGCGGCCGACGCCGCGGGCACGCGCTGCCGCCAGCGCGGCGTCGAGCGAACCGCCGTGGGCCGCGAGGTCCAGGCGATCGAGATGGCAATGGGAGTCTACGAGCATCGTCACATCGTCAGGGTCGGCCGCTCGGACTTGAGCGCACCGGCGAGGTAGGTTTCGATCTTGTTGCGGGTGGTGTGGTCGCTGTCGTTGAGCTGCACGCCGACCCCGGCCACGCGGTTGCTCTGGGCGCCCTTGGGGGTGACCCACACCACCTTGCCGGCGACCGGGATCTTTTCCGGCTCGTCCATCAGGCTCAGCAGCATGAAGACCTCGTCGCCCAGGCGATACGTCTTGTTGGTGGAGATGAACAGGCCGCCGTTGCGCACGAAGGGCATGTAGGCCGCATACAACTGGGCCTTGTCCTTCAGGGTAAGAGACAGGATGGCGTTACGTCCGCCAAGGGGAGGCATGCTCATGGGGGTCTTCCAAGACTGATCCGATGGTCGATTCTAGCCCGCCAGCGGCAGGCTTGCCCACCGCACCAGCAGGGCTTCGAGAAGCAGTACGCGATTGAGGTTGGCCTTGCCGAGCACCTTCTGCCGCTGCGCCAGCAGCCACTCCTGCAGCTCCAGCACCGCCGGCAGCGGTGCGCGTTCGGCCAGATAGCGCATCACCTTGCTCATCTGCGGCGCTCCCAGCCCGGCCTCGTCACCCGTCATGCGAAAACGCAGCACCAGCAGCAGCCACTCGCAGAACCAGTCGAGCAGCAGGGGCAGGGGCACGTTCTTCCAGCCCTCGGCCAGCTCGGAAGGCGCCGCCTGCTGCTTGAGCAGCTTCTTCACGCCCTCCTCCACCAGCAGGCGTTGCTCCAGCACGCCGTCCCGATACAGCTGCAGGGCACGCAGCGGCGACCCGGCCGCCAGCTCGAGCAGGCGCTGATGCACGGCACCCTCCTGCTCCGGCAGGCGGCCAGCCAGCCAGCTCAGCGCCGCCGCCGGCCCCGGTAGCGGGCAGGCCTGCTGCTGGCAGCGGCTCTTGATGGTCGGCAGCAAACGGCTGGGCTGGTGGCTGACCAGCAGCAGCACGGTGTCGCCGGCCGGCTCCTCCAGACTTTTCAGCAGGGCATTGGCGGCATTCAGGTTCATCGCCTCGGCCGGCTCGAGCAGGACCAGCTTGCGCCCGCCGAGCTGGGCGGTCTGCGCCACGAAGTCGACCAGTTCACGCACCTGGTCGACGCGGATCGGCTTGTCCGCCTCCTCCGGCTGCAGCTCGAAGAAGTCCGGATGGGTACCGGCGCGCAGCAGCAGGCAGGCCTTGCACTGCCCGCAGGCGCCGGCGCCAGTGGCAAGCGGAGCACTGCACAGCAGCGCCGCGGCCAGACGCTCGGCCA
>DATCUN010000109.1:0-8841 GCA_036561825.1 Pseudomonas sp.
TTGATGTACGAGAGGCCGACGTCGATCAGCGTCTGCAGCTTGCGCGCCAGCGCCGGTACCGCATCGAAGAAGGCGCGGGCCTCCTCGATGGTCATTTCCAGTACCTCGTGGATGTTCTTGCCCTTGTACTTCACCTCGAGGCTTTCGCGGTTGTAGCGCTTGCCCTTGCACACGTCGCAGGGCACGTAGATGTCCGGCAGGAAGTGCATCTCCACTTTGATCACGCCGTCGCCCTGGCAGGCCTCGCAGCGCCCGCCCTTGACGTTGAAGGAGAAGCGCCCCGGGTTGTAGCCGCGCGAGCGCGATTCCGGCACGCCGGCGAACAGCTCGCGGATCGGCGTGAACAGTCCGGTGTAGGTGGCCGGGTTGGAGCGCGGCGTGCGCCCGATCGGGCTCTGGTCGATGTCGACCACCTTGTCGAGATGCTGCAGGCCGTCGAAGGAGCCATGCGGCGCCGCCTCCAGCGAGGTGGCGCCGTTCAGTGCGGTGGCGGCCAGCGGGAACAGGGTGTTGTTGATCAGCGTCGATTTGCCGGAGCCGGACACCCCGGTGATGCAGGTGAACAGGCCGACCGGGATTTCCAGGTCGACGTTCTGCAGGTTGTTGCCGCGCGCGCCCTTGAGCCGGAGCAGCTTGTCGCGGTCGACGGGGGTGCGTTCTGCCGGGTAGCGGATCCTCTCGCGTCCCGACAGGTACTTGCCGGTCAGCGAGTCGGGATGGGCCATCACCTCGGCCGGAGTGCCCTCGGCGACGATGCGCCCGCCGTGCACGCCGGCGCCGGGGCCGATGTCGACCACGTAGTCGGCCAGGCGGATGGCGTCCTCGTCGTGCTCAACCACGATCACCGTGTTGCCGAGGTTGCGCAGGTGGGTGAGGGTGGCCAGCAGGCGCTCGTTGTCGCGCTGGTGCAGGCCGATCGACGGCTCGTCGAGGATGTACATGACGCCGACCAGGCCGGCGCCGATCTGGCTGGCCAGGCGGATGCGCTGTGCCTCGCCGCCGGACAGGGTGTCGGCGCTGCGATCCAGAGTCAGGTAGTCGAGGCCGACGTTGACCAGAAACTGCAGGCGCTCGCGGATCTCCTTGAGGATCTTCTCGGCGATCTCGCCGCGGCGACCAGTTAACGCCAGCTCGGCAAAATAGCCGCAGGCATCGCCCACCGGCAGGGCGGTGACCGCCGGCAGGGTCTTGTCGCCGACCCACACGTGGCGCGCCTCGCGGCGCAGGCGGGTGCCGCGGCAGTCCGGGCAGGCCTGGGTGCTGAGCAGCTTGGCCAGCTCCTCGCGCACGCTGGTGGATTCGGTCTCCCGGTAGCGGCGCTCGAGGTTGGGCACGATGCCCTCGAACGGGTGGGCGCGGCGGACGATGTCGCCGCGGTCGTTGAGGTAGCGGAACTCCACCTCCTCGCGGCCGCTGCCGTGCAGCAGGGCCTTCTGCACGGCCACCGGCAGGTCGTCGAACGGCTCTTCCAGGCTGAAGTCGTAGTGCGCGGCCAGTGAGCCGAGCATCTGGAAGTAGTAGACGTTGCGTCGGTCCCAGCCGCGGATCGCCCCCTCGGCCAGGGTCAGCTCGCCGTTGACCAGTCGGCGCGGGTCGAAGAACTGCTTCACCCCCAGGCCGTCGCAGCTCGGGCAGGCGCCCGCCGGGTTGTTGAAGGAGAACAGCTTGGGTTCCAGCTCGCTGATCGAGTGGCCGCAGTGCGGGCAGGCGAAGCGCGCGGAGAAGATGATTTCCTCGCCGTCCTCGCCATCCATGGGGGCGACCAGGGCAATGCCGTCGGCCAGCTTGAGGGCGGTCTCGAAGGACTCGGCCAGGCGCTGCTGCAGGTCGTCGCGCACCTTGAAGCGATCCACCACCACGTCGATGCTGTGCTTCTTCTGCTTGTCGAGCTTGGGCAGCTCGTCCAGCTCAAAAAGCTTGCCGTTGACCCGGGCGCGGACGAAGCCCTGGGCGCGCAGCTCCTCGAACACCGACAAGTGTTCGCCCTTGCGCTCGCGGATCACCGGTGCCAGCAGCATGCGCTTGCTGCCTTCGGGCAGGGCTAGCACCAGGTCGACCATCTGGCTGACCGTCTGCGCCTCCAGCGGCACGTCGTGGTCCGGGCAGCGTGGGGTGCCGACGCGGGCGTAGAGCAGGCGCAGGTAGTCGTAGATCTCGGTGATGGTGCCGACCGTGGAGCGCGGGTTGTGCGAGGTGGACTTCTGCTCGATGGAGATCGCTGGCGACAGGCCCTCGATGGTGTCGACGTCGGGCTTCTCCATCATCGACAGGAACTGGCGGGCGTAGGCGGAGAGGGATTCCACGTAGCGGCGCTGGCCCTCGGCGTACAGGGTGTCGAAGGCCAGCGACGACTTGCCCGAGCCGGACAGGCCGGTGATCACGATCAACTTGTCGCGCGGCAGGGTCAGGTCGATGTTCTTCAGGTTGTGGGTACGTGCCCCACGAATCAGGATCTTGTCCACTGCGGCCTCGCATGGCGGGCGGAAACCCGCGAGTATACGGCCGCCTTCGGCCGAGCGGCAAAGCGCCGCGCCTGTGCCGGCGCACGCGGTGCTGCTAGAATCGTGCCCCCGTTTTTCGAGGTGTTGTCATGCACGATCCGCACACTGAGCGCATGAGTCCGACCGAGCAGCGCGCGGCTGCCGGCCTGGCCTCGGTGTTCGCTTTCCGCATGCTCGGCATGTTCATGGTTTTGCCGGTGCTGGCGACCTACGGCCAGGACCTGGTGGGCTCCACGCCGCTGCTGATCGGCCTGGCCATCGGCGCCTACGGCCTGACCCAGGCGCTGCTGCAGATCCCCTTCGGCATCGTTTCCGACCGCGTCGGCCGCCTGCCGGTGATCTACGTCGGCCTACTGATCTTCGCTGCCGGCGCGGCGCTGGCCGCCACTGCCGACTCCATCTGGGGGGTGATCGCCGGGCGCGTGCTGCAGGGCGCCGGAGCGATCTCGGCGGCGGTGATGGCGCTGCTCTCCGACCTGACCCGCGAACAGCACCGCACCAAGGCGATGGCGATGATCGGCATGAGCATCGGCCTGTCGTTCGCCGTGGCCATGGTGGTCGGTCCGCTGCTGACCCGCGCCTTCGGCCTGTCCGGGCTGTTCTGGGTCACCGCCGGTATGGCCCTGCTCGGCATCCTGATCATCGCCGTGCTGGTGCCCAAGCCGCAGCAGGCCCTGCAGCATCGCGAAGCGCGCGTGGCGAGCCAGGCGCTGGGCGCGACGCTGCGCCATCCCGACCTGCTGCGCCTGGACTTCGGTATCGCCGCGCTGCACGCCATCCTCATGGCCAGCTTTGTCGCCCTGCCGCTGGCGCTGGTGGAGCAGGGCGGGCTGCCCAAGGAGGAGCACTGGTGGGTGTACCTGGTCGGCCTGCTGGTCGGCTTCTTCGGCATGATCCCGTTCATCATCTACGGCGAGAAGAAGCGCCAGATGAAGCGCGTGCTGCTCGGTGCGGTGGCACTGCTGGTGCTGTGCGAGCTGTTCTTCTGGCAGTTCGGCAGCAGCCTGCGCGCGCTGGTGATCGGCAATCTGGTGTTCTTCACCGCCTTCAACCTGCTGGAAGCCTCGCTGCCGTCGCTGATCAGCAAGATGGCGCCGGCCGGCGGCAAGGGCACGGCGATGGGCGTGTACTCCACCAGCCAGTTCCTCGGCGCCGCCCTCGGCGGCCTGCTCGGTGGCTGGCTGTTCCAGCAGGGCGGGGTGAGCGCCGTGTTCCTCGGCTGTGCGCTGCTGGCTGCCCTGTGGCTGGGGTTTGCTGCTACTATGCGCGAACCGCCGTATGTGACCAGTGTGCGCCTGCCGCTGTCTCCCCAGGCCCAGCGCGAGGCGGGACTGGCCGCGCGCCTGAAGGCAACGCCCGGCGTGGCCGATGCCTTCGTGGTGGCCGAAGAGGCCGCCGTCTACGTCAAGGTGGATACCCAACAACTGGATCGCACGTCGCTCGAACGCCTGGTCAATCCGGCGCCGGCGTGCTGAAGCCGAGGAGAATTCTATGGCTCGCGGAGTCAACAAAGTCATTCTGGTGGGTAACGTCGGTGGCGACCCGGAAACCCGTTACCTGCCCAACGGCAATGCGGTGACCAACATCACCCTGGCCACCAGCGACAGCTGGAAGGACAAGCAGACCGGCCAGCTGCAGGAGCGCACCGAGTGGCACCGCGTGGTGTTCTTCGGCAAGGTCGCCGAGATCGCCGGCGAGTACCTGCGCAAGGGCTCCCAGGTGTACGTCGAAGGCCGCCTGCAGACCCGCGAGTGGGAAAAGGACGGCGTCAAGCGCTACACCACCGAGATCGTGGTCGACATGGGTGGCCAGATGCAGCTGCTCGGCGGGCGTGGCGGCAATGCCGGCGACGAAGCGCCGCGCGCCCCGCGTGCTCCGCGCGAAGCGCAGCAGCAGGCGCCGCGCCAATCGCGTCCTGCTCCGCAGCAACCGGCCGCCCAGCAGCCGGCGCCGGACTACGACAGCTTCGACGACGACATCCCGTTCTAACCGAGGTAGTCCATCACCATGCGCATGCGCCTGATGCTGCTGGGCGGCGGTAATGCCCTTGGACAGGCGCTGCTGCGCTTGGGGGCGGAAGAGAACATTGAGCTTCAGGCCCCGGTGCCGCCCGCACAGGGCTGGGATCCCGCCAGCCTGACCTGCCTGCTGGACGAGCAGCGCCCCGACGTGCTGATCAACCTGGCCTACTACCATGACTGGTTCCAGTCCGAGCAGGTCGAGGTCGAGCGGCTGTTCGTCCAGGAGCGCGCCATCGAGCGGCTGGCCGAGCTCTGCCTGCACCACGAGATCATCCTGCTGCAGCCTTCCAGCTACAAGGTGTTCGACGGCGCCCGCGCCACGGCCTACAGCGAGAAGGACGACGTGCGCCCGCTGAGCCTGCGTGGCCAGGCGCTGTGGCGCTTCGAGCAGCTGGTGCGGGCCGTCTGCCCGCGGCATATCCTGCTGCGCTTCGGCTGGCTGCTGGACGAGAGTCCGGAGGGGCGCCTGGGGCGGGTGCTCAAGTGGGCCGAGAGCGGCGAGGAGCTGTTCCTCGCCGACGACCGCCGCGGCAATCCGACCCCGGTGGACGACGCCGCGCGGGTGATCCTCTCGGTGCTCAAGCAGCTCGACTGCAACGCGCCCCTGTGGGGCACCTATCATTACGGTGGCATCGAGGCGACCACCAGTCTGGCCATGGGGCAGGCGACCCTGGCCGAGGCCCGCCGCTACCGGCCGGAGCTGCCCCAGGACTTCACGCCGCAACCCCATGCCGAACGGCCGGACGCCCCGGAAGAGCCGCAGCATGCGGTGCTCGCCTGCAAGAAAATCCTCAACACCTTCGGCATCAAGCCGCGCGCCTGGCGTGCCGGCCTGCCGGCATTACTGGATCGCTACTACCGTCATGGCTGAGTCCCGCGTCCTGGTCACCGGCGGCGCCGGCTTCATCGGCTCGCACCTGGTCGACGCTCTGCTGGCGCGTGGTCACGCCGTGCGCGTGCTGGACAACCTGTCCACCGGCAAGCGCAACAACCTGCCGCTGGATAATCCGCGCCTCGAACTGGTGGTGGGCGATGTCGCCGATGCGGCGGCACTGCGCGCAGCACTCGCCGGCTGCACGGCGGTGGCCCATCTGGCCGCGGTTGCTTCGGTGCAGGCCTCGGTGGACGATCCGGTGAGTACCCACCAGAGCAACTTCATCGGCACGCTGAATCTGTGCGAGGCGATGCGCGAACAGGGCGTACGTCGGGTGCTGTTCGCCTCCAGTGCGGCGGTGTACGGGCAGAACGGCGAGGGCGAGGCGATCGACGAGGACACGCCGAAGGCGCCGTTGACGCCCTACGCGGCGGACAAGCTGGCCAGCGAGTACTACCTTGATTTCTACCGTCGCCAGCATGGCCTCACGCCTGCGATCTTCCGCTTCTTCAACGTCTTCGGCCCGCGCCAGGATCCGTCTTCGCCGTACTCGGGGGTGATCAGCATCTTCGCCGAGCGGGCTCTGGCCGGCCTGCCGATCACCGTGTTTGGTGACGGCGAGCAGACCCGCGACTTTGTCTACGTGGCCGATCTTGTAGGGCTGCTGGTGCAGGCGTTGGAGCTGCCGCAGGTGGAGCCGGGGGCGGTGAACGTTGGCCTGAACCGCGCCACCAGTCTCAACCAGTTGCTGGTGGCTCTCGGCGAGCTGCTCGACGGCCTGCCGCCGGTGACCTATGGCGCCGCGCGGCCCGGCGATATCCGTCACTCGCGGGCGGACAACCGGCGAATGCTGGCGCGCTTCGCCTTCCCCGAGCCGACGCCGATCAAGACCGGGCTGGCGGGGTTGCTCGGTCTCTGAGGTTTGCCAGATGCCACTGGGTGGCGTCCGTCAGCGGTGAGCCGCTACAAATGCAAAAGGCACCCGAAGGTGCCTTTTGTCGTTTCTGACGTTGCCGGGGTAGCGGTTATCAGAACTTGTAGCCGAGGCCGACCATGTAGACCATCGGATCGACGTCGACGTCGACTTTGACCTTGCCGAGGGCGGCATGGTTGGAAGTTGCTTCAGTGTCGATGTCGATGTAACGGACTTGGGCGTTGAGCATCACGTTGTCGGTCAGCATGTAGTCCATGCCCACCTGTGCCGCCAAGCCCCAGGAATCATCCAGCTCCAAGCCATTGAAGCCATCACTCTCAGCTTTGCTGCTCAGGCTGTCATCGAAGAACCAGGTGTAGTTGACGCCGAGGCCGACATACGGCTGGAAGGCAGACTGGCTGGCCAGCGGGTAATAAACCACACTCAGGGTCGGCGGCAGGTGGCTGACTTCACCGAAGTCGCCGGACATGCCACCTGGCAGGCCTTTGGCGGTAATGTCGTGAGTGAAGGGGGTGGCTGCCAGCAACTCAATGCCGATGTTGTTGGTCAGCATGTAGGCGAAGTTCAGGCCCAGCTGGGTATCGCTGTCCAGACCTACCTTGGTGCCACTGAGCGGGCCAGTCACGGCAGTGGAGATATCGCTGCTGTCTTCCTGCGGATCAACGGTGATCGCGCCGGCACGAACGATGATGTCGCCGGCTTCGAAGGCCTGGGCGAAGGGAGCGGCGATGGCCAAGGCCAGCAGGGAGGCGCTGAGGGTTTTGCGGATCATGGTGAGCTCCAATAACAATAAGTTCTTAGCGATCTGCTGCCTATGCTAACGACTGGAGTGCTCATTGTCTTGACCCAGCTCAACAGATAAGTGCAGCCGAGCGCCAGCGGGCTGGCGCAGACGTGGCTGGGCCACGCCGGTTCGCTGCTCCACAGCAACGGCGCGAGGCCGACGGCGGACTCAGTACAGTGCCTGATACAGCTTGCGTCGGTAGGCAACCACCAGCGGATGCTCGTTGCCGAGCAGGTCGAACACCTGCACCAGGGTCTTGCGTGGCAGGTCGTCGCCGTAGCTGCGGTTGCGGATGAACAGACGCAGCAGGCCATCCAGTGCCGCCTCGTACTGCTGGCGGGCGAGCAGGTGGATGCTCAGCTGGAAGGCGGCCTCGTCGTCGCCGGCGTCCTGGGCCAGGCGGCTCTTCAGGTCGGCAGCTTCCGGCAGGCCGACCACCCGGCGCAGGAAGGTCAGCTGGGCGCGCGCGGCGGCCAGTTCCTGCTTGTGCGCGTCGTCCTTCACCGCATCCAGAACCGCCTGCGCCTCGTCCAGCTCGCCGCGCTCGGCCAGGCAGCGGGCGTAGAGGATCAGCGCCGCGGCATTCTGGTTGTCCTCGCCGAGCAGCTGCTTGAGCAGTTGTTCCGCCGCGCCGATCTGCCCGGCGGCGTACTGCGCGCGCGCACTTTCCAGGGGATCGGCCGGTGCCGGAGCCGGCTCCGGCACATGGGGTTCGAGCATGGTGCGGATCGCCGACTCCGGCTGGGCACCGGCAAAGCCGTCGACCGGCTGGCCGTCCTTGAACAGCACCACGGTGGGCAGGCTGCGGATACCGAAGCGCATGACGATGTCCTGCTCGATATCGCAGTTGACCTTGGCCAGCAGCAGCTCGCCCTGGTAACCCTCGGCGATCTTCGCCAGCAACGGCATCAGCGCCTTGCATGGCGCGCACCACTCGGCCCAGAAGTCCACCAGCACCGGCTTGTGGAAGGAGTTTTCGATCACCAGTTGTTCGAAGCTGGTGGTGGAGACGTCGAAGATGTACGGGCTTTCGCTCATCGGGGTTCTCGAGACGGGCGCAGGATGGCGTGCGCAGGAAAAATGCTGTGCATGGTAAGTGGGGGCGCTCGCCTGGAGAAGCAAGGGTTGGCCGTGCCGGTGCGCAGGCAAAGTTGCCGTGCGGGACGTGGTGGCGCTGACGTGCCCGCGGCGCCAGGCGTAGAATCCGCGCCTTTTGGCGTTCGGGCGTCGCGCGGTGGTGCCCGGCAAGGAGAGTGTTGCATGTCTGCAGTAGCCGATTTCCGACAACGTTACCTGGTGCGTTTCTGGTCGCCCTTGCCGGCGCTGGTCGCACTGGGGATCGCTTCCGCGTACTACTTCGCCCTCACCGGGACCTTCTGGGCGGTGACCGGCGAGTTCACCCGCTGGGGTGGACACATCCTCTCCTGGTTCGGCTACCAGCCGCAGGAGTGGAGCTACTTCAAGCTGATCGGCCTGCAGGGCACGCCACTGGAGCGCATCGACGGGGTGATGATCGTCGGCATGTTCGTCGGCGCCCTGTGCACGGCGCTGTGGGCCGGCAATGTCGGCCTGCGCTGGCCGACCAGCAAGCGCCGCCTGCTGCAGGGGCTGCTCGGCGGCATCGTCGCCGGCTTCGGCGCGCGTCTGGCCATGGGCTGCAACCTGGCCGCCTTCTTCACCGGAATTCCGATGTTCTCCCTGCATGCCTGGGCCTTCATGCTCGCCAC
>DATCUN010000110.1:0-9651 GCA_036561825.1 Pseudomonas sp.
GCTTCGGCTTCGGCTTCGGCTTCGGCTTCGGCTTCGGCTTCGGCTTCGGCTTCGGCTTCGGCTTCGGCTTCGGCTTCGGCTTCAGGATGTGCTTCGTCGAGGCTCGCCGGCAACTGCGGCACGACGCCCTGGCGCAGATTGCGCATCTGTTCGAGCAAGCTGCCCGCGGCGGTCAGCGGCAGCCCCTGCTGCAACTCCTCCACCTGACGGGCCAGCAGGTCGTGGCCCTCGTGCAGCAGGCGGGCAAAGGCGGCAGCCATGGCAAAGCGGCCATCGCTCAGCCCCTCGTAGATCGACTCCAGCTCGTGGGCCAGATCGCCAATGGCGCGCACGCCGGCCATCCGTGCCCCACCCTTGAGGGTGTGCAGGTCGCGCTGCAGGGCTGCCAGCGCCGAGCGAGCTTGCGGCTCGACCAGCCAGCGCTCGAGCGCGCCGGCAGCGCTGTCGAGAATGTCGCCAGCCTCCTCAAGGAAGATCTCGACCATTTCCGGATCGGGGGCGTCTTCCTCGGCAGTCAATGGCGCCATTTCCACCGCCGGCAGCTCGACGAGCGCCGCGGGCCATTCGGGCTCGGCCAACAGGCCGGGCGCCAGTTCGAACTCCGTGACGGCCTCACCCAGCGGAGCCGGCGCGGCCGGGGACTCAACCTGGGATTCGGGTTCGGATTCGGATTCGGATTCGGATTCGGATTCGGATTCGAGTTCAGCCTCAGCCTCAGCCTCAGCCTCAGCCTCAGCCTCAGCCGGATGCTCGAAGGACGACGACTCCGGCAGCAAGTCGACTGGCGGGACTTCCAGCGCAGCGGCAGCGGCAGCGGCAGCATGGTCCAGCAGCTGCTGCAGCGCCTGCACGCGCTCCGGTTGCGGCGTGACCTCGAGGCCGGCCGCCACCTGGTCCATCATGCCGATCAGCGCCTCGTGGGCCGCCTCGACCTCGCGGAAGAAGGCCTCATCCACCGCCAGACGCGACTCGCCGACGGCGACGTAGATGGCCAGCAAGGCCGCGCAGAGCAGGTCGACCTGCGGCAGCTCGGCCTGCTGGGCCCCCTGGGCCAGGGTGGCCAGCTCGTTGCGCAGGGCATCCAGCTCCTCGTGCTCGGCCGGATGCTGGCGCCAGCGGACGAGCAGCTCGTCGGCATCCAGCAGGATATCCATGCCCTCGGCGAGGAACTGGCTGATCAGCTGGGGATCGCGGCTGTCGCCTTCGCGACTGCGCCACTCGGCCTCGGCATTCTCCAGTTGCTCCTGCTGCAGCTGCTGGACCCGCTGCAGCAGCGGGGTGCTGCCTGGCAGGCTCGACAGCGGTTGCGTAGCGAGCTGCTCGAGACCATGGCGCAGGATCTTCGCCGCATCGCGCAGCAGTTCGGCAGCCACCAGACCGAAGGGGATCAGGTTGGTCTTGAACTCCTTGGCCAGCTTCTCCAAGGGGGCCGCCACCTCGGCAATCGGCTGGATGCCGGCCATGTAGGCACTGCCCTTGAGGGTATGCAGGGCGCGCTGCAACTCGTCGGTGACCGGTTGCGGCAGCTCGCGCTCGCAGGCGGCCAGATAGCGGTCGAGCGCCTCGAGATGAGCCTCGGCCTCGGCGCGGAAGATCTCCAGCAGTTGCGGGTCGAGCAGAGCGGCGCTGTCGTCGGCAACCGGCGCCACCACTGGGGCAGTCTCGACCACGACCGGCGACGACGCCTCGGCAGCAACCGCGGTTTCGCCTGCAGGCGCAACAACCGCTGCGGCCACGCCGGCCGTCGGCAGCGGCTGGCCCTTGGACAGCGCATGGGCAGCGGCAGCCAGCAGGTCGACATCGTCGCGCTGGCGCTGGCCCTTGGCGGCATACTCCTCGACCAGGGCCGGCAGCAGGTCGACGACCGCGCGGATCACCTGCTGCAGCGGCGCGTCGGGCTGGATGGTGCGGTCGATGACCCGGTTGAGCATGTTCTCGATCGACCAGGCCAGCTCGCCGATGACCAGGGCGCGGACCATGCGCCCGCTGCCCTTGAGGGTGTGGAAGGCGCGCCGCACTTCGGTGAGCGCCTCGCGATTAGCGGTGTCGGCAGACCACTGCGGCAGGTATTCGTTGAGGGTGTCGAGAACCTCGCCAGCCTCCTCGATGAACACTTCCTGCAGGTCCTCGTCCATCGGCTCTTCGTCGGCCGGCGGCGGCAGCAGCTGGGGCGGCACGTCCCTGGCGGGCGGATTGATGGCAACGACCGGCGCAGCCATCACCTGGGCCAGCGTCGGCGCGGCAAGCGCCTCGACCTCGGCCGCCGGCGCGACGGATTCGAGCGCTGGCTGCTCCGTCGCGTCGATGGGCATGGGCGTCGGCTCGGCGATGGCGTCAGACACCGCTTCGGCAGCAAGCGCTGGCTCGGCGATGGCCTCAGACGCCACTTCGCCAGCATTCGCTGGCTCGGCCGCGGCAGCCGGGGGGACAGCGGCCGGCGTAGCCTGTGCGGCGGCCTCGACCACGGCGGCTTGGTGAACGGCGACAGCCGGCTCGACCAGCGCGAAATGCGGCTCGGCCGTGATCAGAACCTCGCTGGGCATGTCGAGAATCGAGCGGGTCGGCTGCAGTCCGTAGCCCAGCGAACTGAGGCTTTCCTCGGCGACGTCGAGGATCAGTTCGCCCTGGCTGGCATGGTCTTCGGAAATCCGCTCGAGGTAGTACTCGACGCTGGTGATCGCGTCGGCCAGGGTATCCAGACTCTGCCAGCTGGGCACGGCCTGGCGGACCAGCAGCTGCTCGCGGATGTAGCGGCAGCAGGCATCCAGCAGCGCGGCGACCCGCGGCAACGGAATCATGCCGAGACCGCCACGCACCTGGGTCAGCAGCTCGGGGACGCGGGCCAGGTGCTCGTGATTCCACTGCGAGGCGATGAATTCGATAATCGCGTCCTTGGACTGCTCGAGCCCGGTACGCGCTTCCTTGATGACCAGCTGGTGAATCTGGCCGACGTCGGTGGTCGGCAGCAGGTTCTCCTCGGCACGCTCCCCCTCCGCCGGTCCGACCATCCCGGACAGGGTGGCCTCGACGAACAGCAGGGCGCCGGCGATATCCATCAGCACCGCGTCACTGGGCTGCTGCTGGCCGCCAATCAGCAGGGCAACCATCGCCAGCTGATCGGCCACCACCTTGCGCTGCTGGCCGAAACCGAGCACGGCCAGGGTGTCGGCGACCTGCTTGAGCGGCCCCTGCAGGGCCGCCAGATCAGTCACCTGACGGCGGTCGCTGCGCACGAACAGATCGAGGCTGTCCTTGATCCGCACCAGCTCCTCGCACAGGGCGCCGACCACCGAACGCATGGCATCGCGGTCGGGACCGGCCATGCGCGCCCGCTCCTCGTCCACGACCTGGCTGTCGGGCATCGCCTCGGCCAGTCGATAGTGTTCCTTCAGCGCGGCGATACGGCCCTCGCTGCTCGGACTCTTGGCGATGTAGAACAGCAGATTCTTCAGCAGCTCGTCGGGCGCAGGCTGGTTGAGCGCACCGACACCCTCGTCGATCAGGCGCTTGAGCTCGTGGTCGACCTCGCGCAGCAGGGTGCACACGGTGCTGCCGGAGGCAACGCTGCCGTTACTCAGGCCCTCGACCACGCCGGCGGCCACCGGCCACAGGGCACCGATAGGCGCCCCCTTGCACAGGCTTTCCAGCTTGGCGAACACTTTGGCCATGTAGGCCAGCTGGGTCGCCGGCTCCTGGTTGCGCATGAAGCCGACCAGCGCCACCTGCAGCATCTGCCGCAGCTTGCGCAGCAGCGTCGGCAGGCCGGCGGCCTCCAGGCGTTCGAGGGTGCTCGCCGGCAGCGCGGCTACCCGGGCCGAAAGGTCCGGAGCGAACAGGCTGGTTTCCGACAGCAGTTTCTCGCCGCGCGCATTGCGCAGATCGTTGAGCAGCGGCAGGACCACCAACGGCAGGTCGCGGCGGGCGCTCTGGATGCGGTCGAGGTAGGCCGGCAGTTGCAGGATCGCCTGCATCAGCACCGGCAGGGCGTCGCCCTGAGTGCTGGCCCGGCCATCGATCAGCGCCTGCAGCAGCTGCTCCATTTCCTCGGCCAGCAGCGCAGCGCCGTAGAACTCGACCATCTGCAGGGTGCCCTGCACCTGATGGACGTAGCTCAGGCAGAAACGCAGGCGCGTCAGATCCTGCGAACTCTCGACGAACGCTTCCAGGGCCTGGCGGGCCTGCTTGAGGGTTTCCGCGATTTCGCCCTTGACCCAATCCAGGGCGACATAGTCGTGCCGATCACCCATACAGACTCCACACATTGATCATGATTACCCCTTTCGGGTAAAGGCCAGCACTTGCTCATCGGCAACCGGCAACAGCAGGGGATGACTCCAGTCGGCCACTTCGCCAACTCCAATCACCAGCAGTCCGCCGGGGGCCAGACGCTCGACCAGGCGCGCAAGAATGTCGCGCCGGCGCCAGCGCCGAAAGTAGATCAGCAGGTTCTGACAAAAGATGACGTCCATGCCGCGCTGCGGCGCACGCGCCAGATCGAGCACATTCAGACGGACAAAACAGGTACGTTCACGCAGGGCCTCGCAGACCTGGAAACCGCCATCGGGCTGTTCCAGGAAGTAGCGCTCGAGCAACTCGCCGCCCACCTCGCCGACCCGCCGCGCGCCGTAACGGCCACTGCGGGCACGGGCCAGGGCGTTGAGGCTGATATCGGTCCCGGTGACGCCGAAGCGTCCGCTCAGGCCCGCCTCGCGCTGCACCTCGGCGGCCACCAGCGCCAGCGAATAGGCCTCCTCGCCGCTGGCGCAGCCGACACTCCACAGCTGCCAGGCACGCCCTTCCTGCACCACGCCCAGGCGCTCGCGCAGATAGACGGCCAGATGCTGGAACGACGGGGGATGACGGAAGAAGTGGGTTTCCTGCACCGTCAGGTGGTCCATCAGGTTCGACCACTCGACCGCACCGCGCGGGCCGTCGGTTACCTGCTGGAAATAACTGGCGTAGCTATCCAGCCCCAGTTCACGCAGCCGGGTTCCCAGAATGGTCTGCAGGAACGCGCGGCGCTGCTCGTTGAGCACCATGCCGCTACGCGTTTCCAGCAACTCCTGCCAGGCCCTGAATTCCGCCGCCGTGATATCGGGCAGCGGCTTCATGGCCCAGACCGCGCTTGGCTGCATGCCGCGCCCCTCGCTCGTGGTCACTTGACGGCAGCCCGTTCAGGCTGCCGCCCACCGTGGTATCAGGCCTGTTCCCGGTGTTCGGGCAGGGTGAAGCCGGAAACCGACTTGCGCATGTCGGTGGCCATCTTGGCCAAGGTGCCGATGCTGCGCGCGGTTGCGGTGGTACCCGAGGAGGTCTGCGTGGTGATCTCCTGGATCACGTACATGGTGTTGGAGATGTGACCGGCCGAGGAGGACTGCTGGCGGGCGGCGTTGGAAATGTTCTGGATCAGCGCTGCCAGGCTGCGCGATACCTTCTCGATCTCTTCCAGGGCCACACCGGCGTCCTGTGCCAGACGGGCACCGCGCACCACCTCGGTGGTGGTCTGTTCCATCGAGATGACCGCCTCGTTGGTGTCGGTCTGAATGGTCTTCACCAGCGCCTCGATCTGCTTGGTCGCCGCCGAGGAGCGTTCTGCGAGGCGCTGTACCTCGTCCGCTACCACGGCGAAGCCGCGACCGGCGTCACCGGCCATGGAGGCCTGGATCGCCGCGTTCAGTGCCAGGATGTTGGTCTGGTCGGCAATGTCGTTAATCAGGCTGACGATGTCACCGATCTCCTGGGACGATTCGCCGAGGCGCTTGATCCGCTTGGAGGTGTCCTGGATCTGCTCGCGGATGTTGTCCATGCCGGCGATGGTGTTCTGCACCACCTCGTTGCCCTTGTTGGCGATGGCTACCGAGCGCTCCGCTACCGCGGAGGATTCGGCGGCGTTGGCCGACACCTGGTCAATGGACACCGCCATCTCGTTGATTGCCGCGGAAGCACCGGCAATTTCCTGGGCCTGGTGCTCGGAAGCCTCGGCCAGGTGCATCGCCGTCGCCTGGGTTTCCTGGGCGGCGGCAGCCACCTGCACGGCGGTCTGGTTGATGGTCTCTACCAGATCGCGCAGCTGGTCGATGGAGTAGTTGATGGAGTCGGCGATGGCACCGGTGAAGTCCTCGGTTACCGTGGCCTGCACGGTCAGGTCGCCGTCCGCCAGGTCGCCGATTTCATCGAGCAGACGCAGAATCGCCGACTGGTTGCGGTCGTTCTTCTCGGCGGTTTCCACCAGGCGGTCGCGGGTCTCGCGCACCAGGATCAGCGCCATGAGCATGATCGAGGCCAGGGCGAGCAGGCCCAGCAGGTAGCCGGCCAGGGTATTGAAGGTCCGGCTGACGGCCAGGTTCTCGAAACCGCTGGCCAGTTGGGTGGAGCCCTCCAGCACCTTCTGCGATTCGCCGAAGATGTTGTTGGCGGACTCGCGCACCTGGAACAGTTCCGGCGAGGTTTCCAGGATCTCGTCCACCGAGCCGGAAACGAAGGAGAACAGTTCGGTGATCTCCTTCAGACGGGTCATGGCTTCGGCATCGGTCACCTTGGTGATCGACATGGCCGGGTTGCCTTCGTGCATGCCCGTCAGTACGCGACCGAACAGGCTGGCGTCGCGACCGAAGCTGTCGGCCGCCTGCACCGAGTCTTCGGCACCGGCGAGCACCTTGTTCACCGCGGCGAGAATCCGTTCGGCCAGCAGGGACTGGCGCTGGGCCACGGCCACCTGATCGGCCGGCGCACCGTTCTCCAGCAGGATATCCACGACCTCTTCGTACTCGACCTGCAGCTGCGGAATGGTTTCCGCCAGGGTGCTGGCCACCTGGTGCAGCGACAGCACGGTCTGCTGGCTGGCCAGAATGGCGTCGGTACTGGTGCGCAGGCGCTCCCAGTCGGCCTGCACGGTGGCGAGGTTGCTGGCCACCGCTTCCGGACTGGCCGGCAAGCCGGTATCGGCGTCACCTTGGCTCAGCCACTCCCAGCGCTGCTGGAAGTCGTCACGCTCGCTCTTCAGCAGGGCGAAGGCGTCGGCCTTGCCCGCCGCCGCCTCGACGGCGTTCTTGGCGATCCCCTGGGACAGCAGGCGCAGCTCACCGGCGTGAGCGATGTACTGCTTGTCGTATTCGGACTGCTGGTTGAGGTACGCAAAGTTGGCAAACAGCAGCACCACAGACACGATCAGGATGGCGAAAAGACCACCGATCAGACTGCTGCTGCGTGTGCCCGAGAAGAGATTGCCTGCGTTGAGTTTTTTCATCTTCTGGCCCCCGCCTGGACCTTCCACACTAAACTGTTCCCAAGTAACGATACGGGCCGGCAATGCCGCCCCATCCGGTAGATCTAGTTATTTACGGCAACATCGAGGAACGCCTGCGCCCTGGCCAACGCATGCGGGCTGAACACCAGCCAGGGGCGCTCACGCTGGAACACGCCATGGATGAACGGCTGGATGGAGGCTTCGAGCGGCGGCAGCTGCTCGGCAAAGGCCTCCACGGAGAAGTGCTGCATACCGAACACTTCATCGACGATGAGGCCGGCAAAGACCTCACCGTGCTCGACCACCAGCACCCGCCGCTGCTTGCGCAGCGGCGACAGTTCGCTACCGAAGAAACCACACAGGTCCATGATCGGCAGCAGCCGGCCGCGCACGTTGGCAACGCCCTTGACCCAGCTTCTGACGCCCGGCAACAGGGTGTAGCGCGGCTCGTGCAGGACCTCGGTGACCTCGCCCATGGGGGCGACGAACAGGCGCGTGCCCATGCGAAAGCCGATGCCACTCCAGCTCTGGGCGGCCTCCTGCTGGGCTGGCAGGCCCGCGGAATAGCGGCGGCAGAGCTGGTCGATCTCGATCAGGTGCTGGAAAGGTGTCATGACGTCGGACATGCCGCTGCTGGCCTTTTTCTGCTTGTCGCGTCCTGCGATGAATGAGCTATCAGCCCGCCTGAACGGCAGCGATGGTCTTCAGCAGGGTTTCTTCGTCGACCGGTTTGGTCAGGTAGTCGCGGGCGCCTTGGCGCTTGCCCCAGACCCTATCGGTTTCCTGATCCTTGGTGGTGACAATGATCACCGGAATGTGACCGGTTTCCGCGTCCTTGGTCAGCTGGCGGGTTGCCTGGAAACCGTTGAGGCCCGGCATGACCACGTCCATCAGCACGACATCGGGTTTTTCCTGGCGCGCGAGGGCAACACCATCGGCACCGTTTTCCGCCTTCAACACCTGATGCCCATGCTTCTCGAGCATGGCGGTGAGCTTGTACATCTCGGTCGGCGAGTCATCAACAATCAGAATTCGAGCCATGAAATTCCCCAATAAAGGCACGCGTCGGCAGCCAGTCGGCCGGACGTCAGGTTGTAGCTTGCTCCACCGGCACGAAGCCCGGAACGTGCGTCTTGATGGCGCCGAGCAGTTCTTCCTTGCTGAAGGGCTTGGTCAGATACTGATCGGAGCCGACGATGCGCCCCTTGGCCTTGTCGAACAGGCCATCCTTGGAGGACAGCATGATCACCGGCGTGGATTTGAACGCACTATTATTCTTGATCAGGGCGCAGGTTTGATAGCCATCCAGACGCGGCATCATGATGTCGACGAAGATGATGCCAGGATGCGAATCGGCGATCTTGGCCAGGGCATCGAAGCCGTCGACGGCCGTGATGACGTCACAACCCACTTTCTTCAGCAGGGTTTCGGCAGTACGACGAATCGTTTTCGAATCGTCGATGACCATGACCTTCAAGCTCTCGGAATGCTGTTCCATGTCTGCCCTACCATTGCCTCGGTGAGTCGTTGTTTTCCATCGCCCGACGCGCTTGCGACGCTGCGTCATGCCGCAGGGTGCGACCTGATCGACGGGGCTTTTTAGCACACTCTCCGGCGGCAAGCCATAAGCCCCGGATGCGTAAGGTTTTTCCTTGACTCAAGGCAAACTCGCGGCCACCTTGGGCAACCGTCAATCGCCTTGTACGGCCGTCAGGCCGTTGTTTCGTTGCAGAGGACTTCCCCTATGAGCGTTCGCCTGGGCATCGTCATGGACCCCATCGCCCGCATAGCCTTCAAGAAGGACAGCTCGCTGGCCATGCTGTTCGCCGCCCAAGCCCGCGGCTGGTCGCTGTTCTACATGGAACAGCAGGACCTCTACCTGCGCGACGGCCAGGTGCGGGCCCGCACGCGCCCGCTGCAGGTCATCCATGATGCCAAGCATTGGTTCCATTTCGATGACGAGCAGGATCTGGCCCTGCACGAGCTGGACGTGGTCCTGATGCGCAAGGACCCGCCGTTCGACAACGAATTCCTCTATTGCACGCAACTGCTGGAGCAGGCCGAGCGCGAAGGCTTGCTGGTGGTCAACCGCCCGCAGAGCCTGCGCGACTGCAACGAGAAACTGTTCGCCACCCAGTTCCCGCAATGCACGCCGCCGACCCTGGTGAGCCGGCGCGTCGACATTCTGCGCGAGTTCGCCGCCGAGCAGCGTGACATCATTCTCAAACCCCTGGACGGCATGGGCGGCTCGTCGATCTTCCACCACCGCGCAGGCGATCCCAACCTGTCGGTGATCCTTGAGACGCTGACCGGCCACGGCAGCCGCCAGATCATGGCGCAGCGCTACCTGCCGGCGATCAAGGACGGCGACAAGCGCATCCTGATGATCGATGGCGAGCCGATTC
>DATCUN010000111.1:0-11938 GCA_036561825.1 Pseudomonas sp.
GACCCAGACCGGAGCGTCGCACCTCGCCATGATTCACGCCGACAACCTGTCCCGCCCTGCCCTGCGCCGCCAGCTGCGCGCATGCCGCCGCGCCCTCACACCGACCCAGCAGCGCCAGGCCGCCCGCGACCTGTATCGCCAGCTCGCCCAGCATCCGCTGTTTCGCCGCGCCCGCCACATCGCCCTGTACCTGCCCAACGACGGCGAGATCGATCCGCTGCTGCTGCGCCGCGAAGCCTGGCGCCGCGGCAAGCACATCTACCTGCCGCTGCTGGCGCACTGGCCGCGTACGCACATGGTGTTCCAGCGCCTGGAACGTGGCGAAACGCTGCGTCGCAACCGCTTCCGCATTCCCGAGCCGCAAGCGTGCCCCGCGCGCCAGCGCCGGCCCTGGGCACTCGACCTGCTGCTGCTGCCACTGGTGGGCTTCGATGACGGCGGTGGCCGGCTGGGCATGGGCGGCGGCTTCTACGACCGCGCCCTGGATTACCGCCTGCGTCACCGCAACTGGCAGAAGCCGGTACTGCTGGGACTGGCGCACGCCTGCCAGCAGGTCGATCGCCTGCCGCTGGAGAGCTGGGATGTGCCGCTGCACGCGACAGTGACCGATCGTGGCTGGCACGCCGGCTGCAGGCGGGGGGAGCTGGAGGAAGCGCGCAGCGGGCGAGGCCTGCGCCGCAGCTGAACATCCGCAGGCAGGGCAGCCGTGTTGCCGGCCGCTGCAGGCGGCCGGGCGTCGGTTCAGAGGAGGATCAGGGCTGCCGGCTGTACTCGGCGGGCACGTCGCCCGGCTTCGGCCACAGGCTCTGCGCATAGCTGGTGGTGACCACCCCCAGACCGAACAGGAAAACCAGAACCCACAGCATGTCGGGTTTCTTGCGGTGCATCGACTGCCACTCCTTGCAGGCAAGCTTGAAGTGCGGATCGCCGGTGCTTCTCTGGCAACCTGGCGAGTAGTTTGGATTCGAGCGGGCGCATTCTCCGGCAACGCGGCACGGCATGCAATTTGTCCCTGCAACCGGTGGTCGGCAAATGCGCCGCCTGCGACCGACAGCACAGGCAGCGGGTGACCGGCGCCTCGCGCCTGGCGTGACTCAGGCCGGCCGCGGGGCGTAGGCGAACACGTCGGCGCGCATCTGATGGGCATCCATGCCGGCCGCCACCAGCGCATCCAGCGTGCCGTAGACCATCGCCGGCGAGCCGCTGGCGTAGACGTGCAGGGGCTTGAGGTCGGCGAAGTCGGCGCACACGGCCTGGTGCAGCAGACCGCAGCGCCCGCTCCAGCCATCGCCTGGCTGCGGGTCGCTGACCACCTGATGCAGGATCAAGTTGGCCAACTGCCGCCACTCCTCCCACACCGGCAGACGGTAGAAATCCTGCGCCTGGCGCACGCCCCAGTACAGGTGCACCGGATGGGCGAAGCCGGCGGCCCGGCAGTGCTCGATCAGGCTGTGCATCTGCGCCAGCCCGGTGCCGGCAGCGAGCAGCAGCAGCGGACCGTCGGGCAGCTCGGCCAGGTGGCAGTCGCCGAACGGCAGCTGCACCCGGGCCAGCCCCTGGCGACGGATGAAGTCGAGCAGGCTGCGCGTGCCCTCGTCGCGGGCGAGGATGTGCAGCTCCAGCTCGCGCCCGGCGTGCGGCGCCGAGGCGATGGAGAAGGCCGCCTGACTGCCGTCCTCGCGCTCCAGCAGCAGATACTGCCCGGCGTGGTAGCGCGGCGGCTTGCCGGCCGGGGCGCGCAGGCGCAGGCGGAACACGTCGCCGCCCACCGCCTGGCACTCGACCAGCTGGCAGGCCAGCTGGCGCACCGGCAGCTCGCCGGGCGCCAGCACGCCGTCCCAGTGCAGCACGCAATCTTCCAGCGGCTCGGCGAGGCAGGTGAACAGCTCGCCATGGTCCAGCTCGGCGCCCTGCTGGCGCACCCGGCCTTCCACCAGCAGCGCGGCGCAGACGTGGCAGTTGCCGTTGCGGCAGCTCTGCGGGCAGTCGAAGCCGAGCCGGCGCGCAGCGTCGAGGATGCGCTCGCCGGGCAGCAGTTCCAGGCTGAGGCCGGAGGGTTGTAGGGTAATACGCATCAGTCGATCCCCAGGCTTGACCACAGTTCGTCGACCCGTCGTTTCACCGCCTCGTCCTGGACGATGGCACGCCCCCACTCGCGCGTGGTCTCGCCCGGCCACTTGTGGGTGGCGTCGAGGCCCATCTTGCTGCCCAGGCCGGAGATCGGCGAGGCGAAGTCGAGGTAGTCGATCGGCGTGTTGTCGATCATCACCGTGTCGCGCTTGGGGTCCATGCGCGTGGTGATCGCCCAGATCACGTCGTTCCAGTCGCGGGCGTTGATGTCGTCGTCGGTGACGATGACGAACTTGGTGTACATGAACTGGCGCAGGAAGCTCCACACGCCGAGCATCACCCGCTTGGCGTGGCCCGGGTACTGCTTCTTGATGGTCACCACCGCCATGCGGTAGGAGCAGCCTTCCGGCGGCAGGTAGAAGTCGACGATCTCGGGGAACTGCTTCTGCAGGATCGGCACGAACACTTCGTTGAGCGCCACGCCGAGGATCGCCGGCTCGTCCGGCGGCCGTCCGGTGTAGGTGCTGTGGTAGATGGCATCACGGCGACGGGTGATGCGCTCGACGGTGAACACCGGGAAACGGTCGACCTCGTTGTAGTAGCCGGTGTGGTCGCCATAGGGGCCCTCGTCGGCCATCTCGCCGGGATAGATGTGCCCTTCCAGCACCATCTCGGCAAACGCCGGCACCTGCAGGTCGCTGCCGACCGCCTTGACCAGCTCGGTGCGCTGCCCGCGCAGCAGGCCGGCGAAGGCATACTCGGACAGCGTGTCCGGCACCGGAGTGACCGCACCGAGGATGGTCGCCGGGTCGGCACCGAGGGCCACCGCCACCGGGTACGGGCGGTCCGGGTACTTCTGGCACCACTCGCGGTAGTCCAGCGCGCCGCCGCGGTGGCTGAGCCAGCGCATGATCACCTTGTTGCGGCCGATCACCTGCTGGCGGTAGATGCCGAGATTCTGCCGCTCCTTGTTGGGCCCCTTGGTGATGGTCAGCCCCCAGGTGATCAGCGGCCCGACGTCGCCGGGCCAGCAGTGCTGAATCGGCAGCTGGCCGAGGTCGACGTCGTCGCCGGCGATGATCTCTTCCTGGCAGGGCGCATCCTTGAGCACCTTCGGCGCCATGCTGATGACCTTCTTGAAGATCGGCAGCTTGGACCAGGCGTCCTTCAGCCCCTTGGGTGGCTCCGGCTCTTTGAGGAAGGCCAGCAACTTGCCGATCTCGCGCAGCTCGGAGACCTCCTCGGCACCCATGCCCAGCGCCACGCGCTTGGGCGTGCCGAACAGGTTGCCGAGCACCGGCGTGGAAAAACCGGTCGGATTCTCGAACAGCAGCGCCGGACCCTGCTTGCGCAGGGTGCGGTCGCAGATTTCGGTCATTTCCAGCACGGGCGAGACCGGCGTCTGGATGCGCTTGAGTTCGCCGCGCGCCTCCAGGCCGCGAATGAATTCGCGCAGGTCGCGATACTGCATGCTTGAGCCTCGGGAAGAATCGAAGGCGGAGAGTCTAGCGCCGAACGGCACCGGACAGAAACGCGAGAAGCCGCCTGTAGGGGCGAATTCATTCGCCTTGGCGAAACCTGCAGGCGAATGAATTCGCCCCTACACCCGCACCACCGGGCAGAAACGACAACGGCCGGGATGGCCGGCCGTTGTCTGCAGATCCAGGGAGAAACGCTTACTTGCGCTTCATCGACTGGAAGAATTCCTCGTTGGTCTTGGAGTCCTTCAGACGGTCGAGGAGGAACTCGATCGCGGCGATCTCGTCCATCGGATGGAGGATCTTGCGCAGGATCCAGATGCGCTGCAGCTCTTCATCGCCGGTCAGCAGTTCTTCGCGACGGGTACCGGATCGGTTGATGTTGATCGCCGGGAACACGCGCTTTTCCGCGATCTTGCGGTCCAGCTGCAGTTCCATGTTGCCGGTGCCCTTGAATTCCTCGTAGATCACCTCGTCCATCTTCGAGCCGGTTTCCACCAGCGCGGTGGCGAGGATGGTCAGGCTGCCGCCCTCCTCGATGTTGCGCGCGGCACCGAAGAAGCGCTTGGGCTTCTCCAGGGCGTGGGCGTCGACACCGCCGGTGAGCACCTTGCCGGAGCTGGGGATCACGGTGTTGTAGGCGCGCGCCAGACGGGTGATGGAGTCGAGCAGGATGACCACGTCCTTCTTGTGCTCGACCAGGCGCTTGGCCTTCTCGATCACCATCTCGGCGACCTGCACGTGGCGGGTCGGCGGCTCGTCGAAGGTCGAGGCAACCACTTCGCCGCGCACGGTGCGCTGCATCTCGGTCACTTCCTCCGGGCGCTCGTCGATCAGCAGGACGATCAGGTGGCACTCGGGGTTGTTGCGGGTGATGTTGGCGGCGATGTTCTGCAGCATGATGGTCTTGCCCGCCTTCGGCGGAGCGACGATCAGGCCGCGTTGGCCCTTGCCGATCGGCGCGCACAGGTCGATCACGCGGGCGGTGAGATCCTCTTTGGAGCCGTTGCCGGCTTCCATCTTCAACCGCTTGTTGGCGAACAGCGGGGTGAGGTTCTCGAACAGGATCTTGTTCTTGGCGTTCTCCGGACGGTCGAAGTTGATGGTGTCGACCTTGAGCAGCGCGAAGTAGCGCTCACCTTCCTTGGGCGGACGGATCTTGCCGATGATGGTGTCGCCGGTACGCAGGTTGAAGCGGCGGATCTGGCTGGGCGAGACGTAGATGTCGTCCGGGCCGGCCAGGTAGGAGGAGTCCGCGGAGCGCAGGAATCCGAAGCCGTCCTGCAGGATCTCCAGCACGCCATCCCCGGAGATCTCCTCACCGCTTTTCGCGTGCTTCTTCAGCAGGGCGAAGATGATGTCCTGCTTGCGCGACCGGGCCATGTTTTCCAGGCCCATCTGGTCGGCCATTTCCAGCAGTTCGGGAATCGGCTTTTGCTTGAGTTCGGTCAGGTTCATAGGATGAGGTGCATCGGGGAGAGAAGGAAAGCATTGAGCTCGGGAGGCCGCGCCGCAGGGAGACGGCAGGTTCACTGCGAGAATCCGGGGCGAGAGGGTGGCGGCGACGGCATGCAGGAAGCAGTAGATATGACTGCCGCCCGAATTTATCACTGCATTCGTGGCACAGTCTAGACGGCAAACAGAAAAAACCCCGCACCAGGCGGGGTTTGTCGCACATCAGGTTCAGATGTTGCTGTCGAGGAAGGCGGCCAGCTGGGACTTGGACAGGGCGCCGACCTTGGTCGCTTCGACGTTGCCGTTCTTGAACAGCATCAGGGTCGGGATACCGCGCACGCCGAACTTGGCCGGCGTGTCCTGGTTCTCGTCGATGTTCAGCTTGCACACCTTGAGCTTGCCTTGGTAGTCCTTGGCGATCTCGTCCAGCACCGGGGCAATCATCTTGCACGGACCACACCACTCGGCCCAGTAGTCGACCAGCACGGGGCTGTCGGCCTTGAGCACGTCCTGCTCGAAGCTGGCGTCGGTCACGTTGGTGATGAATTCGCTCATGGGGAATCTCCGTAATTCGGATGCGACAAAAAGTTGCGTCATCATAGCCCCAGTCGCCGGCCACCGGAAGGCGGCGGGCGATTGGCAATCGCTATGGTGCGCAGCGGCGGCGTCTATGGCCGGTGGCGGCGCGCGCCCCTGACAACCGTCAACTGCGTCACACGCGATTGCTCTATCATGGCAGCCTTACGCCGTTTTGCCGCGAGAAGCATCGACCATGCCGTACACCCCCGCCGAAGCCTTTCCCCTGATCGCCGCCATCGACATCGGCTCCAACAGCATCCACATGGTCCTGGCGCGCGTCGACCAGGGCGAGATCCGCCTGCTCGACCGCCTCGGCGAGAAGGTCCAGCTGGCCGCCGGCCTCGACGAGCAGCGCAACCTCGACGAGGCGGCGATGACCCGCGGCCTCGACTGCCTGCGCCGCTACGCCCAGCTGATCCATGGCCTGCCGCAGGGCGCGGTGCGCATCGTCGCCACCAACGCCCTGCGCGAGGCGCGCAACCGTGCGGTGTTCATCCGCCGCGCCGAGGAGCTGCTCGGCCATCAGGTGGAGCTGGTCTCCGGTCGCGAGGAGGCGCGCCTGATCTACCTCGGTGTGTCGCACAGCCTGCCGGACGCCGAGGGCAAGCGCCTGGTGGTCGACATCGGCGGCGGCAGTACCGAGTTCATCATCGGCGAGCGCTTCGACTCGCTGCTGCGCGAGAGCCAGCAGATGGGCTGCGTCAGCTACAGCAAGCGCTACTTCGGCGACGGCAAGCTGAGCCTGGCGCGCTACGCCCAGGCCTACACCGCCGCACGCCTGGAGCTGATGAGCTTCGAGCAGGCGGTACGCAAGCTCGGCTGGAGCGAGGCGGTCGGCTCCTCCGGCAGCATTCGCGCCATCAGCCAGGCGCTGGCGGCCGGCGGCCAGGGCAACGGCGAGATCACCCCGGCGGGGCTGGCCTGGCTCAAGCGCAAGCTGCTCAAGTGCGACAGCCTGGCCGAACTGGCCATCGACGGGGTCAAGGCGGATCGCCAGTCGATCCTGCCGGCGGGCCTGGCGATCCTCGAGGCGACCTTCGACGCCCTGGGCATCGACTCGATGAGCCACACCGAGGGTGCCCTGCGCGAAGGCGTGCTGTACGACATGATCGGCCGGCAGAGTCACGAGGACGTGCGCGAGCGCACCCTGTCGGCGCTGATGGAGCGCTACCACGTCGACCTGGAACAGGCCGCGCGGGTGGAGGCCAAGGCGCTGTCGATCCTCGCCCAGGTCGCCGAGCCCTGGGGGCTCAACGACGAATGGCACCGCGAGCTGCTGTCGTGGGGCGCCAAGGTGCACGAGATCGGCATGGACATCGCCCACTACCACTACCACAAGCACGGCGCCTACATCCTCGAGCACGCCGACCTGGCCGGCTTCGCGCGCATCGACCAGCAGATGCTGGCGCTGCTGGTGCGCGGCCACCGCCGCAACATTCCGGTGGACCGCTTCGCCGAATTCGGCGAGGAAGGCGAGCGCCTGGTGCGCCTGTGCATCCTGCTGCGCTTCGCCATCCTGTTCCACCACATCCGCGGCACCCAGGAAATGCCCGAGGTGACCTTCCACGCCGGCCCGCGCAGCCTGGAAGCGGTGTTTCCCGCCGGCTGGCTGGAGGCCAACCCGCTGACCCAGGCCGATATCGAAGCCGAAGCGCAGTGGCTGGCGCGGGTGGGCTACAAGCTGGGCGGGCGCTGAGCCAACGGCGCCGCAACGAAAAAGGGCAGCTCCGCGAGGGGCTGCCCTTTTTTTGTTGGCGCGCGGCTCAGCGTGCCGACAGCGCCGGACTGCTCAGCTTCTCGACCATCAGCGCCTGGGCGTTGCGCGCGTTCTGGTTGCCGGTCGGCTGCAGGCGCTGGTAACGACCGTCGCTCTGCAGCACCCAGGCCTGGGTATTGTCGGCCAGGTAGGCCTCCAGCTCCTTCTTCACCCGGGTGATCAGCTTCTTGCCTTCCAGCGGGAAGCAGGTCTCCACGCGCTTGTCGAGGTTGCGCTCCATCCAGTCGGCGCTGGACAGGTACAGCTGCTCGTCGCCGCCATTGAAGAAGTAGTAGGCGCGGCTGTGCTCGAGGAAACGGCCGATGATCGAGCGCACGTAGATGTTGTGCGACACGCCGGGAATGCCCGGCCGCAGGCAGCACATGCCGCGCACGATCAGGTCGATGCGCACGCCGCACTGGCTGGCCTTGTACAGCGCCTTGATCACCTTGGGATCGGTCAGCGAGTTCATCTTGGCGATGATGTGCGCCGGCTTGCCCTCGCTGGCGTGCTGGCCCTCGCGGGCGATCATGTCGAGCAGGGTCTTCTTCAGGGTGAAGGGCGCGTGCAGCAGCTTCTTCATGCGCAGGCTCTTGCCCATGCCGATCAGCTGGCTGAACAGCTTGGAGACGTCCTCGCACAGCGCGTCGTCGGAGGTCAGCAGGCTGTAGTCGGTGTACAGGCGGGCGTTGCCGGCGTGGTAGTTGCCGGTGCCGAGATGGGCGTAGCGCACCAGTTCGCCGTTCTCGCGACGCAGGATCAGCATCATCTTGGCGTGGGTCTTGAAGCCGACCACGCCGTAGATCACCACTGCGCCGGCCTGCTGCAGGCGACCGGCCAGCGCCAGGTTGGACTCCTCGTCGAAGCGCGCGCGGATCTCGATCACCGCGGTGACTTCCTTGCCGCTGCGCGCGGCGTCCACCAGCGCATCGACGATTTCCGAGTTGGCCCCGGTGCGGTACAGGGTCTGCTTGATCGCCAGCACGTTGGGGTCCTTGGCCGCCTGGCGCAGCATGTCGACCACCGGGGTGAACGACTCGAACGGGTGGTAGAGCAGCACGTCCTGCTTGCCGACCACGTTGAACAGCTTGTCGCTGCTCTGCAGCAGCTTGGGAATCACCGGGGTCAGCGGCGCGTACTGCAGCTCGCGGTGACTGTCCAGGCCGGTGATGGAAAACAGCCGGGTCAGGTTGACCGGACCGTTGACCCGGTACATTTCCGATTCGGCCAGGCCGAACTGCTTGAGCAGGTAGTCGGAGAGGTGCTGCGGGCAGGTGTCCGCCACCTCCAGGCGCACCGCATCGCCGAAGCGCCGCGAGAACAGCTCGCCGCGCAGGGCGCGGGCCAGGTCCTCGACGTCCTCGGCGTCCACCGACAGGTCGGCGTTGCGGGTCAGGCGGAACTGGTAGCAGCCCTTGACGCTCATGCCGTGGAACAGCTCGTCGGCGTGGGCGTGGATCATCGAGGACAGGAACACGAAGTTGTCGCCGGGGCCGCCGACCTCCTCGGGGATGCGGATCACCCGCGGCAGCAGGCGCGGCGCCGGCAGGATGGCCAGGCCCGAGTCGCGGCCGAAGGCGTCGATGCCTTCCAGCTCGACGATGAAGTTCAGGCTCTTGTTGACCAGCAGGGGGAACGGGTGGGTCGGGTCGAGGCCGATCGGCGTCATGATCGGCGCGATCTCCTCGCGGAAATAGCGACGCACCCAGGTCTTGATCTTCGCCGTCCAGTGCCGGCGGCGGATGAAGCGGATCTGGTGCTGCTCCAGTGCCGGCAGCAGCACGTCGTTGAGGATCGCGTACTGGCGCTCGACCTGCTCGTGCACCAGCTCGCTGATCCGCGCCAGCACCTGCTGTGGCTGCAGGCCGTCGGCGCCGGCCAGTTCGCGGGCGAAGGCGACCTGCTTCTTCAGCCCGGCGACGCGGATCTCGAAGAACTCGTCGAGGTTGCTGGAGAAGATCAGCAGGAACTTCAGGCGCTCGAGCAGCGGCGTGGACTCGTCGAGCGCCTGCTCCAGAACACGGATATTGAACTTCAGCTGCGACAGCTCGCGGTGGATGTACAGGCTGCTGTCGTCCAGCCCCGGCACCGGGGCCAGCAGCTCACCGGCCTCCTCTTCCATCCCGGCCAGCGGCTCGGTCACGGCCAGCTGGGCAGCCTCCTCCGCGTCGGGCAGTGGGGCGAGCGCCGCCGGCTGTTCCGGCAGTTCGTTATCGATAAGTCCTGGATTGTTCATTGCGGGTTCCTGCAGGGCCTTAGGCCCCGTTAGCTCTGATTCTTCAACAGTTGGGCCGCACGCTTGGCGAAGTAGGTGAGAATGCCATCGGCACCGGCACGCTTGAACGCGACCAAAGACTCGAGGATCACCGCCTCGGACAGCCAGCCGTTCTGGATCGCCGCCATATGCATGGCGTACTCGCCGCTGACCTGGTAGACAAAGGTCGGTGCGCGGAATTCATCCTTCACCCGACGGACGATGTCGAGGTAGGGCATGCCCGGCTTGACCATCACCATGTCGGCGCCTTCGGCCAGGTCGGCGGCCACCTCGTGGAGGGCCTCGTCGCCGTTGGCCGGGTCCATCTGATAGGTATTCTTGCTGCCCTTGCCGAGGTTGCCGGCCGAGCCCACCGCATCGCGGAACGGGCCGTAGTAGGCGCTGGCGTACTTGGCCGAGTAGGCCATGATGCGCACGTTGGGGTGGTCGGCCAGTTCCAGCGCCTCGCGGATCGCCTGGATGCGGCCGTCCATCATGTCCGACGGGGCCACCACCTGGGCACCGGCGGCGGCATGCGACAGCGCCTGCTTGACCAGCGCGTCGACGGTGACGTCGTTCTGCACGTAGCCGTCGGCATCGAGGATGCCATCCTGGCCGTGGGTGGTGAAGGGGTCGAGCGCCACGTCGGTGATGATGCCCAGCTCCGGAAAGCGCGCGCGCAGGGCGCGGGTGGCGCGCTGCGCCAGGCCGTCCGGGTTCCACGCCTCTTCGGCGAGCAGCGACTTCTTCTCCAGCGGCGTCACCGGAAACAGCGCCAGCGCCGGGATGCCCAGCGCCACCAGCTCCGCGGCCTCCTCGAGCAGCAGGTCGATGGACAGGCGCTCCACCCCCGGCATCGACGGCACCGCCTCGCGGCGGTTCTCGCCCTCCAGCACGAACACCGGCAGGATCAGGTCGTCGCTGGTCAGCACGTTCTCGCGCACCAGGCGGCGGGAGAACTCGTCGCGGCGGTTGCGGCGCAGGCGGGTGGCAGGGAACAGGCGATTGGCGGGGGTAAAGCTCACGGCGCACTCCAGGGCCCGGGCGACGGGCGCAGCTTGACAGTCTATGAAGCAATTATGACGGAAATGCGACAGCCTCCGGGCACACAGTCCGGGCGTCTGGCATTCCTGGCCGCTACCTTAGCCCGTCGGTGCCCTTATCGGCCACCGACGCATGGCCGCAGTGGCCCGCTTGCAGCTAGGATTGTGGCTAACCGCTTGCGCCTGCGCCGGACGGCCCGCGCAGGCCCACCTGTCCGAGGAGTGCCCGAAATGAACAAGAAGGTTGCCGTGATCCTGTCCGGCTGCGGCGTCTACGATGGCGCCGAGATCCACGAAAGCGTGCTCGCCCTGCTGCGCCTGAGCCAGCGCGGCGCGCAGGTGCAGTGCTTCGCCCCGGATATCCCGCAGCACCACGTGATCAACCACCTGACCGGCGCGGAAAGCGCCGAGAGCCGCAACGTGCTGGTGGAGTCGGCGCGCATCGCCCGCGGCCAGATCCGCGACGTGCGCGAACTGCAGGCCGCCGACTTCGACGCGCTGATCCTGCCCGGCGGCTTCGGCGCGGCGAAGAACCTTTCCGACTTCGCCTTGCGCGGCGCCAGCTGCGCGGTACAGGCCGACGTGCTGGCCGCCGCGCGCGGCTTTGCTGCCGCGCACAAGCCGATCGGCCTGATCTGCATCGCCCCGGCAATGGCTGCGCGCATCTACGGCGCCGGCGTGCAGTGCACCATCGGCCACGACCCGGAGACCGCGGCCAAGCTGGTCGACATGGGCGCCGAGCACATCGACTGCCCAGTGGACGACATCGTCGTCGATGCGCAGCGCAAGCTGGTCACCACCCCGGCCTACATGCTGGCCAAGTCGCTGGCCGAAGCGGCCAGCGGGATCAACAAGCTGGTCGACCGGGTACTCGAACTGGCCTGATGGGTCGAGGCTGTAGGAGCAGATTCATCTGCGACCTGCCCTGCCGGGGGCGGGTCGCGAATGAATTCGCCCCTACAGAGGGCTACTGCGCCGCGCCAGCGCGCCGAGCAGGCGATCGAGGGCATTGGCGAAGGCCTGGCGGTCCTTCTCCGCATAGGCCGCCTGGCCGCCGCCGACCTGGCCCTGCTCGCGCAGGTCGGTGAACAGGTTGCGCACCGCCAGGCGCTCGCCCATGTTGCGCTCGTCGAACTCGCGGCCGCGCGGATCCAGCGCGGCGACGCCCTTCTTCACCAGGCGGTCGGCCAGCGGCACGTCGCTGCAGATCACCAGCTCGCCGGGCAGCGCGTGCTCGACCAGATAGTCGTCGGCGGCATCCGGCCCGCTGGGCACCACGATCAGCCGCACGCAGGCGAAGGCC
>DATCUN010000112.1:0-13692 GCA_036561825.1 Pseudomonas sp.
AGCGGGCGGCCGGCGGCGGCCAGGGCGCGCGCGCCGCTCATCGAGCTTTCCTCGTCGCAGGTGGCGAGGACCAGCAGCGGCCGGCGGAACGGCCGCTCGAGCAGCGGCTTGACCGCCTCGATGATCAGCGGGAAGAAGCCCTTCATGTCGCAGCTGCCCAGGCCGTACCAGCGGTCGTCGGCCTCGCGCAGGGCCAGCGGATCGCTCTGCCACAGCGCGGCATCGAAGGGCACGGTATCGCTGTGCCCGGCCAGCACCAGGCCGCCGGGGCCGGAGCCGTAGCTGGCCAGCAGGTTGGCCTTGCCGGGGGCGATGTCCTGGATCTCGCAGGCGAAGCCGAGATCGCTCAGCCAGCCGGCCAGGCGCTCGATCAGCGGACGATTGGGCAAATCGAGGGAGGCCTGGGTGCAACTCACCGACGGCAGGGCGATCAGTTCGGCGAACTGCTGCTTGAGACTGGGAAGGGGCATGACGGCACTCCGGAAACAGTGCCTTGCATGATAGGCCGGGAGGCCCGAGGGGGAAACCGCCGCGCCCGCACCAAGCGGACGCGGCGGCTGGCTCAGACGAAGATCGCCTTGAGGATGGTGAAGAAGATGATCGCCAGGATGGCACCGGCCGGCAGGGTGATGATCCACGACATGAAGATCTTGCCGATCACGCCGAGGTTCAGCGCACCGATGCCGCGGGCCATGCCGATGCCGAGCACGGCGCCGACCAGGGTGTGGGTGGTGGACACCGGCAGGCCGATGGCCGAGGCGCCGACCACGGTGGACGCGGTGGCCAGCTCGGCGGCGAAGCCGCGGCTCGGGGTCAGCTCGGTGATCTCCTTGCCGATGGTGGCGATCACCTTGTAGCCGTAGGTGGCCAGGCCGATGACGATGCCGACGGCGCCGAGCAGCAGCACCCAGCCCGGCACCGCCGACTTGGCGCCGACCGCCATGTCGCCGCCGGACTGGATCACGCCGACGATGCCGGCCAGCGGACCGACCGCGTTGGCCACGTCGTTGGCGCCGTGGGCGAAGGCCATCGAGCAGGCGGTGAACACCATCAGCACGGCGAACACCTTCTCCACGCTGGCATAGTGGAAACCCTTGTCCGCCTCGGTATCGACCTGGATGCGGCTGAGGATGGCCATGCCCAGCAGCATCACCAGCACGCCGATGCCCAGCGCCAGGAGGATGCCCTGGTTGCCGGAGAGGTGCAGGCCGACATGCTTGAGGCCCTTGGTCACGGTCATCAGCGCGACCATGAAGCCGGTGAGGAACATGTAGAACGGCACGAAGCGCTTGGCGTTGCGGAACGGTTCATCGGTGTCGATGATCAGTTTCTGCACGCTCATGAACAGGCCGAAGGCGACCAGGCCGGAGAGGAACGGGGTGACCACCCAGCTGGCGACGATCGGGCCGATGGCGCTCCACTGCACCGCATCCATCGACACGCCGACCGCGGCGAAGCCGATCACCGCACCGATGATCGAGTGGGTGGTGGACACCGGCCAGCCCTTGGCGGTGGCCACCAGCAGCCAGGTGCCGGCCGCCAGCAGCGCCGACATCATGCCCAGCACCATCAGGTCGGGAGAGATGACCTCGGCATCGACGATGCCGTTCTTGATGGTTTCGGTGACTTCACCGCCGGCCAGGTAGGCACCGCAGAACTCGAAGACCATGGCGACCAGGATCGCCTGCTTGATGGTCAGCGCGCGCGAGCCGACCGAGGTGCCCATGGCATTGGCCACGTCGTTGGCGCCGACGCCCCAGGCCATGAAGAAACCGAAGGCGCAGGCGAGCACCAGGAGTACGAAGCCGTAATCCGCAATAAGAGACATAGGAAGTTCTCGTTGATCCTAGACAGAATGCCGCCGCTCAGCGCGCCAGCAGTTGTTCCAGACGGTTGCCGACCCGCTCGGCGCGGTCGGCCACATCGCCGATCCATTCGATGATCTGATAGAGGAACATCACGTCGACTGGCGGCAGGTCCTTCTCCAGCTTGAACAGGGTACGGCGCACTTCGATCTGCAGGCGGTCGGTATCCTGTTCGATGACCTCCAGCTCCTCGACCATGTTTTCCACCAGGGTCACCTCGCGCCCGCCAAAACCGGTCTCGAGCAGCTCGTCCAGCTCGTTCATCGCCTTCAGCGCCTGGGCGCTGGCGTCGACGGTGCGCTGCACGTAGGCCAGCATCAGCGGCTGCATGGCCTGCGGGATGGTCATCTGGCGGCCCAGCATCAGGCCGGCGATGTCCTTGGCGCGGTTGGCGACTTTGTCCTGTACACTGAGCAGCTCCAGCAGATCCGAGCGTGGCACCGGCAGGAACAGGCTTTTCGGCAGGTGGATACGCACGCTCTTCTTGAGCTTGTCGGCTTCCTGCTCCAGGCGTGACATCTCCTGCTGAATCTCTTCCACCCGCGGCCAGTCCTCGGCGATGACCGCCTGGAAGAACGGCAGGAGGTTCGCCGCACATTCATGTGCCTTGGCAATGTGCTGCTGCATCGGCCCGATCGGGGAGCGGCCAAACAGGCTGACGAAGGGATTGATCGGCATGGGGTAAAACCGTGTTGAAAAGGATCCCGATTATAAAGCCGCCCCTCGCAGCCCCGCCAGCGCGCGTTCATTTAGTTGTCACAGTTGTCTGATAAGGGCAGGACCGCCAGTCATGGTCAAAGAAACCGAAATCAAGTTGCGCGCCAGCCGCGCCACCCTCGCCGCCCTGCGCGAGCACCCGCTGCTGAAGAAGCGCAACAAGAGCGGCTGGCAGCAGTCCGAGCTGTTCAACCAGTACTTCGACACCCCCGAGCGCGACCTTGCCCAGGCGCGCGTCGCCCTGCGCCTGCGCCGTGACGGCGAGCAGTACATCCAGACCCTGAAAGGCCGCGGCCAGAGCGTTGCCGGGCTTTCCGAGCGCAACGAGTGGGACTGGCAGCTGGACAAGAACAAGCTGGACCTGAAGAAGCTGGCCGCCGAGTGCTGGCCGGCCGAACTGGCCGAGCTGGACAAGAAGACCCTCAAGCCGATCTTCACCACCGACTTCGTCCGCGAGAAGGCCGACATCGCCTGGGGCCGCGGCAAGGCCAAGGTGGTGATCGAGGCGGCGCTGGACCTCGGCAAGGTGACCGCCGGCAAGCAGAGCGAGGAAATCTGCGAGCTGGAGCTGGAACTGCGCGAAGGCGACCCGGCCGCGCTGCTGGAACTGGCCGCCGAGCTGGCCGCCACCCTGGCGCTGATGCCCTGCGACATCAGCAAGGCCGAACGCGGCTACCGCCTGTTCAACCCGGCCAGCTACAGCCTGACCCTGCCCGAGCCGCAGCTCGACGCGGCCATGACGCTGGACGACGCCTTCGCCGCGCTGGCCTGGCAGCTGCTCGGCAACAGCCAGCGCCTCGCCGAACAGTACCGTTTCAACGGCCACTGGAAGCTGCTCGAGCAGTGGCTGGCCCAGCTGATCGACCTGCGCGCCCTGCTCGGCAGCCTCGGCCAGGCCGCGCCGCGCGCCAGCTCGCGCGAGCTGCGCGAGGCGCTGGATGCCCTGCTCGAAGACTGGCGCCCGCACGTGCAGGCTGGCCAGGACGATGACAGCGTGCGCCAGGCCACTCCCGAGCAGTTCGCCGAGGAGCTGAACGATCCGCGCTGGGGCCTGTTCTCCCTGCAGACCTCGCGCTGGCTGCTGACCCGCGCCTGGACCGAGAAGCGCACCGAGCGCGGCGCGCGCATCGGTGCCGCCGGCATCGGCCGCTGGCTGCAGCGTTTCCTCGCCGAGGAGGCCGCCGCCCTGCAGCTGGACCGCTACCAGCGCCAGCCGGAAGACCTGGCCGAACAGCTGCCGCGCCTGGAGCGCATGCTGGTCTGGCTGCGTCTGGCGCGCAGCGTGCTGGACATTCCCGAGGCCGACCGCCTGTACGGCGAGCTGAACAAGCTGGCCGAACTGGCCAACCGCCCGCTGGACGAGCAAACCCTGCAGGCGCGCACCGAGCAGGCGCTGACCGTGTTCATGCTCAAGGGCTGGAAGGCGCTGAAGTAAGCGCCCGCCACTGAGGCTCCCGTAGGGTGCGCCATGCGCACCCTACGGGAGCCGTCCGGCCAAAACATGACCCACCCCGGCGACAGCCCGGGGATTTCCCGGCAAGCTTGCCCCTCGCGCCAACCGCCAGCCCGAGGAAGCCCATGACCGCCTTGTCCACCCCCGCCCAGGATCGCTGGATCGATCTCAACGACCTGCTGCGCGAGCTGGTCGCCCAGGGGCGGCTCGATCAGGACAGCGCCGAACAGTGCCTGGCGATCCGCCGCAGCACGCTGAACAACCAGCAGCATCCGCTGGAATTCCTCGCCGCCCAGCAGGTCGACGACCGCGCCCATCCGGGCAAGAAGCTCGACCTGGAAGGCCTGACCCAGTGGCTGGCGCAGTTCGCCGGCCAGCCCTACCTGCGCATCGACCCGCTGAAGATCGACGTCGCCGCGCTCACCCCGCTGATGTCCTACGCCTTCGCCCAGCGCCACAAGATCCTCGCCGTGGCGGTGGACAGCGAGAGCGTGACCATCGCCAGCGCCCAGCCGTTCGTCGCTAGCTGGGAAGCCAACCTGACCCACGTGCTCAAGCGGCCGATCAAGCGGGTGGTGGCCAACCCCGAGGACATCCAGCGCTTCACCACTGAGTTCTACCGCCTGGCGCGCTCGGTCAGCGGCGCCGCGGCCGGCGAGCAGAAGATCAGCGGGGTCGGCAACTTCGAGCAGCTGCTCAATCTGGGCGCCGCCGACCAGGAGCCGGATGCCAACGACGCGCACATCGTCACCATCGTCGACTGGCTGTTCCAGTACGCCTTCCAGCAGCGCGCCAGCGACATCCACATCGAGCCGCGCCGCGAGCAGGGCACGGTGCGCTTTCGCATCGACGGCGTGCTGCACAACGTCTATCAGTTCCCGCCGCAGGTCACCATGGCCATCGTCAGCCGGCTGAAGTCGCTGGGACGGATGAACGTCGCCGAGAAGCGCAAGCCGCAGGACGGCCGGGTGAAGACCAAGGCCCCGGACGGTGGCGAGATCGAGCTGCGCCTGTCGACCCTGCCCACCGCCTTCGGCGAGAAGCTGGTGATGCGCATCTTCGACCCCGAGGTGCTGCTCAAGGGCTTCGACCAGCTCGGCTTCTCGGCCGACGACCTGCGCCGCTGGCAGAGCATGACCGGCCAGCCCAACGGCATCATCCTGGTCACCGGCCCCACCGGCTCGGGCAAGACCACCACGCTGTACACCACCCTCAAGCAGCTGGCGACCGAGGAGGTGAACGTCTGCACCATCGAGGACCCGATCGAGATGATCGAGCCGGCGTTCAACCAGATGCAGGTGCAGCACAACATCGACCTGACCTTCGCCGGCGGCGTGCGCGCGCTGATGCGCCAGGACCCGGACATCATCATGATCGGCGAGATCCGCGACCTGGAGACCGCCGAGATGGCCATCCAGGCGGCGCTGACCGGCCACCTGGTGCTATCCACGCTGCACACCAACGACGCGCCCAGCGCCATCAGCCGCCTGCTCGAGCTGGGCGTGCCGCACTACCTGCTCAAGGCCACCATTCTCGGCGTGATGGCCCAGCGCCTGGTGCGCACCCTGTGCCCGCACTGCAAGGCGCCGCACGCCATCGACGCCGCCGACTGGCAGGAGCTGACCCGGCCGTGGAACGCGCCGCTACCCAGCAACGCCATGCGCGCGGTGGGTTGCAACGAGTGCCGCGACACCGGCTACCGCGGTCGCGCCGGCGTCTACGAGATCATGCTGCTGTCGGAGGGGCTCAAGCAGCAGATCCAGCCCGACACCGAACTCACCGGCCTGCGTCGCCAGGCATTCAAGGAAGGCATGCGCAGCCTGCGCCTGTCCGGCGCGCAGAAGATCGCCGCCGGCCTGACCACGATGGAGGAAATCCTGCGGGTGACGCCGCAGAGCGAGCAGCGCTGAGAGGTAGAGGTAGGGTGGAAAACGACCGCAGGTCTTTTCCACCGCGGGTGCACGTGCGTGGTGGAAAATCGCTGCGCGAGTTTTCCACCCTACGAAGTCACGCCTGATTCAACGCCGCCAGGATGGCGTTGACGCCGGCCTGGGCGCACTGCTCGTCCTGCTCGGCCGAGGCGCCGGATACGCCGATGGCGCCGACCACGGCGCCATCGACCTTGACCGGCACGCCGCCGCCGAACAGCACCATGCGCGGGCGATGGGCCAGGCCGTTGCGCACGCTGGCGGGAGCGCCGGCCAGCTCGGCTTCCCAGCGGCTGGTGGCGAGACCGAAGCTGGCGGCGGTATAGGCCTTGTCGGTGGCGATGTCGCGGCTCAGCGCCGGGGCGCCGTCCATGTGCGCCAGGTGGATCAGCTGGCCGGCGGCATCGACGATCGACACGCTGATGCGCACGCGCAGGCTGCGCGCTTCGGCGAGCACCGCCGGCAGGGCCAGCATGGCCAGATCCAGGGACAGGGAGGGTTGATTGCGTAACATCGGACACCTTGCATTGGGGTTGTTGTTTTTAGGGTGGCTGGGCAAACCGCAACCGGGGCTCAGGCGCTGTGGCCGCCCTGCGTGCCGGGATCGATCTTGCCCAGGTCCTGTAGCAGGCGCATCAGCGTGCGGAAGTTCTCCGTGCCGAACTGGCGCTGGATGTCCTTGTACAGGCGGGTCATCTCGCTGCTCATTTCCTCGAACAGCGCGACGCCCTTGTCGGTCAGGCTGACGCACAGACGGCGCCGGTCGCTGGCCGGTTTCCAGCGCCGCACCAGACCGTCGCGCTCCAGGCGCACCAGCACCCCGGTCAGGCTCGGGCGCAGGATGCAGGCCTGCTCCGCCAGCTGGTGGCTCTCCAGCTCGTCGCGGCGATGCTGGCTGAGGATGCGGATGACCCGCCACTGCTGCTCGGTCAGTTCGTACTGATTGAGCAGCGGACGGAAGAAGCCCAACGTCGCTTCGCGCGCCTGCAGCAGGGCCTGGATCAGTGAGGGGTGGGGCTTGTGCATGGGGGCCTGGATCTTCCTGCGAAAACGACATGTCGCCGCCCCAGGCGGGACGGCGACGTTTTACCACAGATGGCGGCGGCGCTCGCGGCAGGTGCGGCCTCAGTAGACGCTGCCGCTGACGGACGGCGCCGACTCGATCCCCTTGAAGCTGTTCGCCAGACGCTTCAGCGAGCGCATCAGCACGCTGCTGTCGACGCCCACGGCGACGAAGGAACAGCCCAGCTCCAGATAGCGGCGGGCGAGTTTCTCGTCCCCGGAGAGAATGCCGGCCGCCTTGCCGGCCTTGCGGACCCGGGCAATGGCGTCCTCGATGGCGGCCTGCACCTCGGGATGGCCGGGGTTGCCGCGGTGGCCCATGGCCGCCGACAGGTCGGCCGGGCCGATGAACACGCCGTCGACGCCCTCGACGGCGGCGATGGCGTCGAGGTTTTCCAGACCCTTGAGATTCTCCACCTGGACCAGCAGGCACATCTGCGCGTCGGTTTCATCCAGGTAGGTGGTGATGTTGTTCCAGCGCGAGGCGCGCGCCAGGGAGGCGCCGACGCCGCGAATGCCCTTCGGCGGATAGTGCATGGCGGCGACCAGTTCTTCGGCCTGCTCGGCACGCTCCACCATCGGCACCAGCAGGGTCTGCGCGCCGATGTCGAGCAGCTGCTTGATCAGCACCGGATCGCCGATCGGCGGCCGGATCACCGGCTGGCTGGCATAGGGGGCCACCGCCTGCAGCTGGCCGAGCAGCGAGCGCAGGTCGTTGGGCGCGTGTTCGCCGTCGAGCAGCAGCCAGTCGAAACCGGCGTTGGCCGCCAGCTCGGCGCAGTAGGGATCGGCCAGACCGATCCACAGGCCGATCTGCTGCTCGGTCATCAGGCGCTGCTTGAAGGTGTTGACTGGCATCTGCATCGTTCTGTTCTCAAACAAGGGGCAGGAGATGGGGCCCGGCAGGTCGCCGTCGACCAAAACGCTGGCGGACGACGGGAGCCAGTGGCGGGGACGATCCACGGGGCATTTCCTTAGGGTGCCAGCTTGCAGGCCTGTCCGGCTATACCCCAGGGCAATCGCATGAGGCTGAAAGGTCAACATACGTGGGGTAAGTCCTCTGCAGGAGCGAATTCATTCGCGACTGCGCTCCCGAAGTCGCGAATGAATCCGCTCCGTTCATGCGATTGCCCTGGGCTTCGGATGCTTGTGCACTCTGCGCCCCGGAGGATGACCAAGCAGCCACTCGCCATGACCCGCCCGGTAAACTACCCGCCCGCCGTCCGGGGGAGCTTGTACTGCCCCTCGGCCCGTCATCTGTCTGGAGACCGCATGCCCCCTGTCGTTGCCAACCCCCAACGCCTGATCGTCCTGCTGGCTGCGCTGGTGGCCTTCGGCCCGCTGTCGATCGACATGTACCTGCCGAGCCTGCCGCTGATCGCCCGCGACCTCGGCGCGCCCGAGGCGCAGATCCAGCTGACCATCAGCGTGTTCCTCGCCGGCCTGTGCACCGGCATGCTGGTCTACGGCCCGCTGTCCGACCGCTTCGGCCGGCGCAAGCTGCTGCTCGGCGGCATCGTCCTGTACATGGTCGCCAGCCTCGGCTGCATCCTCGCTGCCAAGGCCGAGCACCTGGTGTTCTGGCGCATCCTCCAGGCCCTCGGCGGCGCCGGCGCCTCGGTGCTGGCGCGCACCATCGTGCGCGACCTGTTCCCGCTCAAGGACGCCGCCCGCGTGCTGTCGCTGATGCACCTGGTGACCATGTTCGCCACCCTGATCGCCCCGCTGATCGGCGGCTACCTGATCCTGCTCGCCGGCTGGCGCTCGCTGTTCATGGTGCTGATGGCCTTCGCCGGGCTGTGCCTGCTGGCCGTCGTCTGGAAGATTCCGGAAACCCACCCGGCCCACGCCCGCGGCGCCTCGGTCGGCGCGGTGTTCCGCGCCTATGGGTATATCGCCGTGCAGCCGCAGGCGCTCGGCTACATCCTGTGCATGGGCCTGTCGTTCGGCGGCATGTTCGCCTTCATCACCGCCTCGCCGTTCGTCTACATCCAGTACTTCGGCGTGTCGCCGCAGCAGTACGCCTGGCTGTTCAGCCTGAACGTCTTCGGCATCATCGTCGCCACCCTGCTCAACGCCCGCCTGGTCGGCCGCCTCGGCCCGCAGCGCCTGCTGGTGTGCGGTGCGAGCATCGCCGCGCTGTCCGGCCTGGGCCTGGCGATCCTCGGCAGCAGTGGCGTCGGCGGCCTGACCGCCATCGTCGTCTGCCTGCTGTTCTACGTCAGCGTCACCGGCCTGCTCGGCGCCAACTGCGTGGCCAGCCTGCTGTCACACTTCCCCAAACAGGCCGGCGCCGCCGCCGGCCTGGCGGTAGCCTCGCAGTTCGGCCTCGGCACCGCCGCCAGCGCGCTGGTCAGCGCCCTGCACGACGGCAGCCCGCTGCCGATGAGCCTGGTGGTCGGCGCCACCGGGGTCGGCAGCCTGCTGGCCCTGCTGCTGACCCGGATACCGGAGCGTGCGGCCGCGTCAGCTCAGGGAAAATAACTCGACCACTGTAATTGGCATGTCATATGCATTAAGTACCGTATCCAGTTTCGGGGACCACGGTACAGGCAGGCCGGGGATTCCCCCTTTTATGCCCAAAGCCCCGGATCGCAGCGCGATCCGGGGCTTTTTCATGCCTGGTGGGTCTGTCGCCCCTCTCCCGCTGGCGGGAGAGACTCTGGAGAGAGGGAAAGCGGACTGTCGGATAGCTGCCAGACTGTCGCTTCCCGCACACGAATCGTGCACTTGCACCGGGGAGGTGCAGGCTCAGCGATAGATCTCGCGGCGGAAGATCAGCGCCCGCTGGCTGGACAACACGCCGAAGGTCGCCAGCGCCGAAGGCGCCTCGGGCGTACCGTTGCCATCCCAATCGAACAGCAGCCAGGGCAGTGCCGGGGTCGCGCCATTCAGGCCGGACAGGCTGGCCAGCACGCTGCCTTTCTTATTGGGCGCCGGCAGGCGAATGACACCGGTCGGCGTCGGCGTGCTGGCCGGCGGCGCTGCCAGCGTGCCAGGGGGCGCCGGGAAATCGCTCGCCTGCAGGTAGCCGGTGAAGTCGGACAGCACCACATCGCCCAGCGCCGCCAGCGAACAGCTGTCATCCGTCGTCGCTCCAAATGCATTGCCGCCGGCCGAGGCCTGCCAGCTTTCCAGCCAGTAGGGCAGATCCAGCGCCTGGTTCTCCGGGCCACTGGCGGCATCGATGCGCAGGCGGCCCAGGCGTACTTCGGTGCCGCCGAAAGCATGGACGAAGTCCTGGCAGGTGGCGGCGCTGCCAAGGTAACAGATGCCGTCGAGATCGGTCAGTTCGCTGGTCCCAACCCTAAGCTCAACATGGTCACCCGCCGCGGTCAGCACGAACGGCAGGTCCTCGGCCGTGGGCGGCGACGGCAGCCGCCACAGCAGCGCATCGGCCAGGCGCACGCCATCGGCCCGCCAGTCGAAGACCCGCCTACCGTCGGCGCCACCGCTATCCGCCACCGCCAGCGACTGTGGATCGCCCAGACTCTGCAGGCGAGAAACCAGGTCCGGCTTGCTGGTGTCGCTGAAGCTGTAGGCCTGGCGCTGCGGCGCCTCCAGCCGCCAGAACGGGTCGCGGTCGTAGTTATTGGTGACCGCCCCCTGGCGGTTGTAGCCAGTGACCACTATGCCCGGCGGCCCGGCGGAAAAATTGATGGTTTGACCTTGATAACTGAAGGCGCCGCAGGCCGGCTCCAGGCTGGCGGTGCTGGTCGCGCCCAGATACGCGGGGGTGAAGCGGCCGATCAGCGCGCTCTCGCCGCCGCTGACCGTCAGGGTGTGGTAGGTACCAGCCGGCGGCGTGGCGGTGATGCGGTATATACCGACCTCGCTCTGACCGACCTGCAGCGTGGTCGAGGCGCCCACTGCATGGTCGTAGCTGATGAGCGCGGCCTGCCGAGTGCCATCGGCAGCATGCCGGTAGAAGGTGCCGGCCACGCCGCCGCTCGCGACGCTCGGCTCGACCAGCATGGAGTTGAGGGCGATGCCGTTCAGTTGGAAGTTCGGTGTGGTCGGGTTGTCGCTCAGCGCCGCGGCGGTCAGCGCCTCGCCGTCAGCCTGCCAGGCTACCGCGCGGATGCTCAGCGGGAAGCTGTCGCCGGCCGCACGCAGCATGCTGCAACCCGACACGCTCGCCACCGTGCAGCTGGTGTCGGCCGGTGTGGAGATATGCAGGCCATAGGGCTTGCTGACGAACTGGTCGGCGCCGGTCATGACCAGGCCGCTCTCCAGCCCCGCGCCATCGAAGCGGGCATTCAGCTGCATCAGGCCGGCATCGTCGTAGCGCACCTTCAGCTGTGTCGTGGCCTGGTTGTCGAAGACAAGCGACAGGCCTGTCGGTGACGCCGCATTGCCGGATACCGCCGTATCGTTGACCTGCACCGCCATGCTGCCCGTGCCGGGATCGACATAGTCGCTCCAGAACTGCAGCGTGCGGGTGGCCGGACCGAAGGCCGGCACGCAGCGCTGGGTCGCGTTGTCCTTGCGTACCGCCTGCAGGGCGATGCCGGTCTGCTCCTTCCTGGCCAGCAGGTTCGGCACGTCGAAGATGAAGCCGCTGTCGGCGAAGGCCACCTGGCAGTTGGTCGACAGCGGCGCCGCCCCGACCTTACACAGCGTCTGACTCAATGCCTTCAGCGGCGGATTGGAGTTGCTCACCCCCAGAGTCACGGTCTGCGCCGTGGTGACGCGCAGGTTGTCCACCAGCGTGCCGCCACTGAACGTCCGGCTGCTGCCGCCCTCCCAGCCACTCGGCGACAGGGTGACGCTGGTCGGATCGGTATGCCGCAGCGAGCAATCGGCATTCAGGCAGGCGCGCACCTCGACGCTCAGCGGATTGCAGGTCAGCGCATTGCCGGCATGCACGAACTCGTAGTGGTCGATCTGCTGACCGATCGCGTTCATCTGGGTCGCGCAGACCTGCAGATCGTCCAGCTCGTGGATATTGTTCGAGCCGCCGGTAGACCCCGTGAACGTCAAAAAAAAGTTGGCCGGCAGGGCGGCCTGCCCCGAACTGGCCAGCACGTCGAACGAGGAAATCAGCGTCACGAAGCCCGCGCCGGTATTGCGCTCGACCTGGAGCATCGACTTGCCGGCAACCGTGTTGTCCAGCGTGATGCGATAGGTATGCCCCGGCCCCGCGGTACTCCCGGAGATATCGATACCCGGGCTGAGGTTGGCCGCGGTGCCTGCCAGATAGCGATAGCCCGTCGTGCCGGAGCCGGAGCCGCGGACCGACACCGAGTCCTGACGAAACCCCGGCCCGCCTACCCGCCCCTCGGTCGGGTTGGAGAAGTTGCCGTACTCGTCCAGCGCCACGGCCAGCCAGCCGCCGGCAAAACCGCTGATGCTGCCGTTCTGGGCATAACCGAGCGAGCCGCCATAGCCCCCTGGCTGGGGCGTTTGCGTCGCATCGGAGAGAATCATCGCTACCCCATCCGCGCCGCTGCCGTTATAGGCGTAGTACTTGAACTGTACCTGCACGAAGTTGGCGGTAGCGGGCACCAACCGCTGAATGGTGGCGCCAGTGGCGACGTTGCCGGAGCTGTCGGTGAGCCGCAGTCGGTTGTTGACGATCCGCGGTGCGCCGAAACTGCCATTGCGGCTGGTCACCGCCCAGTCGCTGGAGCCCAGAGCCAGGCGATTGAAGTCGTCGGCGAGACAGGTCTGGGGAGCCGGCGGCTCGGGTGGTGCGGCATAAATCACCCTCGCCCCGCTGGACTCGAGAGTGACATCGTCAGCCGTTATCGCCCCCTTCCAAGTAGCTGCATTGCCGATCGTCACCTTTCCCTTGCTGTAGATGTAGCCGGGGACCAGACTCTGATTATCCACTGTGAAGTCGTTGTATGCATAGATGAACAACTGTTCGGGGAGTCCCGGTGTAGCGGCGTCCCGGTAGTTCATTATCGACTTAAATGAAACACTAAAAGACTTTCGCGCAAATATCCTAACCGTCTCTCCGGCGGGGATGATGATCTTGACTTCAGTACCGCTGAATTTTATTTCATCAATCCAGTAGTCTCCCCCTCCCAAGACCAATGTTGCACGATATGCCAAATCCAGCTTATCTATAAAAAAGGTCTCGCCATTGCCATTGACGGTCAGCGTGGCCTCCTGCCCAACATCCCAATTTTTATACTCATTGCTCCCATTGGCGTTTACAGCTGCACTTCCCCTATAACCAACATTGACTGAAGGGAGCGGGCCCGAAGCACTCCGAAAACTGCCAGCATCCTGTTTCGGTGCAGCCGGTGATATCGCTTGGCAGAACCCGGAGGCACCGCAGGTTGGCGTAGGCTGAGATAAATTCTGCGCGATACTGCCGGCCCGAACTTGCTGATTGTCGGTTTCCAGTACGCCATTCCAGCCAAAGGTAACCTTGCCATTGGTCGTGTGACTCTGAATGCCATTGGGGAAATTATCGGCATTAATTCCGAGACCAGCCCATGCCGAAACCACCCACCCCAGCATGAGTACGCTTAACAAAATTCGGCACATAGACTATTTCTCCACCATCACTTCCAACCGTCGCCAGGCATAGTCCACCCGGCTGTCCGGGCTGCCGTTGTAGGCCGTAGCGGTCAGACGGTACAGATTGAAGGTGCGGATACCCTCCGTGTAGGTCTGCGCGCAGGTGGCCGCGGCACAGGGCAGCTTGACGCAG
>DATCUN010000113.1:0-2718 GCA_036561825.1 Pseudomonas sp.
GCCGGTGGGCGCATCTGGCTGGCGCCGGGGATGCTGCACGCCAAGCTGGCGGTGGTCGACGATGCGCTGGCGCTGGCCGGCTCCGCCAACCTCGACAGCCGCAGCCTGTTCCTCAACTACGAGCTGATGCTGGCGTTCCACCAGGGCGCCGACGTGCGCCGCTTCGCCGCCTGGTTCGACCGGGAAATAACCACGGCCAGCCCGTACGTGGCCACGCCGCCGAGCCTGCTCCGCGATGCGGGCGAGGGCCTGCTGCAGTTGCTGGGCTTCCAGCTGTGAGCCGGGAGCGACGGGCCTGCCGCGTCCGGGCCCCAGACCACCTGCGGTCGGACGCCAGAACGCAAAAGCCCGAGGCGATGCCTCGGGCTGCGTGACCGACGGTAGCGCTGCTCAGGCCTCGGCGCTGGTGCCCTTGTGGGTGATCAGGCGGTACAGGTACACGCCGACCACCACCAGCACCACCACCTTGGACAGCGGGTCGACGTAGTCGGCGACCAGATGGTACTGGCCGTGCAGCAGGTAGCCGGCGACGGTCAGGATGGAGGTCCACACCAGCGAGCCGAGGGTCGAATAGAACAGGAAGGCGCGCATCGGCATGGCGACCATGCCGGCAGGCGCCGAGATCAGCGTGCGCACCGCCGGGACCAGGCGGCCGAACAGGGTGGCCTGCCAGCCATGGCGCTCGAACCAGACGCAGGCGGTATCCACATCCCGCGGCGAGAGGGTCATCACCCGGCCAAAGCGGCCGGCCAGCATCTTCAGTCGCGCGCTGCCGAAGAAATAGCCGGCGTAGTACCAGGGCAGTGCGCCCAACACCGAGCCGGCAGTCCCCGCCAGCAGCACGCCGGGAATGGACAGCTCGCCTTGGGCGGCAGCAAAGCCGGCCAGCGGCATGATCAGCTCGGAGGGGATGGGCGGGAAAAGGTTTTCCAGCACCATCAGCAGGAACACGCCGAGATAGCCCGTCTCGGCGATGAAATCGACAATGCCTTCAAACATTCGTGGTGGTCTCTCGCGCCAGTGCGCCTGGGTTGGTCTGGGCAGTTTTCTGCCAGGGTGGTAACTGCACCCATGATAACAGCGGCGCTGCCCGGAAGGCTGCCGCCGGCTACAGCGTTCAGGCGAAGCGTTCGCCCAGCAGTTCGAACAGCCGCCGGCGCTGCACCTCTTCCTCGTTGACCAGATGATGGCGCGCGCCGGACAGGATCAGCTGTTCGGCGCCGCGGAACTTGTCCTGCAGCACGCCGAGGTTGTGCTGCCAGTCCACCGTGGTGTCGGCGTCGCCCTGGATGATCAGCGGGCTGTGGCCCGAGCGCGGGGCGTTCTCGATATGCGGGATCCAGCGCGCCAGCGCGCCGACCCAGGCGGTGGGCAGGATCTGCGCCTGCAGGGGGTCGTTGCGGACGAAGTCGAGGAAGGCGGTATCGCCGGAGTTGTCGCTGTAGCGCCGGGCGATCTGGCTGACGAAGGGGTTGAGCAGGTGGTAGCTGAGCTTGCCCCGCGTCCAGGCGTACGGGCGCACCAGCGGGGCGAGCAGCACGGTCTGGCCGAGGTCCGGGCGCGGCGCGCCGGTCAGCAGGTAGTCGAGCAGGATGGCGCCGCCGGTGCTCTGGCCGAACAGGTGCCAGGGTTGCGGCAGGTGCAGCAGCTCGGCGGCCTGGAACAGCGCGGCCAGCACGGCCTGGTATTCGGCGAAGTCGCCGATGCTCGCCGGCGCCCCCTCGGACAGGCCGTGGCCGGGCAGGTCGCAGGACAGCACGGCGAAGTTCATCGCCAGCGCCCAGTCGAACACGTGGCGGTACAGGCCCATGTGGTCGTAGTAGCCGTGCAGCAGCAGGATGGTCGCCCGCGCGTCGTCGCGCCACCAGCCTTGCACGGCCAGCTTGCGGCCCTCGACCTCGACCCAGCCGAGGCGGCTGTGGATGTCGGGACGGTGCTGCAGGCCGTAGTAGCGCCGGTAGGCCTGCACCTGCGGGCCGCTCTCCGCCGCCGCGGCGGACAGTGGCGGCAGTTGCTGGCGCAGACGCTGGGGATCGAAGGTTTCGTTCATGGGCTCGGCCGCGCGGCTGGCGGACTGTGCTGATGGATGGCTAATGTCGATCTTCAGACCGGGCGCGCGACATGGCAAGCTTGGCCGTCATTTTCCGCCGACGCGCCCGCCATGCCCCTGCCTCGCCGCAAGACCGTCATCACCAGCCTGCTCGTCCTGGTCGCCGCCGCCGCGCTGTGGAGCCTGTACCAGTGGTACCAGGCCCGCTATATCCGCCCGTTCAGCGAGACCACCGTGCTGTTCGACGCCGCCGGCCTGCGCCTGCCCGCCGGACTGGCCGGGCCGGGCGCGATCCGCGTGGTGCACCTGTGGGACCCGCCCTGCCCGTGCAACGTCGGCAACCAGCAACACCTCGCCGAACTGGTGCAGCGCTTCGCCGGCCAGGGCGTGAGCTTCCACGTCTGGCAGAAACCCGGCAGCCGCGGCCAGTTGCCGGACACCCTCAAGGCCCTGCAGCCGTTGGCCGAGCTGCCCGGCGCGGAACGCCTGCCGGCCAGCCCGGCGGTGGCAATCTGGGATCGCGACGGCAAGCTGGCCTACGTCGGCCCCTACAGCGAAGGCGCCACCTGCACCTCGAGCAACAGCTTCATCGAACCGGTGCTCGAAGCGCTGCTCGCCGGGCGGCCAGTGCACAGCACCGGCAGTCTGGCGGTGGGCTGCTATTGTCC
>DATCUN010000114.1:0-15882 GCA_036561825.1 Pseudomonas sp.
ACCGCCGAGCGCATGGCTCTTTCCATGATCAACGGCTGAGGAGCACTGCCATGACCTTCGACCCGAGCAAGAAGCTGTACATCTCCGACGTCACCCTGCGCGACGGCAGCCACGCCGTGCGCCACCAGTACTCGATCCAGAACGTGCAGGACATCGCCCGCGCCCTGGATGAGGCCCGCGTCGATTCCATCGAAGTCACCCACGGTGACGGCCTGCAGGGCTCCAGCTTCAACTACGGCTTCGGCGCCCACACCGACCTGGAGTGGATCGAGGCCGCCGCCGACGTGATCCAGCACGCCAAGATCACCGTGCTGCTGCTGCCCGGTATCGGCACCGTGCACGATCTGAAGGCCGCCTATGACGCCGGCGCCCGTTCGGTGCGCATCGCCACCCACTGCACCGAAGCGGACGTGTCGAAGCAGCACATCGAGTACGCGCGCAGCCTCGGCATGGACACCGTCGGCTTCCTGATGATGAGCCACATGATCCCGGCCGAGCAGCTGGCGGCGCAGGGCAAGCTGATGGAGAGCTACGGCGCGCAGTGCATCTACATGGCCGACTCCGGCGGCGCGATGAACATGCAGGACATCCGCGACCGGATGCGCGCGTTCAAGGCGGTGCTGAATGCCGAAACCCAGACCGGCATGCACGCCCACCACAACCTCAGCCTCGGCGTGGCCAACTCGATCGCCGCGGTGGAGGAGGGTTGCGATCGCATCGATGCCAGCCTGGCCGGCATGGGCGCCGGCGCCGGTAATGCTCCTCTCGAGGTGTTCATCGCCGCCGCCGAGCGCATGGGCTGGAACCACGGCACCGACCTGTATCGCCTGATGGACGCCGCCGACGACCTGGTGCGTCCGCTGCAGGACCGTCCGGTGCGCGTCGACCGCGAAACCCTCGGCCTCGGCTATGCCGGCGTCTACTCGAGCTTCCTGCGTCACGCCGAAGTGGCGGCGGCCAAGTACGGCCTGAAGACCCTCGACATCCTCGTCGAGCTGGGTCGGCGGCGCATGGTCGGCGGCCAGGAAGACATGATCGTCGACGTGGCGCTGGACCTGCTGGCCGCGGGCAAGGGCCACTGATCCGCTCCTGATAAACAGCGACCAGCTACCTGAGGGTAACTGGTCGTTTTTTGTGCACTCTAATAAGAAAAGAATAGGTAGACCGACATGAAAACCTGCACTGCGCAAGCATTTTCCCAAGCCCCTGCCGAACTCCAACAGGACAGCCGTCGTACCTGGCTGACCATCGCCCTGTGCTTTGCCGTCGCCATCCTCGAAGGCATCGACTTCCAGGCGCCGGGCATCGCCGCCAAGGGCATGGGCGTCGCCTTCGGCCTGGACAAACTGCAGATGGGCTGGGTGTTCAGCGCCGGCATCCTCGGCCTGCTGCCCGGCGCGCTGGTCGGTGGCTGGCTGGCCGACCGCATCGGCCGCAAGCGTGTGCTGATCGCCTCGGTCGCGCTGTTCGGCATCTTCTCCATCGCCACCGCTCACGCCTGGGAGCTGTACAGCCTGATGCTGGCGCGCCTGCTGACCGGCGTCGGCCTCGGCGCCGCGCTGCCCAACCTGATCGCCCTGTGCTCGGAAGCCGCCGGTCCGCGCTTGCGCGGCACCGCGGTGAGCCTGATGTATTGCGGCGTGCCGATTGGCGCGGCGCTGGCGGCGATGATCGGCATCGTCGGCTTCTTCGACGACTGGACCGTGCCGTTCTACGTCGGCGGCGTGCTGCCGCTGCTGGTCCTGCCGCTGCTGCTCCTGTGGCTGCCGGAGTCCGCGGCCTTCCGCGCCCGCCAGGCATCGGCCAGCGAGGAACCGCACGTGCCGGTGATCGACGGCCTGTTCCGCAACGGCGCGGCGCTGCCGACTATGCTGCTGTGGGTCGCCTACTTCTTCACCCTGATGGTGGTGTACATGCTGATCAGCTGGCTGCCGAGCCTGCTGGTCGGCCAGGGCTTCAGTGGCGTGCAGGCCAGCTGGGTGGTGTTCACCCTGCAGATCGGCGCCGCCGTCGGCACCCTGATGCTCGGCGTGCTGATGAACACTCTGCGCCCGCTGGCGATCGCCGGGCTGATCTACGGCGGCCTGCTCGCCGCGCTGGCCGCCCTCGGCATCGTCGAGAGCTTCGTCGGCATGCTGTTCGCCGGCTTCGCCGCCGGCGTGTTCGCCACGGGCGGGCAGGGCGTGCTGTATGCCCTGGCACCGCTGTTCTATCGCACCGAAGTGCGCGCCACCGGCGTCGGCAGCGCGGTGGCGGTCGGTCGCCTGGGCGCCATGAGCGGCCCGCTGGTGGCCGGCAAGATGCTGGCGCTGGGCACCGGCACCGCCGGGGTGATGATCGCCTCGGCCCCGGGCCTGGTGGTGGCCGGCATCGCGGTGTTCTACCTGTTCGTGCGTTCGCGCAAGCAGTCCGTCTGAGCCTGCTCCGGCGTCGCCCGCTGGCGATGCCGGAGCCGTTCCGGCACGCCGACTTGCAGGCCGCCGCAGGGGCGCACCCCCGCAACAATCTGGCTGTGCGGTGAGCGTGCCACCCGGATCAAGCGCTACCAACTGATCTCACCCCCGCGCGAGCGGCGGGTGCTGATGCTCTGCGCTCCGCTTTGACCCATACCGCTGTTCCCCTCGACTCCGGTGACCGGGGGGAGGGGGCAATGACTGTCGAAAAAGCCTGCGCTCGGTGCAGGCCGTAGTGAATACAACAAAAAAGGAGCAACCCCATGCACTTCAAGCGCACCCTCATCGCCAGCGCCATCCTTTGTGGCCAGGTGGGACTGGCCCAAGCGGGCGGCTACGTCGAGACCCTACCTGCGGCTGCGGGTTGGCCGTCAGGAAAAGTGGCGCGGGCCCAAGCGGGCGGCTTCGTCGAAGACAGCAAGGCCACCCTGACCCTGCGCAACTACTATTTCGACCGCGATTTCCGCTCCAACAACCCGAACCTCCCCGCCAGGATCAACGACGTATCGCAGAGCCAGGCCTGGGCGCAGGGCCTGATTCTGCGCATGGAGTCCGGCTTTACCGAGGGCCCGGTAGGCTTCGGCCTCAACGTGCTCGGCACCGCCGGCTTCAAGCTCGACGGCGGCCCGGGCCGCTCCTTGCTCGGTAACGATCTGCTGCCGTCCGATCCGCAGACCAATGAGCCGGGCGACAACTACTCCGAGCTGGGCCTGACCGCCAAGGCCAAGATTTCCGCCAGCGAGCTGCAGGTCGGCACCCTCAGCCCGACTCTGCCGGTGATCCTGTCGGCGCCGACCCGCCTGTTCACGCCGACCTTCCGTGGCGCCTACCTGCGCTCGGATGAGATCGACAACCTGACCTTGCATCTCGGTCACATCGACCGCATGAATGTCCGCAACTCGAGCAACTACGAGCCGCTGCGGGTCAATGGCCCGTACGGGCGCTTCAATGAAGCAGCCGAGTCGAACAGCTTCGACTTCGCTGGCGGCGACTATCGCTGGTCGGACAGCCTGGTCACCAGCTACAACTATGCCCAGCTGAAGGAAATCTACCAGCAGCACTACTTCGGCCTGGTTCACACCCTGCCACTGGGTGAGGGCAGCAAGCTGAAAACCGACCTGCGCTACTTCAACAGCCGCGAGGATGGCGAAGCGCGAGCCGGCAAGGTGGACAACCAGAGCTTCGGCCTGCGGTTCAACTGGCTGACTGGGCCGCACTCGCTGATGGTCGGCTACATGCAGCAAAGCGGCGCCAGCGCGCAACCCTTTATCTATCGCGCCGACGTGCACGTGCACAGCGAGCTGGCAATGACCTCCGACTTCGTCAATCCCGACGAGCGGACATGGGGCGCACGCTACGACTACGACTTTGTCGCGCTCGGTGTCCCGGGGCTGCGCGGCATGCTGCGCTACATCCACGGCGACAACATCGAACTGCCGGGCGTCGATCACCGTGCCAGCGAGATCGAGCGTGGCGTCGAGCTGGCCTATGTGGTGCAGTCCGGCAGCCTGCGGGGCCTCGGCCTGCGTTGGCGCTACGCCAGCAATCGCAACGACTATTTCCGCGATGTCGACGAGACCCGGATCAACATCGACTACACCCTGGCCCTCTGGTAAGACGGCGCGGCTGGCGTGCGGGCCGCCGGGGCCCGGACGCCCTCAGCGCGCCGGTCGCTTGGTCGCGCTGTCGTCGAGGCGCAACAGCGGCGTGGCATAGGCCGGGGCCAGTCGCTCGTGCACGATCGGTCTGGCCTGCTCGGTCACTTCGCCGTGCTGTGCCTGCAGGTAGCGCACCAGCCGCTGCTGTTGCATGGGGCCGAGGAACAGGCCGAGCTTGCTGCGGCGCCAGAGGATGTCCTCGGCGCTGCGGGCCCATTCCTCGCTGCACAGGTAGTCCACTTCGCGCGCGTACAGGCCGGCGCCGAAGTTCTCGCCCATGTCCATCAGGCAATGCACGTCCTCCAGCAGTTGCCAGGCACGGGTGCCGTAGCTGCCGGCCCAGCGCCGGGCCAGATCCGGCGACAGCCAGCCGTGGCTGTCGCACAGCTCATCGGCCAGTTTGCTCACCGAGTCCAGCTCTTCGGCGCCGGGCAGCTTGCTGCTCGCCGTCCAGGCCGGCTGCAGGTGCGGGAAGAGCGGTGCCAGCTGTTCCAGTGCCGCTTCGGCCAGCTTGCGATAGGTGGTCAGCTTGCCGCCGAATACCGACAGCAGTGGCGCGCCGTCGTGCTCGCTGGCCAGCGCCAGGTGATAGTCGCGGGTGACGGCCGAGGGGCTGCCGGAGGCATCGTCGTACAGCGGGCGCACCCCGGAGAAGTGGTTGACGATGCTGCTGCGGCTGATCTGCTGGCGGAAGTGGGTGTTGACCACCGTCAGCAGGTAGTCGATCTCTTCGTCACTGATCTGCACGGTCGCCGGATCGCCGTGGAATTCGCAATCGGTGGTGCCGATCAGGCTGAAGCGCTGCTGGTAGGGCAGCACGAAGACGATGCGCCCGTCCTCGTTCTGCAGGATGTAGGCCTGCTCGCCGTCATGCAGGCGCGGCACCACGATGTGGCTGCCCTGGATCAGGCGCAGATGCTGGGCGCTCGGCTGGTGCAGGGTCTCCTGGAGGAACTGTTCGACCCAGGGGCCGGCGGCGTTGACCAGCGCGCGGGCGCGCAGCGACAGCAGGCTGCCGTCCTCGCGCTCCAGATGCAGATGCCACAGGCCCTTGCTGCGCCGCGCGCCGATGCAGCGGGTGCGCGGGTGGATGTGCGCGCCATGCTCGCGGGCGCTGATGGCATTGGCCACCACCAGGCGGGCATCATCGACCCAGCAGTCGGAGTACTCGAAGCCTTCGGCGATCTCGGCCTTGAGCGGGCAGCCGGGGCCGAAGGTCAGGTGGCGCGAGCCTGGCAGACTGTGGCGCACGCCGAGGTGATCGTAGAGGAACAATCCGGCGCGGATCATCCAGATCGGGCGCAGGTGCGGGCGGTGCGGGAGGACGAAACGCAGCGGGCGCACCAGATGCGGCGCCATGTTCAGCAGCACCTCGCGCTCGCCGAGGGCTTCGCGCACCAGGCGAAATTCGTGGTGCTCCAGGTAACGCAGACCGCCATGGATCAGCTTGCTGCTGGCCGAGGAGGTGTGCGCGGCGAGGTCGTGCTGTTCGCAGAGGAATACCGACAGGCCGCGGCCGGCGGCGTCGGCGGCGATGCCGCAACCGTTGATGCCGCCACCAATCACGGCGAGGTCGTAGACCTCGGCCAGCGGTGCGGAGATAGGCTGGGATGCTGTCATCATGGCTGAGCCTTTAGTCTTGTTGTCTTGTCCATGGGACAGGACCGGCTGGGAGGGCTGCGCGGTCCTTGCTGCCCCACGTTTGGCTTTTGCGTTACCTTCTATTCATTCTGGTCCGTTTTCGTGAAGCCAACATGACCCCCGCCATAGATCTGCTGAAGAAAGTTCGAGCCGTTCACACCGTGCACAGTTACAGCCATGACCCCAAGGCGCCGTCCTACGGCCTGGAGGCTGCGGAGAAGCTGGGGCTGGAGCCGGCACGCGTGTTCAAGACGCTGCTCGCCGCCAGCGAGAAGGGCGAGCTGCTGGTGGCGGTGGTGCCGGTGGCCGGCACCCTCGACCTCAAGGCGCTGGCCCAGGCGGCGGGGGTGAAGAAGGCGGACATGGCCGATCCGGCGGCGGCGCAGCGTGCCACCGGCTATCTGCTCGGCGGCATCAGTCCGCTGGGGCAGAAGAAGCGCCTGCGCACCTTCATCGATGCCTCGGCGCAGGCGTTCCCGACTGTCTTCGTCAGCGCCGGTCGGCGCGGGCTGGAGGTGGAACTGGTGGCTGACGTGCTGGCGCAGCATTGCCAGGCCAGCTTCGCCGCCATCGGCCGCGAGTAGGGTTGACCGGCCGCAGCCTGGACTGGCGAGGCTGCGGAGCGGCTCCGCGGCAGGGGGATCAGGCGCGGGGTTCGGTGCGCGACAGCTGGGCGGCCACGCTGCCTTGGGCGGGGAAGGCGACCAGATGGTCGGCGTCGATGCGGATGCCGATGTCCTCGCCGACCAGATGATCGGCATGGCTGGGGAACACGGCCTCAAGGTGGGTGCCGGTGGCCAGCTGCAGGCGGTACAGGGTGGCGGCGCCGAGGAAGCTCTTGCCGACGATGCGGGCCTGCAGCGCGCTGTCCGGCGCGTGGACGATGTCGTCCGGGCGCAGCAGCATGTCCACCGCGGTGCCCGGTGCCCACTGGTAGGCGCGGTTGCCGCGGATCACGCCGAGTTCGGTCTGTACCGTGTCATGGCTGAGCATCTGGCCGCGGACGAAGTAGCCCTGGCCGATGAAGCTGGCGACGAAGGGGGTCAGCGGCTCGTGGTAGAGGTTGAACGGCGTATCCCACTGCTCCAGGTGGCCGTCCTTGAACACGCCGACCTGGTCGCTGACGGCGAAGGCTTCCTCCTGGTCGTGGGTGACCAGGATGGCGCTGGTGCCGCGCGCCTTGAGGATCTCGCGCACCTCGTGGCTGAGGCGGCGGCGCAACTCGACGTCGAGGTTGGAGAAGGGCTCGTCGAGCAGCAGCAGGCGCGGCTCTGGCGCCAGCGCGCGGGCCAGGGCCACGCGCTGCTGCTGGCCGCCGGACAGTTCATGGGGATAGCGCTGGCCCAGGGCACCGAGATTGACCAGCTCGAGCATCTCGGCGGCGATGCGTTCACGCTGCGGGTGCTGGCGGATGCCAAAGGCGATGTTCTCGGCCACCGTCAGGTGCGGGAACAGCGCGTAGTCCTGGAACACCATGCCGATGCGGCGCTTTTCCGGGGCGAGGGTGAAGCCGGGGCGGGAAATCACCTCGCCGGCCAGCTCGATGCTGCCCTCCTGCACGGGTTCGAAGCCGGCGATGGCGCGCAGGGTGGTGGTCTTGCCGCAGCCCGAGGGACCGAGCAGGCAGCCGATGTCGCCGGCATTCAGATGCAGGCTGACGTTCTGCACCACCCGCTGTTCACGGTAGCCGCAGACCAGATTGCGGAGGTTGAGCAGCAGGCGGTTGGGCATCGGGCGCTTCCTGTCTAGACGTTGCCGGCGTGCTCGACGAGGAACTCGAGCAGCGCCTTCTGCGCGTGCAGGCGATTTTCCGCCTGGTCCCAGGCGACCGCGCGCGGATCGTCGAGCAGGTCGAGGCTGATTTCCTCGCCACGGTGGGCGGGCAGGCAGTGCATGAACAGCACGTCGCTGGCGGCCTGGTCGAGCAGTGCGCGGCTGACCTGGTAGGGTGCGAAGAGCTGCATGCGTGCGGCGAGCTCTTCCTCCTGGCCCATCGAGGCCCACACGTCGGTGCTCACCAGATGCGCGCCGGCTACCGCCTCGCGCGGGTCGCGCACCAAGGTGACGCGCCCCTGGGCCTGCTCGATGAACTCGCGCTTGGGATCGTAGCCTTCCGGGCAGGCGACCTTGAGCTGGAAATCGTACTGCACGGCGGCCTGGGCGTAGGTGTTGCACATGTTGTTGCCGTCGCCGACCCACGCCACGGTCTTGCCCTGGATCGAGCCGCGGTGTTCGTGGAAGGTCTGCATGTCGGCCAGCAGCTGGCAGGGGTGCAGATCGTCGGACAGGCCGTTGATCACCGGCACCCGCGAGTGGGCGGCGAAGTCGAGGACTTTCTGGTGGGCGAAGGTACGGATCATGATCGCGTCGAGCATGCTCGACATGACGATGGCGGAGTCGCTGATCGGCTCGCCGCGGCCGAGCTGGGTGTCGCGCGGCGACAGGAAGATGGCCTGGCCGCCGAGCTGGATCATGCCGGCTTCGAACGATACCCGGGTGCGGGTCGAGGCCTTCTCGAAGATCATCCCCAGCACGCGGTTCTTCAGCGGCTCGTAGAGCACGCGGCGATTGCGCAGGTCTTTCAGCTCGATGCCACGGAGGATCAGGCTGGCCAGCTCCTGGGGCGTGCAATCCATCAACGAGAGAAAGTGCCGAGCGCTCATTATTCACTACCTGTAGGACAGGCCGCAGAAATGACCGGCTTTGGGCGTGAGCGGGCGAGAACTGCGGCGGGACCGCACTGTGCGGTGTTCAACGAAAAAAGAAGCCGATCTTATAAGGAAATAACGTGACTGCGCAAACCGCCGGTTTATGGCGGGATGGTCTGAGCGGCACAGCTCCGCGGCAGGGGATGCAAGGCCGAGCGTCGTGCTCGGCTTTCCGTTACAATCGCCCCATTTCGCCGGTCATGTGCCGGAACCTTCAGCCGAGGTAGACCATGGACATCATCGAGACCATTAAAGAACAAATCGCCAGCAACCCCGTCCTGCTGTACATGAAGGGTTCGCCCAACGCTCCGCAGTGCGGTTTCTCTGCCCGCGCTTCGCAGGCGGTGATGGCCTGCGGCGAGAAGTTCGCCTATGTCGACATCCTGCAGCACCCGGAAATCCGTGCCAGCCTGCCGCAGTATGCCAACTGGCCGACCTTCCCGCAGCTGTGGGTCGACGGCGAGCTGGTCGGCGGCAGCGATATCATTCTCGAGATGCACGAGAAGGGTGAGCTGCAGCCGCTGATCAAGGCGGCCGTGCACAAGGGCGAGTGATCGACCCCACGCCGTGTTGAGTTGAAAAGCCCCTGCCCAGGGGCTTTTTCGTTTCCGGCCGGTCAGTCGTGCATCTGCGACTGCAAGTAGTTCTCCAGACCCACCTTGCCGATCAGGTCGAGCTGGGTTTCCAGCCAGTCGATGTGCTCTTCCTCGGAGTCGAGGATCTCTTCCAGCAGGTCGCGGGTGCCGTAGTCGGCGATGCTCTCGCAGTAGGCGATGGCTGCCTTGAGGTCGGGAACGGCCTTCTGCTCGATCTTCAGGTCGCACTCGAGCATTTCCTTGGTGTGCTCGCCGATCAGCAGCTTGCCCAGATCCTGCAGGTTGGGCAGGCCTTCGAGAAACAGGATGCGCTTGATCAGTCTGTCCGCATGCTTCATCTCGTCGATCGATTCGTCGTACTCGTGCTTGCCGAGCCGCTTCAGCCCCCAGTCCTCATACATCCGCGCGTGCAGGAAGTACTGGTTGATCGCCACCAGTTCGTTGCCGAGGATGGTGTTCAGGTGCTGGATGACTTTCTTGTCGCCTTTCATGCCGTAGCCCGCCTCGCCGGTGATGGATAGGCAAAGAGTCTTGGTCGGGTACGGGGGCCTGTCAAATGCAGGCGGCTGCAAGCTTGGCGGGCTCCGCGAAACGGAGCGCCAGGATGCCGGGGGCTGGACTCAGGCGGCGGCGAAGGCCGCCGGGTGGGCGAGGGCGATCTGGGCCTGGTGCACGTCGTGGATGGTGTGGCGCACCAGCTTCTTGGCCTCGCAGGCGCACTTGCCGCACTGGGTGCCGACGCCCGTGCTTTCGCGGACCTGGCGATAGCTGCAGCAACCCTCGTGGATGGCATCGCGAATCTGATGGTCGGTGACACCCAGGCAAAGACAGACGTACATGGATCTACCCGCAAGCAGTCGGTTGATGCTGTCGATTCTGGTTTTAATGAGAAATATTGTCAAACGCGATCAATGGCCATTTGTCGGTTGCCGATGCCGCCTGCCGCCGCGCGCAGGCATGAAAAAACCCGGCAAAGCCGGGTTTCCAGGAGGCGGGGACGCGACGGGATCACTCGTCGAAGTCGATCCAGCCGCCCATTTCCTTCCAGCGGTTGACGATGCCGCAGAACAGCTCGGCAGTCTTCTCGGTGTCGTAGCGGGCGTTGTGCGCCTCGCGGTTGTCGAAGGGGATTTCCGCCGCCTGGCAGGCCTTGGCCAGCACGGTCTGGCCGTAGGCCAGGCCGGCGAGGGTGGCGGTGTCGAAGCTGGAGAACGGGTGGAACGGGTTGCGCTTGATGCCGGTACGGTTGACCGCGGCATTCAGGAAGCCGAGGTCGAAGCTGCTGTTGTGGCCGACCAGCACCGCGCGCTTGCAGCCGCTGCTCTTCAGCGACTTGCGCACGCTCTTGAAGATCTCGCCCAGCGCCTGCTCCTCGCTCACCGCCATGCGCAGCGGGTGGCCGAGCTTGATGCCGGTGAAGTCCAGCGCCGCCTGTTCGATGTTGGCGCCCTCGAACGGCTCGATGCGGAAGAACGCGGTGTGCTCGGGATAGAGCAGGCCGTCGTCGTCCATGGCGATGGTGGTCGCGGCGATCTCCAGCAGGGCGTCGGTGGCACAGTTGAAGCCGCCGGTCTCGACGTCCACCACCACCGGCAGGAAGCCGCGGAAGCGGCGCGCCATCGGCGGCTTGAAGCCGCTGGTGTTGGGTTCCTGTTCGTAGTCTTCGTAGTCGATCTGCTCGCTCATGCTTCGTTCTCCAGCACTCGCCAGTGCAGTTTCTCGCCGGCGCGCAGCGGCACCAGCTGGTGGTCGCCGAAATGCAGTTCGGTCGGGGCGACCCAGTCCTCGCGGATCAGGGTGATGGTGTCGCTGTTGCGCGCCAGGCCGTAGAAGTCCGGGCCGAACTGGCTGGCGAAGCCTTCCAGCTTGTCCAGCGCGCCGCGACGGTCGAAGGCCTCGGCGTACAGCTCAATGGCGGCAAACGCGGTGTAGCAGCCGGCGCAGCCGCAGGCGGCTTCCTTGACGTGACGGGCATGCGGCGCCGAGTCGGTGCCGAGGAAGAACTTCGGATTGCCGCTGGTGGCGGCATCCAGCAGGGCTTCCTGGTGGGTGTTGCGCTTGAGGATCGGCAGGCAATAGAAGTGCGGACGGATGCCGCCGACCAGCATGTGGTTGCGGTTGTACAGCAGGTGATGGGCGGTGATGGTGGCGCCGACGTTGGCCGGGGCTTCGCGCACGAACTGCGCGGCATCGCCGGTGGTGATGTGCTCGAACACCACCTTGAGGGTCGGAAAGCGCTCGACCACGCGGCGCAGGTTCTCGTCGATGAAGCGCTTCTCGCGGTCGAACACGTCGATGTCGGCGTGGGTCACCTCGCCGTGCACCAGCAGCGGCAGGCCGACCTCGGCCATCGTCTCCAGTACGGCGAAGATGTTGTCGACGGCGGTGACGCCCGAGTCCGAGTTGGTGGTGGCGCCGGCCGGGTACAGCTTGGCGGCGTGCACCAGACCGCCGGCCTTGGCCGCGCGGATTTCCTCGGGGCTGGTCTTGTCGGTGAGATAGAGCACCATCAGCGGCTCGAAGCGGCTGCCGGCCGGACGGGCTGCGAGGATGCGTTCGCGATAGGCGGCGGCCTGTTCGGCATTGCGTACCGGCGGCACCAGATTGGGCATGATGATGGCGCGGCCGAAGGTGCGCGCGGCATCGGGCACGGTGTGCGCCAGGGCGGCGCCGTCGCGCAGGTGGATGTGCCAGTCGTCGGGACGCAGCAGGGTCAGGCGGTCGGACATGCGGGGGAATTCCAGGCGGGGTGACTCGTGGGACGTGATGCTACCGAAAAGCCGTCGGACGGTCACGCTGCGGTGCCGTTGCGCCGCCGTGCGGGGCGCCGCGCCCCTGTAATTTCGTGGTTTGCACGGCTAGAATGATCGTTTTCGTAGCAACCCCCCGTGGAGTAACGAATGGCAGACGTAAAAAAGGTAGTTCTGGCCTATTCCGGCGGCCTGGATACCTCGGTGATCCTCAAGTGGCTGCAGGATACCTACAACTGCGAAGTGGTGACCTTCACCGCTGACCTGGGTCAGGGCGAGGAAGTCGAGCCGGCGCGTGCCAAGGCACAGGCGATGGGCGTCAAGGAAATCTACATCGACGACCTGCGCGAAGAATTCGTCCGCGACTTCGTCTTCCCGATGTTCCGCGCCAACACCGTGTACGAAGGCGAGTACCTGCTGGGCACCTCCATTGCCCGTCCGCTGATCGCCAAGCGTCTGATCGAGATCGCCAACGAGACCGGCGCCGACGCCATCTCCCACGGCGCCACCGGCAAGGGCAACGACCAGGTGCGTTTCGAGCTGGGCGCCTACGCGCTGAAGCCGGGCGTCAAGGTGATCGCTCCCTGGCGCGAGTGGGACCTGCTGTCGCGCGAGAAGCTGATGGACTACGCCGAGAAGCACGCCATCCCGATCGAGCGTCACGGCAAGAAGAAGTCGCCGTACTCCATGGATGCCAACCTGCTGCACATCTCCTATGAAGGCGGCGTGCTGGAAGACACCTGGACCGAGCACGAAGAAGACATGTGGCGCTGGACCAAGTCCCCGGAAGCCGCGCCGAACGTGCCGACCTACATCGAGCTGACCTACCGCAACGGTGACATCGTCGCCATCGACGGCGTCGAGATGACCCCGGCGACCGTGCTGACCAAGCTCAACCAGATCGGCGGCGAGAACGGCATCGGCCGTCTGGACATCGTCGAGAACCGCTACGTCGGCATGAAGTCGCGCGGCTGCTACGAGACCCCCGGCGGCACCATCATGCTGCGCGCCCACCGCGCCATCGAGTCGATCACCCTCGACCGCGAAGTCGCCCACCTGAAAGACGAGCTGATGCCGAAATACGCCAGCCTGATCTACAACGGCTACTGGTGGAGCCCGGAGCGTCAGATGCTGCAGCAGATGATCGACGCCTCCCAGGCTACCGTTAACGGCGTGGTGCGCCTGAAGCTGTACAAGGGCAACGTCATCGTGGTCGGCCGCAAGTCCGACGACTCGCTGTTCGACGCCAACATCGCCACCTTCGAGGACGATGCCGGCGCCTACAACCAGGCCGATGCCGGTGGCTTCATCAAGCTCAACGCCCTGCGCCTGCGCATCGCCGCGGGCAAGGGTCGCAGCCCGCTCTGATAAGCTGGGTTGACCGAGCCTGAACATGACCCCGGCCGCGTGCCGGGGTCTTGCTTTGTGGATGCTGAAAGGTAGGAGCGAATTCATTCGCGACCCGGACCCCGGTCGCGAATGAATTCGCTCCTCCGGTCTTGAGAGGAGAAACCCATGAGACTGCTGCACACCATGCTGCGCGTCGGCGATATGGACAAGTCGATCGCCTTCTACACCGAAGTGCTGGGCATGACCCTGCTGCGCCGCAAGGACTACCCGGACGGCCAGTTCACCCTGGCCTTCGTCGGTTACGGCAACGAGGCGGACAACAGCGTCATCGAGCTGACCTACAACTGGGGCGTGGACAGCTACGAGCTGGGCACCGGCTACGGCCACATCGCCCTAGAAGTGGAGGACGTCTACAAGGCCTGCGAGGACATCCGCGCCCGCGGCGGCAAGATCACCCGCGAGCCGGGGCCGATGAAGCACGGCTCCAGCATCCTCGCCTTCGTCGAGGACCCGGACGGCTACAAGATCGAACTGCTGTCGCCGCATCGCGGCGACTGACTTCGCCGCTACAGCAGAAGCCCCGCCATGTGCGGGGCTTCTGCTTTGTGCGTGTTCAGTTGCCGCGGTAGGTCGAGTAGCCGTAGGGGCTGAGCAGCAGCGGGATGTGGTAGTGCGGCACGCTGCCGTCGGCGGTGAAGATCACCGGCACTTCGGGGAAGAAGGTCGCGGCCTGCTGCTTGGCGAACCACTCGCCGGTCTTGAAGGTCACCCGGTAGGTGCCTTTCTCCAGCGCCTGGCCTTCAGGGAACAGCGCGGTGATGCGGCCCTGCGGGTTGGTGACGGCGCTGTTGAGCTCGGTCCACTGCGCGCCGTCCTGCTTCTCCAGGGTGACGGTCACGTCCGGCGAGGGCAGGCCGTCCTCGAGGTTGAGCACATGCACGCTGAGCGGGTTGCCGGCGGCCAGGGCCAGGGACGACAGGCCGCTGAGCAGCGCGCCGACGAAGAGGGACTTGAGTGCGTTCATGGGATTCTCCGGATCAGTGGGTTTGCGGTAGCAGTTGGGCGATGGCCTTGATGGCGCAGGCTTCGTCGATGGCTGCGCCGCCGGCGCCAGCCACGCCGATGGCGCCGATCACTTCGCCGCCTACCTGCAGCGGCACACCGCCGCCGAGCAGCAGCAGTTCATCAAGGGTGTTGAGGTTTGCCGCCTCCGGGTTGGTGCGTGCCCGCTCGGCCAGCAGGCGGGTGGCGGTCTTGGTCGACAGCGCGGTGTAGGCCTTGCGCTGCGCGGCGAGGGTGTTGTGCGGGCCGACGTTGTCGTCGCGCTGCACCGCCACCAGGTTGCCGCTGCGGTCGACCACCGCCGCCACGGCGCTGCGGCCGTCGGCATGGCAGGCGGCGAGGGTGGCGTCGAGCAGCTGGTTGGCCAGTGCCAGCGAAACATCACTACGTTGTTCGACCTGAGCCGGGGCGGCGAAGGCGTTGGCGGCGCACAGGGCCAGGCCAGGCAGCGACAGCCGGGCGGTACGGATGGGCATGGGCTTTTCCTTCAAGGGGCTCCGGGGAGCGAGTGGCGGCCATGGTGCCCGCGCCCGCCCGTCAAACCGATTGCCGGCGGATTACCGATTTGTAATGGGAGAAAGCCCGGGATCGGCCTAGCCTATGCGGGACTTTGGGGGAGGCCGTGATGCGCATTCTGGTGGTGGAAGACGAGCTGAAGACCGCGGACTACCTGCGCAAGGGCCTGGGCGAGTCCGGCTATCTGGTCGAGGTGGCGCTGAATGGCCTGGACGGGTTGCACCTGATCCAGGAAAGCGAGTTCGACCTGATCATCCTCGACGTCATGCTGCCTGGGCTGGATGGCTGGCAACTGCTGCAGGTGATCCGCCGCCGGTTGCCGACGCCGGTGCTGTTCCTCACCGCCCGCGACGCGGTGGAGGATCGGGTCAAGGGCCTGGAGCTGGGCGCCGACGACTACCTGGTCAAGCCGTTTTCCTATGCCGAACTGCTGGCGCGGGTGCGCACCCTGCTGCGCCGCGGGCCGCCGCGCGAGGTCGAGCAGTTCCGCGTGGCGGACCTGGAGCTGGATTTGCTGCGCCGCCGGGTCACCCGTGCGGGCGAGCGCGTCAACCTGACCAACAAGGAGTTCGCCCTGCTGCATCTGCTGCTCAGCCGCGAGGGCGAGGTGCTGTCGCGCGCCTACATCGCCTCACAGGTCTGGCAGATGAACTTCGACAGCGACACCAACGTGGTCGACGTGGCCATCCGCCGGCTGCGCGCCAAGATCGACGATCCCTATCCGTGCAAGCTGATCCATACCGTGCGCGGCATGGGCTATGTGCTGGAAGTGCAGCCGTGAGCCTGTGGCCGCGCGCGCTGAGCCTGCGCCTGGCGCTGCTGTTCGCCCTGGTCGGCGTGCTGCTGCTCGGCGCCATCGGCTTCTACCTGTACCAGTCGCTGGAGCGGGAAATCGCCTGGCGCGACGACCAGGCGCTGCTGGGGCGCCTGGAGCGCATGCGCACGCTGCTCGACGACAGCGCGAGCATTGAGGCGCTGCGCCAGCGGCCGCAGCTGTACGCCAACATGCTGGGCAATCGCGACAGCCTGCTGTGGATCGTCAGCGACGACGGACAGGTGCTGATCGAGATCAACCCCGCCGCACTGGCCGTGCCGCAGCTGCCGCGTGGGCCGGCGGTGCAGCTGCGCGACACCCTGGTGGCCGAGCC
>DATCUN010000115.1:0-2388 GCA_036561825.1 Pseudomonas sp.
GCGGTCCATCAGCGAGCGGCGCAGCGCGGCGATCAGCGAGGCGCCGAGGGCGGCGCGGCGGTCCATCTTGGTCTTGCGCCGCCACTTGAAGTCGAGCTTGTAGCGGGCGATCAGGCCGAGAATCATCAGCCGCCAGCCGAACTCGCGGGACATGGCCTTGTGCGCGTGGCGCGCGGTCCAGGCGATGCAGCCCATCAGCAGGGTGGTCGGCGACGGCTTGCGCATGTTGTCGTATTCGTCGCCGAGCAGGCTGGTGTCGAACAGCTCGGGGTCCAGGCTGCGCCCGCCGGGCAGCGAGCCGGGCAGGTGCTGGTAGTAGTCCGGGTACTTCTCGGCCACCGCATAGCGCACGCGGCTGCGGGTCTCGAGGTAGTGGATCATCCGCGGCGCGTACTCGAGGTAGGCGCGCAGGCGCTCCTCGTCGATCTTGCCCTCGGTGGAGGCCTTCAGGTAGGTCAGCGCCTTGTCGTAGCTGTCCTTGCCACCCTTGTCGGCGAAGTAGTGGTTGTTGGGGATCCAGATGCCGCCGCCGGAGATCGCCGAGGTGCCGCCGTACTTGTCGCTCTTCTCGACGACCAGCACCGAGAGGCCCTGGTCGGCGGCGACCACCGCTGCCGACATGGCGCCTGCGCCGGAGCCGACGACGATCACGTCGTAGGCGGGTTGGGGCCGAACCTGTGTTGTCATTGTTTTCGTGTCCTTTGCCGTGGTGGTCGGTGAGCCGGGTCGATCAGACGTACGGATCGGGGTTGGGCAGGCCGAGCTGCACCGTGCCGTAGCTGCGCCCGTAGGCCGCCACGTTGTTGGAGATGTGCCCGCGCGCCTGGTGCAGGTCGCGGAAGGTGCGCGCCACCGGGTTGGTGTTGTACAGACCGGAGGCGGCCATCGAGCGCAGCAGGTCGCTGACCCGCTCGGCACAGATATTGGTGACCTGGGCGGACTGGTAGCGGTACAGCAGGCGGGTCTCGGTGTCGGGAATCTCGCCCTTCTCGGCCAGCGCCAGCATGTGTGCGAAGTTGCGCTCCAACACCAGCTTGAAGGCGTCGACGGTGGTGATCGCCTCGGCCACCGCGGTCTGCGCCACCGGGTCCTCGGCGGTCTTGGCGCCGTGCTTGCCGATGTGGCGGGCGGCGTTGTCGCGGAACTCGTTGATCGCACCCTGCAGGGCGCCGAGGCACGAGCTGGACACCGCGCGGGTGAACACCTGGGCGAAGGGCAGCGCGTAGATCGGGTTGGTGTTGACCTCGCGGCCCGGGGTAGCCGCCAGGCTGGAATTGTTGGTGCGCTGCACGCGGTGCGCGGGGACGAAGGCGTCCTCGATCACGATGTCGTGGCTGCCGGTGCCGCGCAGGCCCAACACGTCCCAGTTCTTCTCAATGCGGTAGTCGCTGCGCGGTACCAGGAAGGTACCGTGCTCGACCGGCAGGTCGCCGTCGGCCGGCAGGATGCCGCCGAGCAGGCCCCACTGGCAGTGCTCGCTGCCGCTGGAGAAGCCCCAGCGCCCGCTGATGCGGTAGCCGCCTTCCACCGGGGTGACCTTGGCCACCGGCATGTAGGTGGAGGAGATCAGCGTGCTGGTGTCCTCGCCCCACACGTCCTGCTGGGCCTCGACCGGGTAGCGGGCCAACTGCCAGGGGTGTACGCCCATCACGCCGTAGATCCAGGCGGTGGACATGCAGCCTTCAGCAAGGGTCATCTGGATTTCGAAGAAGGTGCGCGGGTCGACCTCGTAGCCGTCCCACTGCTTGGGCTGCAGGGCGCGGAACAGGCCGGCCTCCTGCATCTCGCGGATGGTCTCGTCGGGCACCTTGCCCTCGCGGTCGGCCCGTTCGGCCCGCTCGCGCAGGGCGGGAACCAGGCGGCGGGCGCGAGCGATCAGCTCGATCTCTACCGCGGTTTTCTCTCGCATGACATGCATCGCCAACTCCTCCATCCATTTCGATGAGCGAATCTGCTCGTGGCTTCGATCATCGGGCGCGGCCCGGCTGCGCTCATCGTCAAACCGGACTAGGCGGAATCGTGCAGACGGCGGACAGCACAAGGCCCGGCGCTGGGGCCGGGCCTTTGGGAAGATGCGTATGCAAAATCAGACGTAAGGTGGAAGACTCGCGCAGCGATCTTCCACCATGAGGCGCGCAACTGGTGGAAAAGACCTGCGGTCGTTTTCCACCCTACGACTGCGCACCCTACGGGGTGACCTGCGCCTCCATGGCGGCGAGGAAGTGTTCGCCGTAGGGCGGCAGCAGCCCCCACTCGCGGCGCGGGTCGTAACTGCCTGCCTCGAACACGGTGCGCGCGTGGCTGAACTCGAGGAAGCCCTCGCGGCCGTGGTAGTGGCCCATGCCGGAAGCGCCGATGCCGCCGAACGGGGCGTCCTGCATGGCGGCG
>DATCUN010000116.1:0-11632 GCA_036561825.1 Pseudomonas sp.
GAGACCAGCGGTGGCATCCAGCACCCGCGGGCGCACGCCGGGCTGCACGCCGACCGCCTTGGCGATCATCTGCCCGGCGCCACCACCGAAGCGCCGGCGATGGGCCGCGCCGCCCTCGACGAAGTCGACACGCACCGGCCCCGGTGCATCCGGGCCGAGCTCGGCCAGCTGCAGGCCTTCGTCGCCCACCTGCAGGGCGAACTCGGCCTCGCCCTCCTCGCCCAGCCCGAGCCGCTCGGCCCACTGGCGGGCGGCGGCGGCATGGGCAGGGGTGAGGGCTTGGATCCGGACTCGGGGGGCAGTGACAGACATCGGGGCTTCCGCGAAATGGGCAGAGCATCGCTGGCGATGCGGGGGCCGCCATTTTGCCAAAGAAAGCGCCGGCCTGTCCTATCGCCTGGCTGGCGAACGCCCCAGCAGCACCCAGGCCACCCCGCCCAGCAGCAGCACCGCGGCCAGCAGCAGGCGCCGGTCGAAGGCCTCACCCAGCAACAGTACGCCCAGCACGGCGGTGAGCAGCGGCACGCTGAGCTGGATGGTCGCAGCTTGGGTGGCGCCCAGTGCCGGCAGCACGGCATACCAGAGGGCATAGCCGACACCGGACGCCAGCGCGCCGGACAGCAGCGCATAGCCAAGGCCGGCGGCATCCAACTGCGCCCACGGCAGGCCGACCAGGCCGAGCAGCAACGCCAGCGGCAGCGCACGGATGAAGTTGCCGGCCGTATGCGCGGTGGCATCGCCGGCGCCACGCCCGCGCAGGGAATACGCGCCCCAGGCCACCCCGGCCAGCAGCATCAACATGGCCGGCAGCGCAGCCGGCGCACTGGCTCCGGGCAACAGCAGCACGGCCAGGCCGGCAAAGGCCAGCAGCAGGCCGCAACCCTGCCCTGCCGACAGGCGCTCGCCGCGCCACAACCCCCAGAGGATCATGCTGGCCTGCACCGCACCGAACAGCAACAGGGCACCGGTGGCGGCGGACAGTTGCACATAGGCCCAGGAAAACCCTGCCGCATAGACGAACAGCGCCAGCGCCGAGAGATGGCTGCCACCCAGCGGCGCTCGCGGCGCCGCCGGCCGCAGGCGCACGATCAACCACAGCGCTAGCGCTCCACCGAGCAGGCGGATGGCAGTGAAGCTGGCAGCGTCGATATGACCATCGCGCAGAGCGATGCGGCACAGCAGCGAGTTGGCCGCGAAGGCCAGCATGGCCAGGGCGGTGAGCAACGCCAGGCGCGGCAGGGGCATGGCAGACTTTCCGGTCAGTGGTGGTGCACCGAGGGTAGCGCGAAAGGTGCGGCAGCAGGGTGCGACTTTGGGCTGCCGCCTCGCGGCGCAGCGGGTGGACAGGCGCCCGTAGGGTGCGCCGCGCGCACCAACAACCGACGACAGCGGCTTATGGTGCGCAGGGCGCACCCTACAGGAAGTCGAGCTGCTCGCCCCCGCCGCTGTCTGCCAGCGCCGGCAGACCGGGCAGGCGCGCCATCAGCTGCCCGTGGAAACGCCGCGCCAGCTCGGGCGCCCGGTGGTTGTCCGGGGTATGCAGGAAGACGTGCGGGGTGCGGCCTTCCTCGATCCAGCCGGCGACCTTGTCCAGCCAGGGGGCGAGGAAGGCATCGTTGGCCTCGAGCTGCGGATGACCGATAAAACGCACCTGTGGAAACGAGGTAAAAGCCGCCGGGCGCGGCGGCACGCGCGGCTTCTTGCTCTGCGCGTGCAGCACCGCCGGCGTGCGCGCGGCGCAGCTGAACAGCGGCCGCGAATCGAGGCAGATCCGCTCGACGCCGCGCTCCAGCAGCAGGCGGTTGAGCGCCTTCTCCTCGTCACCGCGGGCGAAGAACACCGGGTGGCGCACCTCCACCGCCAGGCTGCGCGCGGACGGCAGTCCGTCGATGAAGGCCGCCAGCTCGCCGAGACGCGGCGGGCCGAAGCTGGCCGGCAGCTGCAGCCACAGCGGCGTGACCCGCGCACCGAGCGGCGCCAGCAGGTCGAGGAACTCGCCGGCGGCGGCGAGATTGGCGCGCAGGTCGCCTTCGTGGCTGATGTCGCGCGGCAGCTTGGCGCAGAAGTGAAAGCCTACCGGCATCAACTGCGCCCAGCGCGCCAGGGTCGTCGCCGCAGGACGGGCGTAGAAGGTGGTGTTGCCTTCCACTGCGTTGAACACCCGGCCGTAGGCGGACAGAAAGTCACGACTGGGCAAGCCGAGCGGATACAGCGAACCGCGCCAGGCCGGCTCGTTCCACGATGGACAGCCGAGGAAGTACGGCAGCACCGCCGGCTCAGGCCTTCTTCGGCGTGGCGACGTTGTCGCGCAGGTACACCGGTTGCGCCTGGTCGGCGACCACCGCCTCGCCACGTGCCCAGGCGAAGGTGGCGAGGGTCAGCAGGTCCTCGGCGTGCGGCAGCAGGCCGGCATCCATGGCCTGCACCAGCACCGGGATGCGCGAGGCGAAGGCCCAGCCGGTGCCGGCGCCGAACCATTCGCCCTCGGCGCCACGCGGCAGCGCGACCTGCTCCGGCGGCAGTACCGCCTCCACCCCGGCCAGGCGCATCTCGCCATCTTCCAGGCGATAGCAGCCCCAATACAGCTCGTCCATCCGCGCATCGATGGCGGTCGCCACCTGGGTCGCGCCCTGCTCGCGATGGGCGCGCTGGGCCATCACGGCCAGGTTGGAGATCGGCAGCACTGGGCGGTCGAGGGCAAAAGCCAGGCCCTGCACCACGCCAACGGCAATGCGCACGCCGGTGAAGGCGCCCGGGCCACGGCCGAAGGCGATGGCCTCCACCGCAGCGAGGGCGATGCCGGCCTCGGCCAGCAGCTCCTGCACCATCGGCAGCACGCGCTGGGCATGCAGGCGCGGAATCACCTCGTAGCGGCTGAAGACACGCCCCTCGTGCAGCAGTGCGACGGAACAGGCTTCGGTGGCGGTATCCAGGGCCAGCAGGGTGGTCATGACGGAGGTCCGGTACGGTCAAAAACGGGCGGGCATTGTAACAGCACTGCAGAATGCAAACGGCCCGCACAAGGCGGGCCGTCGGCACAGCACGAGCGGATCAGCTCAGCGCGGCGAGCACCTTGGCGGTGATCTCTTCGACGCTGCCGACGCCCTCGACGCGGGAGTACTTGGGCTTGCCGGCGGTGTGCGCCAGATCCTGGTAGAAGCCGACCAGCGGCATGGTCTGGGCGTGGTACACGTCCAGGCGCTTGCGCACGGTTTCTTCCAGGTCGTCTTCGCGCTGGATCAGCTCCTCACCGGTCTCGTCATCCTTGCCGGCCACCTTCGGCGGGTTGTACTGCAGGTGGTAGGTGCGACCGGAAGCCGGGTGGACGCGGCGGCCGGACATGCGGCTGATGATTTCCGCATCTTCCACGGCGATTTCCAGCACATGGTCGATTTCCACGCCGGCATCGCGCAGCGCTTCGGCCTGCGGGATGGTGCGCGGGAAGCCGTCGAACAGGAAGCCGTTGGCGCAGTCGGCGGCGACGATGCGCTCCTTGATCAGGCCGATGATGATCTCGTCGGAGACCAGGCCGCCGCTCGCCATCACTTCCTTGACCTGCAGGCCCAGCGGGCTCTCGGCCTTGACCGCGGCACGCAGCATGTCGCCGGTGGAGATTTGCGGAATGCCGAATTTCTCGGTGATGAAGCGAGCCTGAGTACCTTTGCCGGCACCCGGCGCCCCCAGCAGAATCACACGCATCGTATTGCTCCAGAAAGGATGTAGGAAATCTTGGATTCGCCGCGTGGGGCCAATCTCGAAATTTTTGTTTTCGCCCCTAGCATGAAATCGGGCGCTGAAAAAGCAGACCAAAATACACAGCTACTCTGCAGGACACAAGATGCGCACGGATCTACGCTAAGCCGTTTCACCCGGTGTTACGCAGCCCCGCGGCGATGCCCGCGACACTCACCAGCAGGGCCTGTTCCAGCGGACTTTCGCCGTGTTCGGCGAGCTTGCGCGAACGCGCCAGAAGCTCCACCTGCAGCAGGTGCAGGGGGTCGAGATAGGGATCGCGCACGCTGATCGACTCGCGCAGCACCGGGTCGTTGCCCAGCAGCTGCGCCTGCCCGGTCAGCCCCAGCACCATGCGCACCGCCTGCGACAACAGGTCGCGCAAGTGCTGCCCCAATCCGCGCAGGTTTTCCTCGACCAGACGCTCGTCATACAGGCGCGCGATGTCGGCATCGGCCTTGACCAGCACCATCTCCAGCATGTCGATCCGCGTGCGGAAGAACGGCCAGTGCGCACGCATCTCGCGCAGCAGCTCGGCCTCGCCGCGCGCCACCGCCCGCTCCAGCGCGGCCTCCCAGCCAAGCCAGGCCGGCAGCATCAGCCGCGTCTGGGTCCAGGCGAAGATCCACGGAATCGCCCGCAGGCTCTCCACCCCGCCGCTGCGCCGGCGCGCCGGTCGACTGCCCAGCGGCAGGCGGCCCAACTCCAGCTCCGGCGTGGCCTGGCGGAAATACTCGACGAACTGCGGATGCTCGCGCACCACGGCACGATAGGCGGCCACCCCGTCGGCGGCCAGGCGCTCCATCAGTGCACGCCACTCGGCGGTCGGCGTGGGTGGCGGCAGCAGGGTGGCCTCCAGCACGGCGGCCAGATAAAGGTTGAGGTTCTGCTCGGCGACGCCGGGCAGGCCGAACTTGAAGCGGATCACCTCGCCCTGTTCGGTGACGCGAAAACGCCCGGCCACCGAGCCGGGCGGCTGCGAGAGGATGGCCGCATGCGACGGGCCGCCGCCGCGCCCCACGGTGCCGCCACGACCATGGAACAGCAGCAGCTCCACGCCATGCCGGGCGCACACCGCCACCAGCGCCTCCTGGGCGCGGTACTGCGCCCAGGCCGCGGCGACGGTGCCGGCATCCTTGGCCGAGTCGGAGTAGCCGATCATCACCTCCTGCGGCCCGGCCAGGCCTTCCCGGTAGCCGGGCACGGCCAGCAGGCGGTCGATCGCCGCGCCGGCATGCTCCAGATCCTCCAGCGTCTCGAACAGCGGCACGACGCGCAGCGGGCGCTGCAGTCCGGCCTCCTTGAGCAGCAGCTGCACCGCCAGCACATCGCTCGGTGCCCCGGCCATGGAGATCACATAGGAACCCAGTGCGGCAGCCGGCGCCTGCGCCACCACCCGGCAGGTCGCCAGTACCTCGGCGGTGTCCGCGGACGGCCGGCAGTGCAGCGGCAGCAGTGGCCGCGGACTGGCCAGTTCGCGCTGGAGAAACACCAGGCGCTGCCCCTCGTCCCACTCGGCATAGCGGCCCAGGCCGAGGTACGCGGTGATCTCGTCGAGGGCGGCGACATGCCGGCCGGCGTCCTGGCGGATGTCCAGGCGCGCCAGGAACAGGCCGAAGGTGTGCGCGCGGCGCAGGCTGTCGAGCAGCGGGCCGTCGGCAATGCTGCCCATCCCGCAGGCGGTCAGCGAGTCGTAGCAGAGCAGCAGCGGCTCGAGCAGCTCGCCATTGTCCTGCAGCACCCGCGCATCCGGCGCGCGACCATCCAGCAGGGCCGCCGCCGCCCAGTCGCGGGTGGCGAACAGCCGCGTGCGCAGCTCGCGCAACAGCGCGCGGTACGGCTCCGGCGTCTCGCCGACCCGCTCGCGCAGGGCCGGACTGGCCTGGTGCATGGACAGGTCGGTAATCAGCCGCTCGACGTCGCGCAAGTGCAGCTCGGCGGCCAGGCGCCGCGCCTGCAGCAGCACCTCGACGGTGACCGCGGCGGTGACGTTGGGATTGCCGTCGCGGTCGCCGCCCATCCACGAGGCGAAACGCACCGGTGTCGCCGCCAGCGGCAGGCGCGTGCCGCAGCAGCCATGCAGCAGCTCGTCGACGCCACGCAGGAAGTCCGGCAGTGCGCGCCACAGCGAATGCTCGATCACCGCAAAGCCCCACTTGGCCTCGTCCACCGGGGTCGGCTTGCTGCGGCGAATCTCCTCGGTATGCCAGACCTCGGCGAGCAGGCGGCACAGTTCGCGGCGGACCCGGACCTGCTCGCGCAGCGACAGGTCGGCGTGGTCACGCGCCGCCAGGCAGGCGGCGATGGCGTCGTACTTCTGGATCAGGGTGCGCCGGGTCACCTCGGTGGGATGCGCGGTGAGCACCAGTTCGATATCCAGCCCGGCGATCTGCCGCGCCAGGTCCTGCCGGCTGTGCCCGGCGGCCTGCAGACGCTCGAGCAGCTCGCCCAGCAGCCGCTCCTCGAACGGCAGCGGCTCGTCCGCCCGGCGCCGGCGGATGCGATGGTACTGCTCGGCGATGTTGGCCAGGTTGAGAAACTGGTTGAACGCGCGCGCCACCGGCAACAACTCGTCCTCGGCCAGGGCGTCGAGGGTCTGCGCCAGCTGCCGCGCCCCTTCCGCCGAGCCGCGCCGCGCCGTCTTGGCGCCCTGGCGGATGCGCTCGATCTTGGCCAGGAACTCCGCGCCGCGCTCGGCGCGGAAGGTGTCGCCGAGCAGCTCGCCCAGCAGGTGCACATCCTCACGCAGTCGCGCGTCGATTTCCGCCATGCCCGTTCTCCCGCCCACGCTTCGTTGCTGCCAGTCTCACCCACAGGGCTGCACGAGTGCCAATGGCAGTCTAGGCTTTTTCTCAGGACACCTGCGTTACCGACAGCAACCCCAGGCCGGGAGGCATTGATGAAGATCCGCGATCTGGTCAACGAGTGGGAACTCAGCGCCAAGGGGACGCTGAGCAAGAGTACCTTTTGCATTCCACTGGATTTGGAGTCGGCCGCACGCCTCGCGGCCCTCAAGGAAATGTATCCCAAGCGGAGCACCGAGGAACTGCTGGGCGGACTGCTTGGCGCCGCGCTGCAGGAACTGGAGGAAAGCTTTCCCTATGTGAAGGGCAGCAAGGTGGTGACCACCGACGAACAGGGTGATCCGCTGTACGAGGACATCGGGCTGACCCCCCGCTTCCTTGCCCTCGCCCGCAAACATCGGCAGGATCTGAGCCAGCGCGACGACGACGACGACTTCTGAGCCGACCGGCTCAGATACAGTCCCGCGAGGGGATTGTTGCTGGAACGGACCTCTCCGCTCTGGCCAAAGCCCGTGGCTGGAATTTGCCACGGCAAACCGCCCATACTCGCGCCAAGTGTGCCGTTCGTCCGACCCCGCTGGTCCGAATGCTGCGGACCGCGCGGCAACTCGCCGTGCCTATGCGAGTCTGATGCTGCCTGGATCACTGCTCAAGGACCCCCATGCCCCGCGCTTCACGCCTTCTCTTGCTCCTTGCCGGCCTCTGGCTGGGCAACGCCCAGGCCGCCGTCAACGAGATTGACGCCGTGAGCTACGGCTTCCCGCTGACCAACCCGTTCGAGGCGACCATCGCCACCGCGCCGCCGGAGTTGCGCCCAGTCCTGCCGGACGATGCCGACATCGACCAGGCCGACTACAGCCTGCGCCTGCGCCCGCGGCGTGAGCTGCCGGACAACTTCTGGCCGGTCAAGTCGCTGAAGTACCGCCTGGCCCGCCAGGACGGCCCGGCACCGCTGGTGTTCATCATCTCCGGCACCGCTGCGCACTACGCCAACGACAAGACCGAAGACCTGAAACGGCTGTTCTACGGCGCCGGCTACCATGTGGTGCAGCTGTCCTCGCCGACCAGCTACGACTTCATGGCCGCCGCCTCGCGCCATGCCACGCCGGGCATTTCCGACCGCGATGCCATCGACCTGTACCAGGTGATGGAGAGAATCCGCGGGCAGCAGAGTGATCTGCCGGTGACCGGCTACGACCTGGTCGGCTACAGCCTCGGCGGCCTGAACGCCGCCTTCGTCAGCCACCTCGATGAAAGCCGCAAGACGTTCAACTTCCGCCGGGTGCTGTTGATCAACCCGCCGGTGAACCTGTACACCTCGGTGGCCAATCTCGACCGCCTGGTGCAGACCGAGGTCAAGGGCGTCGACAACAGCAGCACCTTCTACGACCTGGTCCTCGGCAAGCTGGCGCGCTACTTCGAGGAGCGCGGCACGGCGCAGATCGACGCGGCGATGCTCTACGACTTCCAGCAGTCGAAGCAGCGGCTCTCCGACGAGGAGATGGCCATGCTGATCGGCACCGTCTTCCGCTTCGCCGCGGCCGATATTGCCTTCACCTCGGACCTGATCAACCGCCGCGGCTTCATCATCCCGCCGACCTATCCGATGGACGAGGGCACCAGTCTCACCCCCTTCTTCAAGCGCGCCCTGCTCTGCGACTTCCAGTGCTACATCCGCGAGCAGCTGATGCCGTACTGGCGCCGGCAGGGTGACGGCAAGAGCCTGCTGCAGATGATCGACCAGGTCAGCCTCTACTCGCTGCGCACCTACCTGGCCGGCAGCGACAAGATCCGCGTGTTCCACAATCGCGACGACCTGATCCTCAGCCCGGGTGATCTCGGTTTCCTGCGCCGCACCTTCGGCGAACGCCTGACACTGTTCCCGTACGGGGGGCACTGCGGCAACATGAACTATCGGGTCAACACCCAGGCCATGCTGGAGTTCCTCCGTGACTGAGCGTTCCCTGCGCGCCCTGCTGCTGGGCGCCCTGCTGACCCTGAGCGGCATCGCCGCGGCCGAGCCCGACGCCGACGGCTTCGCCCGGCCACTGGAGACGCTGAAGTTCAACCCGCAGCTCAATCAGCACGAGTTCGAGCGCGCCACCTTGGTCGCGCTGGTGATGAATGACCCCTGGGAGGAGTGGAACCGGCGCATCTACCACTTCAACCAGCGCTTCGACGAATGGGTCTACCTGCCGCTGGTCAATGGCTACCGCTTCGTTACCCCGCGCTTCCTGCGCAGCGGCGTGAGCCACTTCTTCGCCAACCTCGGCGAGGTCCCCAGCCTGGCCAACCACCTGCTGCAGCTCGAGGGCCGCGACGCCCTGCACACCACCACGCGCCTGCTGTTCAATACCATCCTCGGCGTCGGCGGGCTGTGGGACCCGGCCAGCCACATGGGCCTAGAGCGGCGCAGCGAGGACTTCGGCCAGACGCTCGGCTATTGGGGCGCCGAGGAAGGCCCCTACATGGTGCTGCCGCTGCTCGGCCCGTCCAACCTGCGCGATACCGGCGGGCTGGCCTTCGACAGCACCGTGGGCAGCGCGCTGGACCTCGCCAACCTCAGCGGCCTCACGGCACGGCCGGCCGAGTACTACAGCCTGATGGCCATCGACCGCCGGCACATCAACGACTTCCGCTACGGCCAGCTCAATACGCCGTTCGAGTACGAGAAGGTGCGCTACGTCTACACCGAGGCGCGGCGCCTGCAGATCCGCGAGTGAGACAGCCAATCAATCGATCCAGCCAATAGGTTTGGCGCAAAAACAGCACCCAACGATCCAGCGGGCTGATCCAGAATGATGGTCTGGCCTGAATCAAGGAGCTGCGTCATGAGCTACCCCCACTACCGCGACATCCTCGACCTGCACAGCGGCCGCGCCACCTCGGACGGCGATGGCGTGCGCCTGACCCGCCTGATCGGCGGTGCCGGTCTGGAACGCTTCGACCCTTTCCTGATGCTGGACGCCTTCGACTCCTTCGACGCCCGCGACTACATCGGCGGCTTCCCGCCGCACCCGCACCGCGGCTTCGAGACCGTGACGATCATGATCGAGGGACGCATGCGCCATGAAGACCACCTCGGCCACCGCGGCCTGCTCGAACCCGGCGGCGTGCAGTGGATGACCGCGGCGCGCGGCATCGTGCACAGCGAGATGCCCGAGCAGGAGCAGGGCCGCATGTTCGGCTTCCAGCTCTGGCTCAACCTGCCGGCGGCGGACAAGATGGGCCCGGCCGGCTACCGCGACTTCGCGCCGGAGGAGATTCCGCAGCTGACCAGCGTGCACGGCGTCGGGGTGCGGGTGATCGCCGGACACTTCAAGGAAGGCGAGCAGGAGCAGGCCGGCGCCGTGCAGCGCCCGCATACCGAGCCGCAGCTGTTCGACCTGAGTTTTTCCGCCGGCGCCTGCCTGATGCCGGAGCTGCCGCGCGGCCATAACGTGCTGCTGCACGTATTCGAAGGCGAGCTGACCGTGCGCGGCCAGCGCGACCAGAACATCGCCAGCGGCCAGCTGGTACGCCTGGGCGATGGCGACAGCCTGCACCTGACCAGTGCCAGCGGCGCCCGTGCGCTGCTGATCGCCGGACGGCCGCTGCGCGAGCCGATCGTGCAGTACGGTCCGTTCGTGATGAACAGCCGGGAGGAAATCGAACAGGCGCTGGACGACTACCGCAACGGGCGCTTCGCCTGAGCAGCGCGCCAGCGCCGTCTGGTCAGCCGTAGAGCTTCGGCTCACCCTCCGGGCGGGTCTTGAAGCGACGGTGGGCCCACAGGTACTGCTCGGGGCACTCGCGCACCGCCTGCTCGACCCACTGGTTGATACGCAGGCAGTCGGCTTCCTCGCTGGCGCCGGGGAAGTCTTGCAGCGGCGGATGGATGGTCAGGCGATAGCCGGAGCCATCGGCCAGGCGCTGCTGGGTGAAAGGGATCACGCGCGCCTTGCCCAGGCGGGCGAACTTGCTGGTGGCGGTGACGGTGGCGGCGGGGATGCCGAACAGCGGCACGAAAATGCTCTGCTTGCGGCCATAGTCCTGGTCCGGCGCGTACCAGATGGCATGCCCGGCGCGCAGCACCTTGAGCATGGCGCGCACGTCATCGCGCTCGATGGCGCTGGCGTCGAGGTTGTGCCGCTCGCGACCGTGGCGCTGGATGTAGTCGAACAGCGGGTTCTTGTGCTCGCGGTACATGCCGTCGATGGTGTGGCGCTGGCCGAGCAGCGCGGCACCGATTTCCAGGGTGGTGAAGTGCAGGGACATCAGGATCACCCCCTGCCCCTCGCGCAGGGCGGCCTGCAGGTGCTCCAGCCCCTCGACATGCGCCAGGCGCGCCAGGCGGGCACGCGGCCACCACCAGCTCATCGCCATCTCGAAGAAGGCGATGCCGCTGGAGGCGAAGTTCTCGCGCAGCAGGTGCGCACGCTCGCTGGCGGAGAGTTCGGGGAAGCACAGTTCGAGGTTGCGTGCAGCGATGTGCCGGCGCGACCGGGCGCCCAGCAGCATCAGCACACCGAGGGCTTGCCCGAGCTTCAGCAGCGTCTTGTAGGGCAGCTGCACGACCAACCAGAGCAGCCCCAGCCCCAGCCACAGCAGCCAGAAGCGCGGGTGAAGAAAGGCGGCACGAAAGCGGGGACGTTCCATCAACACATCCAGTCAGGCGAACAGGCCGATTATTCTACCCCGTCACGCACAGGCGAATCAGCCATGCATGCAACTTGCGACCCCGATGGGTTGTCGTTATAAGTCCTCGGCATATTCCTGGCTGCAACCGACATGAACCTAGCTGATCTGACCGACCAAGACCCCGTATTCCGGCTCAAGGGCAACATGCTCGCGATCACCGTGCTGGAGCTTGCCCGCAACGACCTGGCACTCCTCGACCGGCAGCTGGCCGAGAAGGTCGCCAAGGCGCCCAACTTCTTCCACGACGCGCCCGTGCTGCTCGGCCTCGAGCATCTCGCCGAGACGGATGCCGAGCTGGATCTCGGCAGCCTGCTCGATATCTGCCACCGCCATGGCCTGCTGGCCCTCGGCGCGCGCGCCAGCCGTCCCGGCGACATCGCGGCGGCCGAAGAGCTGGGCCTGCCGTTGCTGCCCCC
>DATCUN010000117.1:0-17128 GCA_036561825.1 Pseudomonas sp.
TAGTGGCGGGCTGCTGCGGCTGGCTACGGCCACCACCGCCGAACAGCCCGGAGAGGAAGCCGCCGCTGCTCTGCTGCGGCGCGCTCTGCTGGCTGCGCTTGAGGGTTTCGATCTGCGCTTCCAGTTCCTTGACGCGACCATCCAGCTGCTGGATGGCCTGTTCCTGCACGATGATCGCCTGGGCCATGTAGTAGGGCGCCGCCGGCTGGCGGGCGATGTGCCCGTTGATCAGGGCTTCGGCCGCGGACTCGCGGGGCGCGGACTGGCTTTCGGCGTCGCGCAGGCGGGAAAACAGGCCATCGATCAGGTTTTTCTCTTCAGCGTGCATGCTTGTCTCTTCAGTGGGTTGCCGCAAGAAGCCCATCTTCGGAACCCGCACGGGGGATGTCAAAATCCAGCTATTGCAAGAGTTGTCATCGCCGCCGCGGAGCTGGCCGCGCGCACGGGCGCCCCGGGCGGCCAGCGCCCATGCCCCGGCAGTCGACAGCCACATGACCGATCATCATGCGCCAGGAGTGCCTGGCAGGCTGGCGAATCATCCGCCGCCTGCCCCCCAACTCGCGCTTTCTGCCGTGCGGCGCTCCTCGGAGGGAGCAAAACCTTATATAATTCGCGGACTTTTACCGATCGAACATGAGGATAATTCATGAGCACTCTGCCACCCTGCCCCAAATGCGGTTCCGAATACACCTACGAGGACGGCGCGCAGCTGGTCTGCCCGGAATGCGCCCATGAGTGGTCCGCCGATGCCGCCGCCGAAGCCCCGGCCGAAGGCGACAAGGTGATCCGCGACTCGGTCGGCAACGTCCTGCAGGATGGCGACACCGTTTCCGTGATCAAGGACCTCAAGGTCAAGGGCTCGTCGCTGGTGGTCAAGGTCGGCACCAAGGTCAAGGGCATCCGCCTGTGCGACGGCGACCATGACATCGACTGCAAGATCGACGGCATCGGCGCGATGAAGCTGAAGTCGGAGTTCGTCAAGAAGGTCTGAACCTGAGCGCTCCCGCCACTGCGGCGGGAGCACGACGCGCCGACCGGCGCCGCTGACACACGCGTGACACTGGAATGGGTTTTGCTGAGCAAATGCCATTCCCGGTCCAACCGCAGGGTCACGCCATGTTCTTTCGCGCGCGCAAGTCCCAGCCCATCAACCTCGCCCTGCAGGGCGGTGGTGCGCATGGGGCCTTTACCTGGGGCGTGCTGGATGCCCTGCTTGAGGACGGCCGCGTCGACTTCGAGGGCATCAGCGGCACCAGCGCGGGAGCGATGAACGCCGTGGTGCTCGCCCACGGCCTGCTGCAGGGCGGCCGCGAGGGTGCGCGCCAGGCACTGGCGCACTTCTGGGAGGCGGTTGCGCACAGCGCACCCCTGATCAGCGCTGGTGCCGATGTCGAGAGTGGCAGCCTGTCGCCCAGCGCCAAGGTGATGCTGTACTGGATCCAGCAACTGTCGCCGCAGCAGTTCAACCCGCTCGACATCAATCCGCTGCGCGACATCGTCAGCACGCAGATCGACTTCGAGCACCTGCGCGCCAGCCCGCTGCAGCTGTTCATCGCCGCCACCAACGCCAATACCGGCCAGCTGCGCCTGTTCCACACCCATGAACTGAGCGTGGCGAGCGTGCTGGCTTCGGCCTGCCTGCCCAGCCTGCACCACGCCATCGAGATCGACGGTGCGCCCTACTGGGATGGCGCCTTTGCCGCCAATCCGGCGATTTTCCCGCTGCTCTATGACTGCGCTAGCGCCGACATCCTGCTGGTGCTGCTAAGCCCGCCGGTGCAGGGCACCACGCCGCACAGCCCCGAGGAGATTCGCCGCCGCTCGCAGGATCTGGCGTTCCAGTCCACCTTCCTGCGCGAGATGCGCAGTATCGCCCGCGCACGGGAGTTCGCCGGGCGCTCGCTGCTGCCGCTCGGGCGCCTGGAGCGACGACTGATGCGGGCGAACCTCCATCTGATCGCCATGGGCGAGCTGACCCGGCGGCTGGCCAGCGAGTCCAAGCTGACCACCAGCCTGCCCTTTCTGGAGATGCTGCGCGACCAGGGCCGGGCGTGCACCCGCGACTGGCTCGCCGCCCACCACCAGGATGTCGGCCGGCGTTCGACGGTGAATATCGGCGACCTGTTCTGAATTTCGTCGCCCGGCACGCCCCATCGTGCGGCAACGCCTGCCGTGTGCGGCTATCCTCCCTTGCGCCACTCACTCGGTAGAGGAATTCCCATGGGACTGTTCAGCAAGATCCTGGCCAAGCTCGGCTTTGGCGAAGAGGCACAGGCCGCGCCGGTGGATCCATCAAGTCCGCCGACCGCGACGCCCACCACCCCGACGCCGGCAGCGCCAGCGGGCATGGCCATGGTCGACGTGGTCGCCAAACTGGAAGGGCTGGCCGCCGCCAATCCGGAAAAGCTCAACTGGAAGACCTCGATCGTCGACCTGCTCAAGCTGCTCGGCATGGACAGCAGCCTGACCGCCCGCAAGGAGCTCGCCAGCGAACTGGGCTGCCCGCAGGAGAAGATGGCCGATTCGGCGCAGATGAACATGTGGCTGCACAAGACCGTGCTGCAGAAACTGGCTGACAACGGCGGCAACGTGCCGGCCGAGCTGCTCGACTGAACCGCAGCGCCAGACGCGATCACCCGCATGCACGAAACACGCGATATCCACTGCGAGCTGCTCGCGCCGCTGTTGCAGCCCCTGCTGGGCAAGTTCTACCGCGCCCAGCGCTCGCCCATGCGCGCTCCCAATGGCGCGCAGACATGGGTGGCGCGGCGCCAGGAAATCCTCGCTGCACTGAACCTGAGCCCGGTGGGCGGCGGTCACTGGCTGACCGGCCTGCTGGTGGCGCCCGCGCAGCGGCGCCAGGGCCTGGCCAGCCGATTGATCGAGCATGCCCTGGCCCAGACGCCGGGACCGGTGTGGCTGTTCTGCCATCCGGAGCTTGCCGACTTCTACGCACGCCTGAACTTCACCCCCGCGGCGGAGCTGCCTGCCCCGCTGGCGGAGCGCCTGGCACGCTACCGACAACACAAGACGCTGGTCGCGCTGGTCCGCTAAGCGGCCACGCAACTACCGCGGCCTGAGCAAGGTCGGCGGAGTCGGCATTATTAACGCGGGGAGAGGCTACGCCTTGGGCGGGCGCATGGCGCAGCGGGATCGCGGCACCGGGCAGGAGAACCGGCCGCCCGGGACCGGGCGACAGGCCTGCAACGTCAGACTTCGAGGGAGTCGCCGACGTCGACCAGCTTGCGGCGGGCCAGGGCGCCTTCTACGGTCATCAGTTGATCAAGGCCGTCTTTGATAGCTGTCATTCTTATTACTCACAGGTTACTGGCCGGGCGCTCGCCCAGCTCGTTCAGGGATTCGCTCAGCCATCTGGCCAAGCGCCGATGCCCGGGCATCTATGCAGGTATAATGCGCAGCACGTGCGCCGATGCTTGGCGATGTAGAACCTCTCAACCGCTATTCCGGATACACCATGACATCGAAACCCATTGCCCCCGAGGCCGACTGCGCCGAGCAACCGCAACAGGACCAGGCCAGCGAAGCTACCCAGGCCGCTGTTCCGGCTTTCCGCTTCCCCTTCACGGCCGAGACCTACGCGCCGAAGAAGAACGGCGAGCAGCCCCGGCACCCAGGCAACAACAAGAGCAATCACGACAAGCGCCCGGGCGCGGCTCCCAGGGGCACCCGCAAGTCGATGGGCAAGCGCTGAAACCAGCGCCGCCCCCACCGGCAGGAAGCCGACTTGCTGACCTGGATCAAGCCCTGGCCACCGCACTCGGGCAGCATCAATGCTTTTCGCAACACGACGGAGAGCCGCATGAACACTCCCTATCAACTGTTGGGCGGAGAGGATGGCGTACGCCGTCTGTGCGACGCTTTCTACGACTGCATGGACAGCCTGCCCGAAGCCGCGGACATTCGCCGCATGCACGGCGAGGATCTCTCCGGGATTCGCCAGAAGCTGTTCGAATACCTGTCCGGCTGGCTGGGCGGCCCGCACCTGTATGCGCAGAAGTACGGCTCGATCTGCATGACCGGCCCGCACCGCCCTTACGCCATCGGCCCGAAGGAGCGTGACCAGTGGCTGCTGTGCATGGATCGCGCACTGGAGCAGGTCGGCGCCAGCGATGAAGTGAAGGCCATGCTCAAGGGGCCGCTGCAGGGGATCGCCGACATGATCCGCAACCGCGAAACCTCCGAACCGGCCTGAAACGCCAGCAGCCGGGCCTCGCCGCGCGAGGCCCGGCACGCCCGCAAAACCCGCACTGTCACGATAAGTTCATGAAATTGCAGGCTTTTTGACGATCCAGGTCAATAAAACCCTGCTTCGCGCCTCCTAAGCTGATCCCGCATCGCAGCACTGCCGCCCGGCACGCCGGACGCGCAATGCCACGCACCCCGCATCGCTCAGCCATCACGTTGACCGTCTGCGCTCCGCGCAGGAAAGCGACGGTTCAATGTCATCGACAAGGAAGGCACGCCATGAACACGCTCAAGCTCACCACCCTCGGCATCCTGCTGGCCGCACTGGGCGGTTACGCCGGCACGGCCCTGGCTGGCAATGGCATCCAGGGCACCTTCGACATGACCACCGAGGCCATGGGCGTGAAGGTCCGAAGCACCACCGTCGAACTGACGCCGGAGTTCATCCGTGAGGGCGACAGCAAGCTGGCCATCGCCACCTGGGAGCACAAGGACGGCTACGTCACCGCCCGTGACAAGAACGGCGGCACGCTGCTGCACGCCCGCATCGAGGATGGCGGCGACACCCTGATCCAGGAGATCGAGGGCATCGGCACCGCCACCTTCACCCGCATCGACTGAGGCCGCATCGGTCGCGCCGCCCGTGTGCAGATCGCGGAACTGGCGCGGGATCGCGTTGCTCTGATCCCGCGCCGCGTGTGCACGGAACAACCGTATGTCGCCTGACGGCAAAATCCATCACCACCAGTAGCTGTACCGGCAACGCCTGAGGGCGGGAGCTGTCCAATCTTCGCATACCCTTTCCCGGGAGCCGGCGATGAACAGACGCATCCTGCTGCAGGCCTTGGCCTGCCTGCCAGCCTTGGCACTGCTGGAGTTCGGCGCATCCCCTGCGCGGGCAGCCGCGCCGGACACCGTAACCGTGACCCCGCTCGACAAGCCGCCCGCCGCGTGGCGCGCCGTGCTGACGCCCGCGGCCTACCGAGTGCTGTTCGAGGGCGACACCGAACCGTCCGGAAGCAGCCCACTCGACGACGAACACCGCGACGGCACCTTCGTCTGCGCCGCCTGCTACCTGCCACTGTTCGACAGCCGGCACAAGTACGACAGCGGCACCGGCTGGCCCAGCTTCACCCAGCCGATCACCGGACACGTCGGGCGCAAGCGCGACTTCCGCCTGATCTGGCCGCGGACCGAATATCACTGCGCGCGCTGCGGCGGACACCAGGGCCACCTGTTCGACGACGGCCCGCCGCCACGCGGCGAGCGCTGGTGCAACAACGGCCTGGCACTGCGCTTCGTGCCGCGCGCCGATCCCCTGCCCGAACTGAGGAACTGATGATGAGCCGCGCAATTGCGTATCCGCCGCTGCCGGACGGCCTGCGCCGCGGATTGCTGGCGCTGCTGCTGGCCGCCAGCACCCTGACCGGCCTGCCGCACGCCGACGCGGCGGAGAGCGGCGGGACGACCGACGACCAGGCCGCCACGGCGATCTTCGCCGGCGGCTGCTTCTGGTGCATGGAGTCAGACTTCGACAAGGTGCCGGGCGTGCTGTCCACCACCTCCGGCTATACCGGCGGTAGCCTGGCCAATCCGACCTACGAACAGGTGTCGGCGGGACGCAGCGGCCATGTCGAGGCGCTGCTGGTGCGCTTCGATCCGACGCAGACCAGCTATGCCCAGCTGCTGGACGCCTACTGGCCGAATATCGACCCGCTGACCGCCACCGGGCAGTTCTGTGACATTGGCTCGCAGTACCGCAGCGCGATCTTCTACCGCACGCCCGAGCAGCAACGCCTGGCCGAAGCGTCGAAAGTGGCGCTACAGGCTTCCGGGCACTTTACCAAGCCGATCGTCACCGAGATCCTGCCTGCCGGGACCTTCTATCCCGCCGAGGAGTATCACCAGGACTACTACCGGAAGAACCCGCTGCGCTATTTCTACTACCGCACCACCTGCGGTCGCGATGCGCGCCTGGAAACGCTATGGGGCAAGCGCCCCTGACTCCACTCAGGGCGGGACGTTGCCGGCACGCGGACAGCTGCCCCGTGCCGGGCAACCTTCGGCTCAGCGCAGCTCGATGCGCTCGTCGAGGATGACGATCAGCCCCTGCTTGTACAGGGCGCCGATGGCCTTCTTGAAGTTGCCCTTGCTCACGCCGAACAGCCGGCTGATCACTTCCGGCGGGCTCTTGTCGCTCAGTGCCAGGCTGCCGCCCTCCTCGCGCAGCTTGGCGAGGATCTGTTCGCCGAGGCTGTCGGCCGCCACCTTGCCGATCGGCTGCAGGCTCAGGCTGATCTTGCCGTCCGCACGCACCTCGCGGATGTAACCGCTTTCCTGCATCCCCGGACGGAGGAACTTGAACAGCTCATTCTTGTGGATCAGGCCCCAGTGCTTGCCGTTGACGATGGCCTTGAAACCGAGGTCGGTACGCTCGACCACCAGCAGCTCGACGGCCTGCCCCGGCGTGTAGTTGGGCGGAGTCTTGTCCAAATAGCGGTCCAGCCGCGCGGTGGCCGTGATGCGCCGGGTGCGCGCATCGAGATAGACATGCACTACGCAGTAGTCGCCGACCTGCAGCGGACGTTTTTCCTCGGAGTGCGGCAGGAACAGGTCCTTGGGCAGCCCCCAGTCGAGGAACAGGCCGACATGACTGATCTCCACCACCTTGAGGCTGGCGAAACCGCCGACCTGCACCTTGGGCGTCTGCGTGGTGGCGATGATGCGGTCTTCGCTGTCCAGATAGACGAACACGTTAAGCCAGTCGCCGATCTCGCACGGCTCGCCCTTGGGCACATAGCGTTTGGGCAGAAGGATTTCGCCGTCCGGACCGCCGTCCAGATAGAGGCCGAAGTCGGTGTGCTTGACCACCTGCAGAGAGTTGAACCGCCCGATCAGTGCCATGTCGCTTACCTTGGATTGCCAGAGGCAGCATTCTAGCCGAGATCGGCCGGCGAATTGCGGGCGCAAGCGGGGCAATCGGTGGCAGATCGCGCGGCTTTCCGACGGGCGCTGCGGAGCGCCGTCAGACCGCACCAAGATAGCTATCTTGTTGATTAAAAAGATGATTTATTGGCTGCCGCGGCCCCCGAAGGAAAACCCGACTCCACACCGGCACAGGGGGCCCAAAAGCCGCCCATAGAAAGAATTTGCACCGGACGAAATTACCGTTTAGGTTATCGATCACTGTGCTGCAGCGTCATGGTTTAGATCTTGATTCATTCAAATTTCAGCTTTCCTGGCTCCTTGCACTCAGTTCCGACCCCGGGCAGTTCCGGTGTCGCAGTCAAAACTGTTGCTCAAGGAGACTTTTATGTCTAATCGCCAAACCGGTACCGTCAAGTGGTTCAACGATGAGAAAGGCTTCGGCTTCATCACCCCGCAGAGCGGTCCGGACGTGTTCGTTCACTTCCGCGCCATCAAGGCCGACGGCTTCAAGAGCCTGAAGGAAGGCCAGGCTGTTTCCTTCCTGGTTGTCCAGGGCCAGAAAGGCCTGCAGGCTGACGAAGTCCAGATCGTCTGATCTGACTTTCCAGTCTGAACAAAAGCCCCGCCTCGTGCGGGGCTTTTGCATTTCCAGGGCCTAGCCAAATGCCCCATCCGCTCCTGCCTGCGAGGTGCCGCCATGCCGCTGAAGCTGACCATCGTCGACCAGACGCCCGTCCACGGCGACCGCCCGGCCAGCGAGTGAGCCGGCGGGGGAAAATGGCCATTTCCCGACTTTCCCCAGCCTTTTTCCGACAGATACTTTCCTGATTTCATCATCCTGCGCAAAAAATGACCGCCAATGCTGTACAATAGTGAGCCTTTTTCCTCTTCAGGCAGGAGAATCACCATGCAAAGCAAACCCAGCGCCTCCAAACAGAAGGTTGCCCCCGTTCCCTCCGCCGAAGCCCGCCTCGCGCTCGAAGAGCAGATGGCAGCCTTCCTCAAGTCCGGCGGCGAAGTCCAGCAGATCCCCCGTGGCGTCAGCGGTCAGGTCTACGGCAGCTCGCGCCAGATCACCATTGGCAAGAAGTGATTCGATGAGCGACCCGGTCCGTCTGTCCAAACGCCTCGCCGAACTGCTGCCCTGCTCGCGCCGCGAAGCCGAGCTGTATATCGAGGGCGGCTGGGTCACGGTAGATGGCCAGGTGGTCGAGGAGCCGCAGTTCAAGGTGCAGGCGCAGACCATCGCCCTGCGCGAAGGCGCCAAGGCGGAACCCCAGCCGCCGATCACCCTGATCCTGCACAAGCCGGCCGACCTGGACAGCGAACATGCCTGCGAGCTGCTGAGCGCTGCCAGCCGCGCCGCGGACGACGCCTCTGGCGTGCACCTGCTGCAGCGTCACCTGCAGCGTCTGAGCGTGCCGCTGCCGCTGGAGCCCGAGGCTTCCGGCCTGCTGGTCCTGACCCAGACCTGGGGCGTGATCCGCAAGCTGACCGACGACTTCAGCAAGATCGAGCAGGAATTCGTCGTCGATGTCGTCGGCACGCTGACGCCGGAGCAGCTCAAGCAGCTGCAGTTCGGCCTCAGCTACCGGGGCCGCCCGCTGACACCGTGCAAGGTCAGCTGGCAGAGCGAAACCCGCCTGCGCTTTGCCCTCAAGGCGCCGCAGCCGGGGCAGATAGCCCACGTCTGCCGTACCGTCGGCCTGCAGGTGCTCAGCATCCGCCGCATCCGCATCGGCCGCGTGGCCATGGCCAAGCTGCAACCCGGCCAGTGGCGCTACCTCGGCGGCAACGAACGGTTCTGACCCCGACGCCTGCAGGGTGGAAACTCGCCCAGCGAGTTCCCACCGGCAACGGCGGCCAAGTCTGCGCCGTTGACCAGCCGTGGCATCACGGCTGCGCCAGCCCCACCCGCAGCAGCTTGCCGTCGCGCTCGTCGGTGAGCACATACACCCAGCCATCCGGCCCCGTCCGCACGTCGCGGATGCGCGCATTCAGCGACTCCAGCAGACGCTCCTCACCCGCCACCCTGTCGCCGTCCAGGGTCAGGCGGATCAACGCCTGGCCAGCCAGTGCACCAACGAACAGGCTGTGGCGCCAAGCCGGAAAACGCGCGCCGTCATAGAAGGCCATGCCGCTGATCGCTGGCGACCTTTTCCAGACGTACCAGGGCGCTTCGGTGCCGGGCGCCCTGTCGCCCTGCGCCTCGGGAATCGGCAGCAGGCTGTAGTTGATGCCATGGGTGGCCAGCGGCCAGCCATAGTTGCGCCCCGGCCGGGGAAGGTTGATTTCGTCGCCACCGCGCGGGCCGTGCTCGTGGACCCACAGCTGCCCCGTCCACGGATTGAGCGCCGCGCCCTGCGGGTTGCGATGACCGTAGGACCAGATTTCCCCACGCGCACCGGCCTTGCCGACCAAGGGATTGTCCGCGGGAATGCGGCCATCCGCGTGCAGGCGCACCACCTTGCCCTGCAGCTTGCCGAGGTCCTGGGCCGTGGGGCGCTGGTTGTTCTCGCCCAGCGTGACGAACAGATAGCCGGCCCGGTCGAACACCAGCCGCGAACCGAAATGCGTGCCGGAGGAGAGCTTGGGCTGCTGGCGGAAGATCACCTGGAAATCCTCCAGCGCGCGCAGGTCGGCAGACAGCCGCCCCCGCCCGACCGCCGTACCGGCGTAACCGTCCGGCCCCGCCTCGGCATAGCTCAGGTAGACCAGGCGATCGGCGGCGAACTGCGGCGACAGGGCGATATCCAGCAGGCCGCCCTGCCCCTGGGCGTAGACCGCAGGAACCCCGGCCAACGGCGCCGACAGCGCGCCCTCGGCAGACACCCGGCGCAGACGTCCTGGGCGCTCGGTCACCAGCATGCCCTGCCCGTCCGGCAGGAAAGCCAGTGCCCAGGGATGCTCCAGCCCGCCGACCAGCTCGTGCAGTTCCAGCGGGCCGTGCGCGCTGCCCAGCGCTGGCGCGGCCTGCGCCGCCTGCAGCAGGCCGACGCACAGCAGGAGCGCACAGCCGCGCAGCAAGGACAGGGGCCTCATCGGGATGCTCCCGCGGCGCAATCGGCCGGCGCCGGCAAGGCCAACTGTTCGTCGAGAAACTCGGCCAGCACCCGGGCGTTGTTCAACTGCTCGTCGCGCGCGGCATACAGCAGGGTCAGCGTGCCGTGGCGAGCCCGCTCCAGCAGCGGGCGCCACTGCGCCGGGAGCGTCGCCAGCTCGGCACGGTAGGCGCGGCGAAATGCGGCGAAGTGCCCGGGATCATGGGCGAAGGCCTGGCGCAGCGCATCCGACGGCGCCAGCTCGCGCAGCCAGGCATCCAGCACCAGGCTGGCCTTGCTGCAGCCGCGCGGCCACAACCGATCGACCAGCACGCGGAAACCGTCTTCCGGCATGGCTGGCAGATACACGCGCTTGCAGACAATCATCGTCCCCGCCCTCGCGATCACCTCGTCCGGGCAAGGATAGACCGACGGACCTCACTCGGCCTGCGGCGTCTCCTCGCCCATGCAACGCACCGCGCGCTTCTGGCTGTCCACCAGCACGCCGGTCAGGCCCTTCTGGTTGACGTCGAACAGCACCAGCACGCCGTCGATGCAGTGGGCGACTTGGTCGGCGGGCTTGAGGGAAACCTTGTAGTCCTCGCCGGGGACGGTCTTGAGCATGGTGTATTCGCTCAGCAACAGCGCGTCCTCGGGCTTGGCGAAGTGCAGATAGCCGTAGTAGCCGAGCAGCGCGACGGTCGCAGCGACGCTGCCGACGGCGGTGAGGATCAGCGGAATGGGGTTGCGTTCGCTCATGCGGGTATCCGGAAAGTCAGCAAAGGGGTTGCCAGAGACGAGCCCTGCGGCCCGTCAGAGGATGTTGGCGTAGTCGGCCTCGACACGGTCCAGGCTCAGGTGGTTGAGGAAGTTGGAGAAGCACATCCACGCCGACAGCGCATTGAGATCGCTGAACTGCGGCGGCAGGTACTTGGGCGGCACGACCAGCCCCTCATCCACCAGTTGGCGCAGCGTGCGCATGTCTTCCAGGGTCGCCTTGCCACAGAACAGCAGCGGAATCTGCTCCAGCTTGCCCTTGCGCACGGCGAGCTGGATGTAGTTGTAGATCAGGATGAAGCCCTTGAGGTAGGACAGGTCCTTGGTGAACGGCAGGCCGTCCGGGGTCGAGCCGCGGAAGACGCGGATGGTGTTGGAGTAGCCTTCCTCCGCCGTGTAGCCCTGATCGCGGTAGAACTCGAAGATCTGCAGGAAGTCCGCGCCCTCCTCGGCCATGTGGATGGCACGGGTGCGGTTGGTCAGCTTGCGCAGCCGGGTCGGATAGGAGGTGAAGGCAATCACCTCCATGAGGATGGCCAGGCCCTCCTGGGTGATGGTCGAGGACGGCGGGCCCTTGGCCAGGAAGGTGCAGACCGGCTGGTTCAGGCCGTTGAGGGTGGTGCCGACGTGCACCAGCCCCTCGTGCACCGCCAGGGCGCGGATGTCGCGCTGGTTGAACAGCGCATCGGCGCGGATCTTGATGTAGTCGGCGCCGGCCGCGGCATCGGCGAGGATGCCGTCGGACTCGAACACCCGCACCACCGCCTCGTCGCCGAACACGCCGTTGAGCTGGCCCTGCAGCAGCGCCACCGCCTCGGTGGCATTCAGCGTCTTCGGTTCGTCCTTCAGCTCGCTGCGGCCGGCGATGTTGTCCAGGTAGGTGGAGAACATCACGCCGAGGTCGGCCAGGGTCGGATCGCCGGCATGGAAGGCGTCGGACGCCGAGCCGTACAGCTCCTGGGAGATCAGCCCGAAATCCGCGGTACCGCGCGCCTCGAGCATGCGGATGACCATGCGGTATTCCTTGCACATGCGCCGCATGATCTGCCCGACCGGGCTGAACTGGCCGAGCTGACGGGTGATGTCGCGCTCGATCTGCTGGAACTGCTGCTTCTTCTGGTCGGCATCGAAGGACAGCGGCCGGTTCTGGTAGTAGGCCCGATCCACCGCCGGCGGCTTGCTGCCGCGGGACTTGAGAAAGCCCTCGCGAATACCGTCGTCCCACTTGATCGCATCGAGGACGCGGATCGGCGTCTGCGCCTCGACCAGCCGGTCGGACAGCGCACGAATGGTCTGCCGGTATTCGGTATTCGCCTTGCTGCGACTCATCGCCCCGCCCCGTTATTCGGTGACCCGTACGAAGCGGGCGACCTCGCTGAACACGTCGCTGTTGGCCGGGTCGTCGAGGAAGCGGTAGACCTTGGCCAGCGGACTGGCGATCAACACGCCGTCGCCCTCGTCGGTCTCCACCGTCTGCCCCTCGAGCTGGCCCGACGCCAGGGCACCCTGCAGCTGCTCGATATCCAGGCTGTAGAGCACCAGCTCATCCTCGTCGGTCAGCTCGAAGCCGCCAATGGCGAAGTTGCCGCCCAGACGCTTGGGCGCTTCGACCGACAGGTACCAGCGGCGGCCGTGATGGGCCACGGTGAAATCATAGCCGCGCGCCTTGTCGCGGTTGGCCATGCTCTCGCGCCAGGCCAATGCCTGGTAGCCACCGCCGGGCTTGCGGGTGATCTCGAGGAAACGCTCCTCGCCCCACTCGTCCTCGCCGGCCCAGGTGCCGAGCAGATGTTTCGGCGCCGTCTCGCCCGCCGGGATCGGCTCCTTGAAGGTCGCCAGGCAGCCGCCCAGCAGCAGGAAGGACAGGACAACAAGCACACGCACGGCGTTCATGGAGCACTCCTTATTCCAACGGACATTTTCCGCTGCCGGCAGGGGCAGCCACGGGGAGCACGCAGCGAGCGGTGCCCCTTGCCGCATTCGACCACGACAAGGGGCACCCGACTCAAGGTGATTTCACAGCAGCAGCTTATTGCTCCGCGCGCATGTGCGGGAACAGGATCACGTCACGAATCGACGGCGCATTGGTCAGCAGCATGACCAGGCGGTCGATGCCGATGCCTTCGCCAGCGGTCGGCGGCATGCCGTATTCGAGGGCGCGCACGAAGTCGGCGTCGAAGTGCATGGCCTCGTCGTCACCGGCATCCTTGTCGCGCACCTGGGCATGGAAGCGCTCGGCCTGGTCTTCGGCGTCGTTCAGCTCGGAGTAGGCATTGGCGATCTCGCGGCCGCCGATGAACAGCTCGAAGCGATCGGTGACATTCGGGTTCTTGTCGTTGCGACGGGCCAGCGGCGACACCTCGAACGGATACTCGGTGATGAAGGTCGGCTGCTCCAGCTTGTGCTCGACCAGCTCCTCGAAAATCATCACCTGCAGCTTGCCCAGCCCTTCGAAGCCGAGCACCTTGGCGCCGGCCTTCTTGGCGATGGCGCGGGCGGTGTCGAGGTCCTGCAGGTCGGCCGCGGAGATCTCCGGGTTGTACTTGAGGATCGAGTCGAACACCGACAGGCGCGCGAACGGCTCGCCGAAGTGGAACAGCTTGTCGCCGTAGGGCACGTCGGTGCTGCCGAGCACGGTCTGCGCCAGTTCGCGGAACAGTTCCTCGGTGAGGTCCATGTTGTCTTCGTAGTCGGCGTAGGCGTGGTAGAACTCGAGCATGGTGAACTCGGGATTGTGCCGGGTCGACACGCCTTCGTTGCGGAAGTTGCGGTTGATCTCGAAGACCTTCTCGAAGCCGCCGACCACCAGGCGCTTGAGGTACAGCTCCGGCGCGATGCGCAGGAACATCGGCATGTCCAGCGCGTTGTGGTGGGTCTCGAACGGCTTGGCCGCCGCGCCGCCGGGGATGGTCTGCAGCATCGGGGTTTCCACTTCGAGGAAACCGCGGTCGTTGAGGAAACGACGGATGTGGGCAATCACCTGGGAACGCACGCGGAAGGTGTCGCGCACCTCCTCGTTGACGATCAGGTCGACGTAGCGCTGACGGTAGCGGGTCTCGGTGTCGGTCAGGCCGTGGAACTTGTCCGGCAGCGGGCGCAGCGACTTGGTCAGCAGACGCACGTCCTGCATGTCGACGTACAGGTCACCCTTGCCGGAGCGGGCCAGCACGCCGCTGACGCCGACGATGTCGCCCAGGTCCCAGTGCTTGATCGCCTCGAGGGTCTCGGCCGACAGGGTCTTGCGGTTGACGTACAGCTGGATACGCCCGCTGGTGTCCTGGATGACCATGAACGCGCCGCGGTTGAGCATGATGCGCCCGGCCACGCTGACCTTGATCTGCTGCGCTTCCAGCGCTTCCTTGCCGGCCTCGGCGTACTGCTTCTGCAGGTCGCCCGCCTGGCTGTCGCGGCGGAAGTCGTTGGGGAAGGGAATCGCCTGGCTCTCGCGCAGGGCGGCAAGCTTTTCCTTGCGCTGGGCAATCAGCTTGTTCTCTTCCTCATGGAGGGCGTGCTCGTTCAGCGGTTGTTCGCTCATGGTCGTCGTTTCCGTCACTGATTCGTTCCCTCTCCCCGTCGGGGAGAGGGTTAGGGAGAGGGGTGGTGCCGGGGCCGATGCCAGCCCCATCACCCCAGCCCTCTCCCCCGCAGGGGAGAGGGAGTAAAGATCAAAGGCCCTGCTTCAGGCTCGCTTCGATGAACTCGTCCAGATCGCCGTCCAGCACCGCATCGCAGTTGCTCTCTTCGACGCCAGTGCGCAGATCCTTGATCCGCGACTGGTCGAGTACGTAGGAGCGGATCTGGTGACCCCAGCCGATGTCCGACTTGGTGTCTTCCAGCGCCTGGGCGGCGGCGTTGCGCTTCTGCACTTCCAGCTCGTACAGCTTGGCCCGCAGCATCTTCATGGCGGTGTCGCGGTTGGCGTGCTGGGAGCGCTCGTTCTGGCAGCTCACCACGGTATTGGTGGGGATGTGGGTGATCCGCACCGCCGAGTCGGTGGTGTTCACGTGCTGGCCACCGGCACCGGAGGAGCGGTAGGTGTCGGTGCGCAGATCGGCCGGATTGATGTCGATCTCGATGTTGTCGTCGATTTCCGGCGAGGCGAACACCGCGGTGAACGAGGTGTGGCGACGGTTGCCGGAGTCGAACGGACTCTTGCGCACCAGACGGTGCACGCCGATTTCGGTGCGCAGCCAGCCGAAGGCGTACTCGCCCTTGATATGCACGGTGGCGCCCTTGATGCCGGCGACTTCGCCAGCGGACAGTTCCATGATGGTGGCTTCGAAACCGTGCTTGTCGGCCCAGCGCAGGTACATGCGCAGCAGCATGTTGGCCCAGTCCTGGGCCTCGGTGCCGCCGGAACCGGCCTGGATGTCGAGGTAGGCGTTGTTGGCGTCCATCTCGCCGCTGAACATGCGGCGGAACTCCAGTTTCTCGAGGATCTCGCGCAGGCGCTCGACCTCGGTGGCGACGTCGTTCACCGCGCCTTCGTCGTTTTCCTCGACGGCCATGGCCAGCAGGTCGCTGGAGTCGGCCAGGCCGCTGGCCAGTTCGTCGAGGGTCTCGACGATCTGCGCCAGCTGGGCGCGCTCACGGCCCAGATTCTGCGCGTATTCCGGATTGTTCCAGACGTTCGGGTCTTCCAGCTCGCGATTGACTTCGGTCAGACGGTCATGCTTCTGATCGTAGTCAAAGATACCCCCGAATAGTCTGGGTGCGGCTGGTCAGGTCCTTGATGCTGTTAACGATCGGATTGATTTCCATGGCTGGCGTCACTCGCGGGCGGAACTAGAGAAAAGCGCAAAAGTATACGCCAGTCACGGCGCGCTGGCAGCACACGCGCGACAAAGCACGCTGGGCAGCTGATGACAACACCCTACGCCCAGCCGTAGGGTGCGCCGCGCGCCCCACAACGCCGCAGGTGCGCACGGCGCACCCTACCCACCGAGCTCGGCCAGGCGGGCGAGGAAGGCTGCCTCGTCCAGCACCGCTACGCCCAGCTCGCTGGCCTTGGTCAGCTTGGAGCCGGCGCCAGGGCCGGCAACCACGCAATGGGTCTTGGCCGATACCGAGCCGGCGACCTTGGCGCCCAGCGCCTCCAGCCGTGCCTTGCCCTCATCGCGGCTCATGGCCTCGAGCGTGCCGGTGAGCACCCAGGTCTGCCCCGCCAGCGGCAGGCCGGCGACCGCCTTCTTCTCGCTCTGCCAGTGCATGCCGAACTCGCGCAGCTGCGCCTCGATGGCAAGGGCATGCGCCACATTGGCCGGCGCGGCGAAGTGCTCGCGCAGCGCCTGCCGGGCCTTCTCGCTGAGCCCCTTGGTCACGCTCAGGCTCAGCCAGTCCTGGCTGAGGGCGATCACGCCCTCGAGGCTGCCGGCCGCGTCGGCGAGGTTCTTCGCCCCGGTGGCGGCAATCCCGGCGATGTTCAGCTTGTTGAGCAGCTCGGCCAGCGTGGCGCAGGCAGCGAACTCGGCGTGCAGCGCACCCTCCTCCTGCAGCACCACGCCGCGCGCCAGCAGCTGGGCGATCACCGTGCGGTTGTGCTCGTCCTCGAAGAAGCTGTGGATCTCGTGGGCCACTTCCAGGCCGACGTCCGGCAGCCAGGTCAGCACCTCCGGCAGGGCCACCGCGATGCGCGCCAGCGCACCGAGGGCGCGAGCCAGCAGCTTGGCCGTCTCCTCGCCGACATCGGGGATGCCGAGGGCATAGATGAAGCGCGCCAGGGTGGGCCGCTTGCTGGCGTCGATGGCCGCCAGCAGGTTGCGGGTGGACAGTTCGGCGAAGCCCTCCAGCACCACCACCTGCTCGAAGGTCAGTGTGTAGAGATCGGCCGGCGAGCGGACCAGCCCCACGTCGACCAACTGTTCAACGATCTTGTCGCCGAGGCCGTCGATATCCATGGCGCGGCGCGAGACGAAGTGGATGATCGCCTGCTTGAGCTGCGCCTGGCAGCTCAGGCGGCCGACGCAGCGGTAGATCGAGCCCTCGCTGACCGAGGCCTTGCCCTTGCCGCGCTTGATCAGCTGGGTACGCTCGACATGCGAGCCGCATACCGGGCAGCTCTGCGGAATCGCCACCGGCCGCGCATCGGCCGGACGGCGCTCGAGCACCACCTGCATGACCTGCGGAATCACGTCGCCGGCGCGGCGGATGATCACCGTATCGCCGATCATCAGCCC
>DATCUN010000118.1:0-6633 GCA_036561825.1 Pseudomonas sp.
GCGGATGCGCCGCAGGCGCAGGGCGAACCACAGCAGGCTGAAGCCGAGGGCGACGAACAGGGCGAAGTAGCCGAGCTCCCACCACCCCGCCAACCCGGCCGCCTGGCCGTCGTGCAGCGCAGCGAAGCCGGTCGCCAACAAGCCGAGCAGGATCTGCAGCGCCACCGGCCAGTCCAGCCCGTGCAGCGCGAAGCGCGCGGCCAGCAAGGCACGCAAGCGCAGCAGCAGGTAGCCCCAGAGCAACACCAGCAGCAGGCTGAGCAGATGGGTGAAGGCCAGCGGCGCGAATTGCGGATGCAGCACCTGCCACAGGCTCAGCACCAGCAGCACGAACAGACCGAACAGATAGCCCAACGCCAGCGCGCCGAGCACGCGCAACTGGCTGCAGCTCCAGTCGCCGTCGGCGAAGGCCGCCGGCAGCTGCTGGTCAAGCAGCGGGGCCTGCGGCGGACGGTAGGGATCGTACTCGCGCATCGACCGTCCCCTCCCCGGCTGCGACTGCGTTATGGGTCGACCTCAGCCGCGCAGTTCGGCCACCACCGCCGCCAGCGCGGCGGCCGGATCGGCAGCTTGGCTGATCGGCCGGCCGATCACCAGGTAGTCGGAGCCGGCATCCAGCGCCTGGCGCGGGGTGAGAATGCGCCGCTGGTCGTCCTGGGCACTGCCGGCCGGGCGGATACCCGGGGTCACCAGCTGCAGCTGCGGCTGCGCCGCCTTCAGCGCCGGCGCCTCCTGGGCGGAGCAGACCAGCCCGTCGAGGCCGGCCTGGGCGGCGAGACCCGCCAGACGCAGCACCTGCTCCTGCGGCTCGACATCCAGGCCGATGCCGGCCAGATCCTCGCGCTCCATGCTGGTCAGCACGGTCACGCCGATCAGCAGCGGCTTGGGCCCGCTCAGGGTGTCGAGCGTCTCGCGGCAGGCCGCCATCATGCGCAGGCCGCCGGAGCAGTGCACGTTGACCATCCACACGCCGAGCTCGGCGGCGGCCTTGACCGCCATCGCCGTGGTGTTGGGGATGTCGTGGAATTTCAGATCGAGGAACACCTCGAAGCCCTTGCCGGCCAGCGTCTCGACGATCTGCGGGCCGCAGCGGGTGAACAGCTCCTTGCCGACCTTGACCCGGCACAGTTGCGGATCGAGGCGCTCGGCCAGGGCCAGTGCGGCTTCACGGGCGGGGAAATCCAGGGCGACGATGATCGGGGTCTGGCAGGTCATGGGGCTCTCTCGGCAAGTCGAATCGCCGCGCATTGTAACGCAAGCCCGCGCCGGCCGGCGCGGCGCCAGATCGGGCAAGACAGCCGCGGCGCGCGGCGCTATGGTGAAGACGACGTCAACCGTAGGAGAAAATCATGCCTTGGTATGCCTGGTTGTTTCTGGCCCTGGCCTTCGGCTCGGTGGTCGGCAGCCTGCTGCTGCTGCGCGACAGCGCCAACAAGATGCCGCTCAGCGAGGAGGAGCTGGAACGCATGCACAAACGCAACGCCGAACAGGACGCCAAGGCTCGCCAGGACGATGGCGAGGACGAATAGTCCCGCGCGGTGCCCCGGCTCAGCGGCGGAACTGCAGCTGCAGCTCGGCGCCCTCCACCGAATGCCAGCTGTCCTCGTCCGCCTGCCCGGGCTCGTTGGTGATCAACCGACCACCGAGCTCGAAGCTGTTCGACTCGCCCTTGCTCTCGAACAGGGGCGGCAACAGGGCCTGTGGCTCGCCGGGCAGCGCCTCACTCCCGGTCGCCAAGCCGAAGCCCTCCGGCGTTTCGCTGGGCAGACTGAGGTCCAGCGGCGCCGCGGGTTCCGCCAGCTTTGGCCGAGCAGAGACGGCCGCCTCTGCGGCCGGCGGGCGGGCACGCTCAAGCGGCTTGGAGGGCGGCTCGGGTAGCGCGCTGGGCGCGGGGGGCACTGGCGGCGGCGCAGGCGGAGCGGTTTCTCCCGCAGGCGGCAGTGGGGCAGGAGCTGGAGCTGGAGCTGGAGCTGGAGGCGTATCGGGCGCCGGTGCCGTGGGCTGCGGCAGGGTGGCCGCAGGTGGCTCCGGCTGCTGCGGTTGGTCTTTCTCGCGATCGGCGTCGCAGGCGACCAGGCCGAGCGACAGCAGCAAGACCAGACATGAGCGCACGACTGTCATCACGGACCTCGCAGTAACGGCGGCCGGGGCGAACCGGCCGCCAGCTTTCGGTGACGACTGCCCGCGCCACGCCGAACACACCCGGCATCACCGCGGCACGGACACAACCTACTGGCGCTCGGCGCCGAGCTTGCCCTGCGCGTCGGAGAACACGATCTCGACCCGGCGATTCTGCGCCCGTCCATAGGATGAGGCATTGGCCGCCAGCGGGAAAGCCTCGCCGTAGCCGCGCACCTCGATGCGCTTGGCGTCGATCCCCAGATCGACCAGCACGTCAGCGACCGTCTGCGCCCGCGCACGGGACAGCTGCAGATTGTCGGCGGCCTTGCCATGGCTGTCGGTATAGCCCTCGATGCGCACGATGCGCTGCGGGTTGAGCTCCAGGAAGCGGTACAGCTTGAGCACGATGCGATTGGCGCTGAACTTCAGCTCGGCGCGGCCACTGTCGAACAGCACATCGCCCAGACTCACCACCAGACCGCGCTCGGTCTCGGTGGCGGCCAGCGCGACCAGCTGCTCCGCGAGCGAGTCGTCCTGTTGCAGACCGAGCAGCTTGGCCTCGCGCAGGGCCAGCTGCAGACGTTCGCGCTCCAGCCGCAGGCGCTCCAGCTGCTGCTGTTCCGCCGCCTGCATGCCGTGCTCACGGGCAATAGCCCCGTAACGCTGGCTCAGGTAGGCGTAGTGCGCAACATCTTCCTCGCTGCCCCAGTAGTCGGCCAGGCGCTCCGCACGCGCCAGGGAGTCGCCGGCGCGAGTCACATCCTTGGGCGCGGCGGCCAGCACGGCAGGGTCGCTGGCGAGCGACTGGTAGCTGCTGCGGGCCTGCGCCAGGGCCTGTTGCGCGTCCGGATGGGCGGTCGCGCAGCTGGCCAGCAGGACAACGACGCCCAGCCACAGCGGGCGAAAGACGGATGGGTTCACTGCAGGTCTCCCAGCTGGGTGCGCAGGCGCACGATGCTGCTCTTCAGCTCGGTGAGCTGCGCGCGGGTCTTGCCGGTCAGGGTCTGCGCCTCAACCAGTCGGGCGTCCAGCTCGGCACGTTCGGCGAGCATGCGCGCCTTGCGGTAGTCCTTGCGCGCGAAAGCCTGGCGCGCCGCAGCCAGCTCGGCCTCGGCCTGGCGCAGCTCCTCCTGCTCGGGGTCGGTACCGACCGCGCGCGCCTGCGTCACGGCCTGCTCGGCCAGTTGCAGCTGCGCGGTCGGCGCCGGATCGCTGGCGCAGCCGCTCAGGAGCAGCAGCGCCAGCAGGGCAAAAATGCGTTGGGTCATCGAATGAACATCCTGCTTCAGGGAATCGCCGGCGCCTGCGCCTGGCTCTTCCAGCGCTCAAGATTGCGCTGTAGCAGGGTCTGCGGCAGGCCGGCGGCGCGGAATTCTGTCATCTTTTTCGCCAGCTGTCCGCGCAGCCAGGGATCATTGCAGGCCGAGTTGTGCGACAGGGCCAGGTACAGCGGCTCGCTGCCCAGCGCCGGCTCAAGGGCCAGCAGCTCGCCCCCCAGCCCCAGACGCTCGACCAGCGCCACGCCGGCATTGCGCTCGAGCAGCAGGTAGTCGACCTTGCCCTGCTGCAGTTGCCACAAGGCATCGCTGGCCTTGCCGGTGCGCTTGAGCTTGAGCTCGTCGACCTGCTGCGCCAACGCGGCGGAGAAACTGCCGGCACCGATCGCCAGACCGCTGTGACTGGCCAGATCGGCCCGCCGGCCGAACAGCGGCGCCTTGTCGCGCTGCACCCAGACGTGTACCGGCACCTCGAGATAGGCCGGATGGACGAAGTCGAACTGGCCGAGACGCGCCGGCGTCAGGTAGCTGCCCGCCAACAGATCGACCCGCCCGCTGACGGCGTCGCCCTCGGCGGCGGAGCGCTTGCCGGCATCGATCACCTCGATCTTCACCTCGAGGGCCTTGCCCAGCTCCATGAGCAGGTCGGCGCTGGCGCCAATCAGCCGCTGCGGTTGCTGCGGATCGCGCCACAGATAGGGCGGCTGGTCCGGATTGCCGGTGGCGATCAGGCGCTCGCACTTGCCGGCGGCCATGACATGGCTGGAGCCGGCCAGAACCAGCAGCGCCAGTCCCAGGCGCGACAGGGTGGAACGGATGGTCATGACGAACCTCGCAAGTCGGTTGCCGGCGCCGCCGGAAAAGATGGCGGCTAGTTTAGGGCAGAGCGGCCCGCCGCCGGCAAGCGGATTTCCCCCGAGCACAAAAAACCCGCTCCGGAGAGCGGGTTTTTCGGCACAGCCCGAAAGACCTTACAGGGCCTTTTCCAGCTCCGGCACGAGGTCGAACAGGTCGCCGACCAGGCCGTAGTCGGCCACCTGGAAGATCGGTGCCTCTTCGTCCTTGTTGATCGCCACGATCACCTTGGAGTCCTTCATGCCCGCCAGGTGCTGGATGGCACCGGAGATGCCCACGGCGATGTACAGCTGCGGGGCGACGATCTTGCCGGTCTGGCCGACCTGCATGTCGTTGGGCACGAAGCCGGCATCGACGGCGGCACGCGAGGCGCCGACGGCGGCGCCGAGCTTGTCGGCCAGCTTGTAGAGCAGCTGGAAGTTGTCGCCGTTCTGCATGCCGCGACCACCGGAGACGATGACCTTGGCTGCGGTCAGCTCCGGACGCTCGGACTTGGCCAGCTCCTCGCCGACGAAGCTGGAAATGCCGGCATCGGCGCCTGCACCGATGGCCTCGATGCTCGCGGAACCACCTTCGGCAGCTGCGGCGTCGAAGCCGGTGCCACGCACGGTGATCACTTTCACGGCTGCCGAGGACTGCACGGTGGCGATGGCGTTGCCGGCATAGATCGGCCGCTGGAAGGTGTCCGGGGCGAGGACCTTGATGATCTCGGAGATCTGGTCGACATCCAGCAGCGCGGCGACGCGCGGCAGCACGTTCTTGCCGGTGGTGGTGGCCGCAGCCAGCACATGGCTGTAGCCCTTGCCCAGCTCGGCGACCAGCGGGGCGAGGTTTTCCGGCAGCTGGTGAGCCAGCGCGGCGCTGTCGGCAACCAGCACCTTGCTGACACCGGCGACCTTGGCGGCCGCTTCGGCGACGGCAGCGCAACCGGCGCCGGCGACCAGCACATGGATGTCGCCACCGATGGCCTGGGCGGCGGCCACGGTGTTCAGGGTCGCAGCACCCAGCGCTGCGTTGTTGTGCTCAGCGATAACCAGGATAGCCATCAGATCACCTTCGCTTCGTTCTTCAGTTTCTCGACCAGCTCGGCCACGGACTTGACCTTGATGCCGGCACTGCGGGCAGCCGGGGCTTCGACCTTGAGGGTCTTCACGGTCGAGGCCGTGGACACGCCCAGCGCGTCGGGAGTGACCACGTCGAGCGGCTTCTTCTTGGCCTTCATGATGTTCGGCAGCGAAGCGTAGCGCGGCTCGTTGAGGCGCAGGTCGGTGGTGACGATGGCCGGCAGGTTGAGGGCCACGGTCTGCAGGCCGCCGTCGATTTCGCGGGTGACGTTGACCTTGTCGCCGGCGACCTCGACCTTGGAGGCGAAGGTGCCCTGGGCGAAGCCGGTCAGCGCGGCGAGCATCTGGCCGGTCTGGTTGTTGTCGCTGTCGATGGCCTGCTTGCCGAGGATGACCAGCTGCGGCTGCTCTTTATCGACGACGGCTTTCAGCAGCTTGGCCACGGCCAGGGAGTTCAGCTCCTCGGCGGTTTCCACCAGGATGGCGCGATCGACACCGAGGGCCAGGGCGGTACGCAGCTGCTCCTGGGCCTGGGTCGGGCCGACGGACACGGCGACGATCTCGGTGGCGATGCCCTTCTCTTTCAGACGCACCGCTTCTTCCACGGCGATCTCACAGAACGGGTTCATCGACATCTTGACGTTGGCCAGCTCGACGCCGGAGTTGTCCGCCTTGACGCGAACCTTGACGTTGTAGTCGACCACTCGTTTGACAGCTACCAGAATCTTCATGGATTCCTCGTGTTTTCCGGTGAGTTGATATGGTATCGCCAGGGCGTACCAGGCCGGGCTGCCCGTCGGGTGGAACCGACTCTCAGCTATACCGCGACCAGCAAAAACATCGTATGTTGACCGCATCCCCTACCCCGGTCAATACGACAAAACTTCCACTGTGTAAGCGCCAGACTTTAAGATAAGCGCATCAGCCGGCGCTCGAACAAACGCTTGTACCGGTCTTGCCATACATCGTAAATATATTGCGCTGCACAAAAACCGCCCTTGCGGACTCCAAGAAGCAGATTGCCAGCCTTGAGTTAGGAGAATTAGAGAGTGGAACGCGAATACATGGAATTCGACGTCGTCGTCGTCGGTGCCGGCCCTGCCGGACTTTCCGCCGCCTGCCGCCTGAAGCAGAAGGCCGCCGAAGCCGGCCAGGAGCTCAGCGTCTGCGTGGTCGAGAAAGGCTCCGAAGTCGGCGCCCACATCCTCTCCGGCGCGGTGTTCGAGCCGCGCGCGCTCAACGAGCTGTTCCCCGACTGGAAGGACCTCGGTGCGCCGCTGCACACCCCGGTCAAGCGCGACGACATCTACCTGTTC